>SVPN01000003.1 GCA_015065805.1 Oscillospiraceae bacterium | reverse complement strand
GAACAACGAAGTCAGTTTGCTTGTTAAAACTTAATATTACCTGCCATAGGGGTGTTTTTGTACTGTCCGCACAAATTGGGGCAGTTCAAACATACCGCGCGGGTTTTTTGTTTATGCAATACTTGCCATATGGGATACCGTGCCTGCCGACATCGGCATCAGCACATACGAGATGGTGATCTGCTTGATGCTGTGTGCGGGAATGGTGATCTGATAGGTATAGTTGATGCCGATGGTGTCACCGCCGACAGGAAAATCCGCCTGCAACACTTCGCCTGTGTTACTGTCGCGCGCCATCAGTGCCAGTGCACCATTGTCGCCGTAATGCAACGTAATGACACGTTCCTTGCTGCCTTGATTGACGAGCGTAAAGTGCTCCTGATACTCGATCATCCAGTTGCCGAAGTTACCGAAGCTACCCGTACCGTCTACGTGATCGGTATCGAGCACACGCTTGACGCCGTTTGCGTCTACACAGGAAAATGCCACCATATCCGTGCCGACGGCCGTGTTGACATCCTGCGGGTTAATGTGTGTAACCCACTCGAATTTGCGTTCGTGCGTATGTGCCGTGCTGTTATACGCCGCATAGGGAGTCGTGATCGAGGCGTAGTTGGGATCGTAGTAGTTGGTGTAGGTCACGGGAAGCATACCGCTGCCGATCTCATCGTTGAATGTCCAGTCAATATAGCTGTCGATGACGCCGTGATGATCGGCAGAGCCTTGATACTGCAGACCGTAGCTGGCGCCCTTTGAGTTGTTGTCTACACGATAACCCGTTTGTGCGGGCTCCGCCTTCACCTGAGAGGTGCTGCTGTAGCAATACATCGTGCCGGTGACCGAGCCGCCCGTTACGGTGAATTTCACCGCGGCGTTGGCACAGTTACCTTTGGAAAGACGCCGGTTTGCAGAGCCATCCACATTGATGTTGTTGTACGCATCGCTCGACGTACCGCCGACAACGTAGAAATATTTGCCCGCAGGCAAGCGGTAGGTGATCGGCTGGAACACACGGGGTGTATAATCGTAGAACAGATAATTGTCGTTGTTATAGGATGACGAGCTCGGCAGTGTAAACGAGGTGTTGTAGAAATCATACCACGCATACTGTCCGAACCACGAGCCGGTAGTCTGATAGCCGACATTGGTCACGGTGATGTAAACATCCGACGTGCCGTTGTTTTTGACCTGATAGCCAAGATAGAACGAGCTGCTCGTATAGCTGGAATGCTCGTATGTCACGAACACATCGCCCGTGAGATTGTCATTGCGCATCAGTGCGTCTCCGATGGCATCGCTCTGAATCAACTCGGGGTTATTACAATAGACATACGTGCCGCCTTCACGCTTTTGGTAATGGATATTGCAGGATTCCACTACATACGCCTTGTTGTTGTCCGTTGAAATACCCGAGGTATCCATCGGCTTGGCAACATCATAAGGCAGGGTGACCTTGTGGTTATCCGCCACAACTGTCAGAGAATACGAATAGTTGGCGTAGCGCGCCGTTACTGTTAACGTGTAGCCGACACCCGCCTGAAGCGACACATTCAAAGACGATGTACCCGAACCGATCAGGTTGTCGCCGGAATAGATCTGGATCGAAGAAACATAGGTAGAGGTGATGGTATAGGTGTCCGTATACGGGGCATACACCTCGTAGGAACGGGTTTTTGTGCTGCTTGCTACATCGGAAATGCTCGAAAGGCGGATCGCATTTGCGGCAATCGGTTGGGAAAGCGTGATCGTATTATTGCCCTGGAGAATTTCCTTGAGCATCGTGCGGACATCAATGGTATTGATAGAGCCGTCACCGTCACGGTCTTCCTTTCCGTTCATCGGTGTGCTCGGCTTTTCACCCTTCAGGATCGAAATGATGATCGATCGCACATCCGTTGTGGAAAAGGTGTAAGTATCTGCCGCCGAAACCAACGAAAGATTCACAAGCCCCGACACAATGATTACCGTTGTCAGGAGAAATGACAGCACCCTTTTCCCCATCCTTTTTATCATTTTCATAGTCAACCTCCTGCAAATTCAACAAAACATATACAATTATTGTATACAATTTAGCAAAATAAGTCAAGAGGTTCCAAACATTTCACTTAAATTTCACGCAAAAGCGGTCTGCACACCAATGGTATGCAGACCGCTTTCTATCCGGATCAGTCTTCGTTCCAGCTGTACATCTTGCGCAATTCCTTACCGACAGCCTCGAGCTCGTGCTCAGCGGCAATGCGGCGGCACGCATTGAAGTGCGGACGATTGACCTTGTTCTCGTTGATCCACTTGGAAGCAAAGGTGCCGTCCTGGATCTCGGCTAAAACCTTCTTCATTTCCTTCTTGGTTTCCTCGGTGATGATGCGCTTGCCGATCTCGTAATCACCGAACTCCGCCGTGTCGGAGATGGAGTAACGCATCATCGAGAAGCCGCCCTTGTAGATCAGGTCAACAATGAGCTTCATCTCGTGGATGCACTCAAAATACGCGTTACGGGGATCGTAGCCTGCTTCAACCAGCGTCTCAAAGCCCGCCTTCATCAGCGCGGTCACGCCGCCGCAAAGGACAGCCTGCTCACCGAAGAGGTCGGTCTCGGTCTCAGTGCGGAAATCGGTTTCCAGAACACCGGCACGGGCACCGCCGATACCCGCCGCGTATGCAAGAGCAACATCCAATGCACGGCCGGTCGCATCCTGATGGATGGCAACAAGGCAAGGCACGCCTTTGCCTTCCTGATACTCACTGCGAACCGTGTGACCGGGGCCCTTGGGAGCGATCATAAACACATCGACATCCGCAGGAGGTACGATCTGGCCGAAGTGGATGGCAAATCCGTGTGCAAAGCACAGTGCCTTACCTGCCGTGAGGTTGGGCTCAATGTCCTTTTTGTACATATCCGCCTGACGCTCGTCGTTGATAAGGATCATAATGACATCCGCATTCTTGGCAGCGTCCGCCGCAGTCATAACCTTCAGACCCGCCGCTTCAGCCTTCGCCCAGCTCTTGGAGCCGTTGTACAGACCGACAATGACATCCACGCCGCTCTCGTGCAGGTTGAGCGCGTGGGCGTGACCCTGCGAGCCGTAACCGATGATGGCGACGGTCTTACCGTTCAACACGCCGAGGTTGCAATCGTCCTGATAATAGATTTTTCTTGCCATACTTCATTCCTCCTAAAAGAGATCATCGCGTTCTACGCGAGAATTGTTTATGTGTATATGCACCGTACGGTACATAGACTACCCTTTTTTACGGGTGGGATCGGCACCCTTTTCGATCGCGATCGTGCCCGTGCGGACAATTTCACGGATACCATAGGGACGCAACAGCGTTTCCAGCGTTTCCGTGCGTTCCGCCGTATCGGCAAACTCGATCGTCAGCGATGCGCGGGTCGCATCCACGATGCGCGCACCCATCAGCTCGGATACCCGCATAATATCCGCCCGCTGACCCGCCGTGACGGAAACCTTGATCAGCGACAGCATACGCGGAATGTGAGAGCCGACCTCCAATGTTTTGACCTTGATGACGGGGATCAGCTTGTTGAGCTGTTTTTCCACCTGCTCAACAATGTATTCATCGCCGTCCACCACAATCGTCATACGGGACACGGCAGGGTCTTCGGTCGTACCGACCGCCAGCGAATCAATGTTGAATCCGCGGCGGGAAAACAGTCCCGAAACCTTGGAAAGAACGCCCGGCTGGTTTTCCACAAGAACGGACATTGTATATTTCATTGACGGGCGCACCTCCTGTTTATAATGACGGGTAATCCCACGGAACAACGCATTCCAGCAGATACGGCAGGTCATCCGACAGCATTTCGTCCACCGCCGCCATAGCATCCTCGTTTGTGGTCACGCAACGCGAACGGATGCCGTACGCCTGCGCGATCTTGACAAAATCGGGACTGCCGTCAAGAAATACACCGCTGTAGGCACTGTCATAGAGATTTTTCTGCAATTCACGCACCATACCGAGACGGCCGTTGCGCATCACAATGATTTTGACACCCTTTTGCTCCTGGCAAATGGTGGCAAGCTCCATCATACTCATCTGGAACGAGCCGTCACCGCACACTGCTACAACACGGCGTTTCGGATCGGCACATTTGGCACCGAGTGCGCACGGAATGGAATACCCCATCGTGCCCATACCGCCCGAGGTCAGCAAGCGACCGCGACGGATCTCGGTGTTGTTGGCACACCAGATCTGGTTCTGACCGACATCCGCACAAACGACCGCGTCCTCTTCCAGGCGACGTGTGAACACACGCAGGAAGGTCTTCGGCTCCACATAACCATCGAGCGGTTCGATGGACTTAGCAGCATAGCGCTTTTTGCGGTCGGTCACGACCTGCACCCAGTCATACGGGGCGGTGCTGTCCACCTTTTCGGCAAGTGCCGCCAGAACGAGCTTGAGATCGCCGACGATGGGAATGTGCGCGGACATATTCTTACCGATCTCGGCAGGGTCGATATCGATGTGAATGATTTTGGCGCGGTTTGCCACCTGATTGGGTGACGCCACTGCGCGATCGCCGACGCGCGCACCGGCCATCACGATCAGGTCAGCGTCGCGAATCGCCTTATTCGCAGGGACACAGCCGTGTGAACCGAGCATACCGAGATTGAGCGGATGCGAGGTCGGCAATGCACCGACACCCATCATCGTGCAGACAACAGGAAGCTGTGCCTTTTCCACGAGAAGCTTCAGTTCCTCCCCTGCCTTCGCAGAAAAGAGACCGCCGCCCGCACACAGCACAGGGCGTTTTGCGGAACGCAACGCATCCACCGCTTTTTTGATCTGCAAGGGATGACCTGTTGTGCTGGGCTTATACCCGATGATATCGGGCGGCGTATCGTAATCAAAGGTTGACACCTGATGCTGCTGAATATCCATCGGGATATCGATCAGCACAGGACCGGGTCTGCCCGCCGAAGCAATGTAAAACGCTTCTTTAAAGATGCGAGGCAGGTCGGAAGCCTTTGTCACCAGATAGCTGTGCTTGGTGAACGGCTCCGCCGCACCCGTGATATCCGCTTCCTGAAACACATCACGTCCGATCAGGTCACTTCGCACCTGACCCGTGATGATCACCAGCGGAATGGAATCCATATACGCCGAAGCAATACCCGTCAGAAGGTTGGTAGCGCCCGGTCCCGAGGTCGCGACACAGACGCCGACTTTTCCCGTAATACGGGCATAGCCGCTTGCCGCGTGAGCGGCATTTTGCTCGGTACGCACCAGCACGTGGTGTACCTTACTGCCGATGAGGGCGTCGTAAAACGGGCAGATCGCCGCACCCGGATAACCGAAAATCGTGTGAACACGTTCCCGTTCAAGACATTTGACCATCGCCTGTGCTCCTGTCATCGCCATACCGCTCCTTTCTTCAATGGATTGTCACCTATTATAAACCCAATTATTCCAGCCGTCAAGAGTTTTTTCGCAAAGTGATTTTTATTTGTTATCACGCTAAAGCGTTGAGGCTTTTCACGCGCTTTTTCGGCGATTTAAACAAAAATCCCGTCGGGCAAATCCTTGCCCGACGGGATAATCGGTTAATTCAGACCTTTTTCGGCTTTGAACTCGAGGAATTCCTCATAGGTCATACGCTTGTCGAGGATCGTACCGTCCGCGCGGAATTCGATGATGCGGTCGGCAACCGTCTGCACAAACTGATGGTCATAGGACGAGAACAGGATATTGCCCTTGAATTCGATCAGGCCGTTATTGACAGCGGTGATGGATTCCAGATCCAGATGGTTGGTGGGCTGATCAAGAAGCAGCACGTTGGAGCCGAACATCATCATACGCGACAGCATACAACGCACCTTTTCACCACCCGAAAGCACCTTGACGGGCTTGAACACATCGTCGCCCGAGAACAGCATTTTGCCGAGGAAGCCGCGCAGATAGGTCTCGGTGTCATCCGACGAATACTGCTGGAGCCACTGGATGATGTTTTTGTCGGAGTTTTCAAAGAATGCGGTGTTGTCCTTGGGGAAATACGACTGACTGGTGGTACCGCCCCATTTGAACGAACCGCTGTCCGCCGTGATTTCTTCCATCAGGATGCGGAACATTGCCGTGATGCCGACTTCGTTGGCACCGATAAACGCGATCTTATCGCCCTTTTCCACGCGGAAGGATACATTGTCGAGCACCTTCACGCCGTCAATGGTTTTTGTGATGTTTTCCACCACCAGGATATCCTTGCCCGCTTCGCGGTCCATCGAGAAGCCGACATACGGATAGCGGCGGGACGATGCAGGCATCTCCTCCACCGACAGCTTTTCAAGCAGCTTGCGGCGGGAGGTTGCCTGACGGGATTTCGATTTGTTAGCGGAGAAGCGTTCAATGAAGCTCTGCAGCTCGCGGATCTTATCCTCACGCTTTTTGTTCTGGTCGCGCACCATACGCTGCATCAGCTGAGAGGATTCGTACCAGAAATCGTAGTTGCCGACGTAAATCTTGATTTTGTTGTAATCCACGTCAACAATGTGTGTGCAGACGTTGTTGAGGAAGTGACGGTCGTGGGACACCACGATAACGGTGCCTTCGTACGCCATCAGAAAATCCTCCAGCCACGTCACCGACGCCAGATCCAGGTGGTTGGTCGGCTCGTCAAGCAGGATGATATCGGGTTCACCGAACAGTGCCTGCGCGAGCAGCACCTTCACCTTGTCACGGTCGGCAACGTTGCACATTGTTTGCTCTAAGAGCGAGAGCTCCAGTCCCAGACCCTGAAGCAGGCGACCCGCATCGGTCTCCGCATCCCAGCCATTAAGCTCGGCAAACTCCGATTCCAGCTCGGATGCCAGATTGCCGTCTTCTTCGGTGAAATCCTCTTTCGCGTACAGTGCTTCCTTTTCCTGCATAATCTGATACAGGCGCGGATTGCCCTGAATGATGGTGTCAAGCACGGTGAAATCGTTAAATGCGAAGTGGTCCTGCTTCAGCACCGACATACGCGTGCCCTTATCGATCACCACTTCGCCCGAAGACGGTTCCAGATCACCCGAAAGAATGCGTAAAAAGGTGGATTTGCCGGCGCCGTTCGCACCGATCACGCCATAGCAGTTGCCGGGAGTGAATTTCAGATCCACGTGGGCAAACAGCTTTTGCCCGTTGAAATCCAAGCTGAGATCCGATACTGCGATCATAATAGTAGCCTCCTATATATACGTCATTATTATACGGTTTTCAGTCATACAATTCGGTAGTATAGCACACTGCCGCCCGTTTTGGCAAGTGTTTTCAAAGAAATCGTCACTTTCGTCCCGTAACAACACGCTCGACGCCGCCCAGATCGCGGTAAACTGCAATATGATGCAGTCCCGCCGTTTCAAAAAGCGCTTTCACATCCGCCGCCTGACCGATGCCGATCTCCACGGCAAGCAAACCGCCCTGCTTCAGGTACGGCAACCAGTTGTTCGTGATGGCGCGGTAAAACCGCAAGCCGTCCGCATCCCCGTCCAGTGCCATTTTCGGTTCGTGCTGTACCTCCCGCATCAAGCCGCCGATATCCGCTGTGGGAATATACGGTGGATTGGACAGGATCGCATCCACAGGCAGATAGGTTTTTGACGGTGACAGGACATCGTCCGTCACAAGCTGTGCATCAAAGGCGGGGTAACGTTTCAGGTTTTGTCGCAGATACACAGCGGCATCCTCGGACAGCTCCACCTCTGTCACCGATGCAACAGGCAACAAAGAGCATAAACCGAGTCCGACACATCCGCTTCCCGCGCATAGATCCAGCACCGTCGGATGCAAAAGATTTTTCAGCTGTTCGGCGGCTACCTCGCACAGCAGCTCGGTATCGGGACGCGGGATGAGCACCCCTTTTCCCACCGACAATGTCAGCGTGAGGAACTCCCATTCGCCTAAAATATACTGAAGCGGTTCGCCGTTTGCACGGCGTGATGCCGCTTTGAGCACCTTCTGCACCGTTTCGGCTGTTAGGATGGTTTCGTCCGATTCGAGACGTCTGCCGCGCGGAAGATATGCCAGATCCTCCAGCAGGCAGCACGCATCAAAGGCGGGGCTGTCGCACCCCGCCTTTTCAAGCGTATTCCGAACCGTTTTAAACACGTCAGATACCGTCATCGTCTTCACCAATTGTCGCTGTTTTCTTCCTCGGGGATTACCGCTTTAAATGCGGCAATGGCACACTCAATCATATCGTCGGTCGGCTCTGCGGTCGTGATGCGTTGCATCCATTTACCGGGCGCCGAGATAAAACGCGTAAACCAGTTGTCGTGACGACCTGCCAGCTTGAGCGCTTCATAGCCGATACCCATCACGAGCGGCAATGTGAGCAACTTAATCAGCGTATAATACCATGCATTCAACCCTTGAGGGATGAACATCGACACAGCCACACCGACAAACATCATCAGAATCATAAATGATGTGCCGCAACGAGGGTGGAAACGGCTTTGTTTTTTTACATTTTCCACCGTCAGTTCTTCACCGTTTTCATAGCAGAAAATGGTTTTATGCTCAGCACCGTGATACGAAAACACGCGCTTGATATCATTCATCTGTGCAATCACGATCATATAGATCAGGAAGATGAGAATTTTCAGCACACCCGTAATGAATGCTTTGAGCAGGTTATATCCGAAATGCCCCTCTATTTCGGCAGGAACACCGAGAAGCGGTGCCAACAGATCGTACACAAATGTCGGAAGCCAGAAAAACAATCCCACGCAAAGCACCACACTGAAGATCACGCTGATCACCGTCACAATCGGCATAAGCGCTTTGAGGGTGCGATTCTCCTTTTCCAGTTCCTCCTTTGTGCGGGTGCCGTCGTCTTCCAATTCTTCCATCCCGCTCATTTCCGCCGATTTCATCAGAGATTTGTAACCGATAATCATGGAATCGACAAAATTAAAGATGCCTCGAATAAGCGGAATGCGGAAAAAGACGGATTTTTTCGCCTCATTTTCCCATTCATCCATACGGATCTCGCCGCTGGTATGGCGCACTGCCATAGCGGTCTTTTTCGGGCCGCGCATCATCACACCTTCGATCAGTGCCTGACCGCCGATGGAGGTTTTTTTCTGTTTATCACTCATAGTTTCAACCTGACCTTTTCATAGTTTAATGCGCCGAGGATCCGTCGGCGGCAGGGGTTTTGGGAACAGGCAGACGGATCGTCACCGTTGTGCCGATGCCCTCTTCACTGCGGATATCGAGTGTACCGCCGTGCAGACGCACGATCTCATCCGCAAGTGCCAGACCGATGCCCGAACCGGGTCGCGCGGCATTGGCACGGAAAAAGCGTTCCTTGACGTGCGGCAAGGCTTCCTGCGAAATGCCCACACCGTTGTCACTGATAATAATCTTAATAATAGAGCCGAACAGACGCGCTTCCACGTGAATCGTGCCGCCGGGATTGGAATACTTGATGGCGTTGTCCATCACGTTGATGAACACCTGCTTGAGACGGGCGGGATCGCCCACGATCGGCGGCAGATAGATGTTTTCGATGTAATCCAGTGTCAAGCCTTCACGCGCCGCACGTTCACGGAACAGCAGCACCGTTTCTTCCAACTCCGCAAGCAGATCCATCTGCACGGTTTTCAACTCAAAATTACCGTTTTGCAGACGCGAGAAATCCAGCAGCTCTTCGACGATCCCCGACAGGCGTGTCGCTTCACGCGAGATAACCTGCAGACCCTTTTTCACGATCTCGGGATCGCCGCTTTCCAGCATTGTTTCACTCCAGCCCGTGATCGCGGTAAGCGGTGTGCGCAGCTCGTGCGAAACGGAGCTGATGAACTGATTCTTCATCTTCTCGCCGCGCGAGATCTCTCCCGCCATATAATTGATGGTGTCGGCAAGATCACCGATCTCATCGTCATATTTTTTATCGATGCGGGCATCAAAATCGCCCATCGCAATGCCTCGTGCCGTTTCGCCGATCTCCTTGAGCGGTCCGACGATAGAGCTCACAAAATACGAGCTGGACAGCATAATGAACACCATAATCACGATGCCGAGAATGAACACGATACCGACCCACGTCATCACACGTCGATCCACAAGCGTCAGCGATGTGACATAGCGCACCGCGCCGATGCATTCCCCTTTAGCATTCTCGATCACCGCGCTGACCGCCATCACATTTTCGCCCGTGGAGGTGGCACCGTGCCACACGGCGCATTTTTTCTGAGAACCGATTGCCTGCGCATATTCGGGAGCATCAACCGAGGACGGCATAAATCCCGTAGAGGACAACAGCACCAAGCCGTCATCGTTGACGATCTGCAGTTCAAAGCGCTCTTTGTCCGTGAAGCTTTCGGCAAAATCGCGCGCTGTCTGCTCAAAATCAAACGTTGCATCCGCCGTGTATTGTGAAAACAGCTCCGCGTGGGAACAGGCGTGATCGGACAAAATCTTTTCGACATCACGGTAGCAATACGAGCGAAGCGCAAACGATACGGCCAGTTCGATGACCAGAATCAAAAGCGCGATCACGCCGAAGCCGTTAACAAGCCACCGCCTTGTTATGCCCTTTTTCACAGCTGTTCCCCCCTTCACGTCTGAACGGAGCCGTTATGTCCTCAGGCGTTCCATTTATAACCGAGTCCCCAGACCGTCATAATATGCTCGGGGCTCGAAGGATTGGTTTCGATCTTCATACGCAGGCGACGGATGTTGACATCCACGATTTTTTCTTCGCCGTAGTAATCCTCGCCCCAGACGCGATGCAGAATATCCACACGGCTGAGCGGTTTGCCGGGATTCGTGAAGAAATACTCGATGATCTGGAATTCCAACTGTGTCAGCTCGACGGGCGTGCCGTCGCGGAACAGCGTACGGTTGCGCAGATTCAGCACGAAATCGCCCTGTCGGATCTCTTCAAGATACTGCACTTCAAAGCGCTGACGTGCCGCATCCACACGGCGGTAAAGCGCGTCCACGCGCGCCACCAGCTCAGACGGGCTGAAGGGCTTTGTCACATAGTCATCGGCACCGAGCATCAGTCCGCCGACCTTCTCCATCTCCTGTGTACGCGCCGTAAGCATAATGATGCCCATCGAGTCACTGCGCTCACGCAGGCGACGGCAGACCTCGAAGCCGTCGATGCCCGGAAGCATAATGTCCAAGAGCGCAATATCGGGCTTTTCCTCTGCTTTGTCATAGCCGTCAAGCGCTTCCTCGCCCGAACCGGCTTCGATCACATCGTAGCCGTTACGGCGCAAATTGATCACCACGAACTCGCGGATAGAGACTTCGTCCTCACACACCAGGATTCTTTTCATATTCATTCAAACCGCCTTTCTGTCAGTCTTTCGGAACATCACACAGAGAAAACAGACCGCTCAGCTGTTCCTTGGTAAGCTCAAGGTCGTTTTCTTTATCATAACACAGCTCATACCGTGTTTTTTTGCCGGATTCCAGGAACAGGTAGGTATCCTGCTCTTTGAAGGGATTTTCCGCATTCACACCGAATGCCACGATTTCAAACAGCTTTTCACCGACAACGCCTGCCTCCACCTCACGCACCGTCAGGCGACGCGTTTCCGCGTTGTAGTCTGCGGACACATTGCCGATCCAGTCATCGGGAATCGTGATATAATAACCGTCGGAGGGTACCATAATGGTGGTCATTACCGATGTCACATTCATCGCCTTCATATCCCACGTGAACCACTCACTCATCCACAGGTTCATATTCTCCGTTTCCACCAGCTCATAGCCGGGCATACGGAAGGACTGCGGAAAATCGATCATTCCGTTGCCGTCGATATCCATAGACGGCAGTCCCGATTCGCGCGATGACACAAAATTGATATTTTCGGCGGGGTCGTACAGCGGGGTCAGGAGCTGTTGACCGTTCCAGATGATCAGCTCGGTGATGGTGGCACGGTAATCCTTTTTGCAATCCTGAAACACACCGACTCTGCCGTTTTCAAAAGAGGCAAGCTCATATTTCCCGAATTGGCTGATGTGACCGTCAAGCGATGCTGAACCGAGCTCCGTGACGGTATCGTCCACCATCGTGAACAGGCTCACGGTGGTTTGCGCGGTTTTGGCATTCAGACGGAACAGCAACAATCCGTCGTGCGTTTTGTCGATCACCTTATCCACGATCATATTGGTGTAGGTATCGGAATACCGCTCCACGAAATGATCGTCCGACCACGTATACATCATCAGGCGACGGTCACGGGTATTGTACATACTGAAGCCCGCAAACAGCTCCACAACGCCGTCGTTGTCAAGATCGCCGAACTGGATCCGTTCGATCTCGGTGGCAAGACCCTCTATATCGTCGATGCAGACCCATTCCCCGCTCGCCTTGCTGAGCAACGCGATGTGGGTCTTGGCACCCTCGGGCTGAAGCGCATAAAAGGCAAGTGCTTCCTCCTGCTTGTCCCCTGTGACATCCTTCATCACAAACGCCGAGCGGTAATCACCCATCTTGGGGTATTTGAGGACATATGTACCGGCGGAAGCATCGGGATTCATAAAAATATGCTGTTCGAGGGCCGCCTGAATCGCACTTTGCTCACCCACGGCGTGCGGTGCGCGCAGGCGACCGTCCACATCGATCTCCGCGAAGGAACAGCCCGTGAAGGAAAGCAGCATCACAAGCACCGCTATCCACGCTGTCAGCTTTGTTTTCATTGACCGTCCCTCCCTTTTCATTTATATATACATATATAAGATTAGTATATACTTTTTTAGCGGCGGTGTCAACCGCGTTCACCTCAAAGCATAAATTTTTTTGGAGAGAATATAACGGCATCAAATAACAAAAGCGTACACGTAATCGGAAAGTATTTCCCATTCGATCTCACTCATAGCATCTTTTCATTTGACAGTCAAGTATTTTTGAAAAAGAAACGAAAAAAATCAAAAAAAGGCTTGCATTTTGCGAAGTTATCTGTTACAATACGACTGTTGTTTTTCTTTAAGAGTTTTCAAAGGAGGTGCAGATCAATGGCAAAATGTGATTTCTGCGGTAAAAGTGTGACTTTCGGTATTCGCGTTTCCCACTCGCACAGACGCTCCAACCGCACTTGGAAGCCCAACATCAAGCGCGTCAAGGCTGTCGTGGACGGTTCTCCGAAAAGGGTTTACGCCTGCACCCGTTGCCTGCGTTCCGGCAAGGTCACCCGTGCGGTGTAATGCCGAAACCGTTCCCCATTTATAACGGACTTCAAAATCCGCTCACACGCTGTGTGGGCGGATTTTCCGTTTTCTGCGAAAATCCTCTTGCACAAGTGTTGGTTTCCATATATAATAAACATAACTCCTACGGAAAGGAATGAGCCATATGAACATCTGGCACGACATTGCCGAATCGTGGATCACCCCCGAAAGCTTTACCGCTGTGATCGAGATCCCCAAGGGCGGCAAAAACAAATACGAAATGGACAAGGAGACCGGTCTTTTGCGTCTTGACCGTGTGCTGTATACCGCCACCCACTACCCTGCCAACTACGGCTTTATCCCGCGCACCTATGCCGATGACGGCGATCCGCTGGATGTGCTGGTGCTGTGTCAGGAATCCATCGTGCCGATGACATTGGTGCAGTGCTATCCCATCGGTGTGATCCAGATGGTGGACGGAACCGCCGTGGATGAAAAGATCATTGCCGTGCCGCATCACGACCCATCCTTCTCCTGCTATCACGAGATTTCCGAGCTTCCCAGTCACACCATCAAGGAAATCGAGCATTTCTTTACCATCTACAAAATGCTTGAACACAGTAAGGTGACCAAGGTCGAACCCGCCCTCGGTCCCGAAAAAGCGGTTGACATCATCAACCACTGTTTAGAGGAATACCGTAAGCATTTCTGCGGCAAACGCTAAGGAGGTTTTTCGAGTATGGATCGCAATCGTCTGACAATGCTGACCGATTTCTACGAGATCACAATGGCAAACGGCTATTTTGAACACGGACTCAAAGACAAAATCTGCTATTTTGATATGTTTTTCCGCCGTGTCCCCGATAAAGGCGGTTTTGCCATTATGGCGGGCATTGAACAAGTAATCGACTATATCAAGGCCCTGTCCTTTACACAGGAGGATATTGCTTATCTGCGCTCCCGCGGCATTTTCTGCGAGGAGTTTCTGCAATATCTGCAGGATTTCCGCTTTGTATGTGATGTCTGGGCAATCCCCGAAGGCACCCCCATTTTCCCGGGTGAACCGATTCTTACGGTGCGCGGTCCCGCCATCCAGGCGCAATTCATCGAAACGATGATCCTGCTCTCTGTTAACCACCAATCGCTGATCGCCACAAAAGCCAACCGTGTTGTCCGCGCGGCCGACGGCCGTCAGGTAATGGAGTTCGGCTCGCGCCGTGCGCAGGGCTATGACGGTGCGATCTACGGTGCCCGTGCGGCGTATATCGGCGGCTGTGCCGGTACCGCCTGCACCATATGCGGCAGTGAGCTGGGTATTCCCGCATTGGGTACAATGGCGCACAGCTGGGTGCAGATGTTTGAAAACGAGCTGGATGCTTTCAAAGCGTATGCCCAAACGTATCCGCATGACTGCACCCTGCTTGTGGATACCTATGACACGATTCACTCCGGCATTCCCAACGCGATCAAGGCGTTTGATGAAGTGCTCAAGCCCCTCGGGTGCCGTCCCAAGGGCGTGCGCATCGACTCAGGTGACATCACCTATCTTTCCAAAAAAGCGCGCAAGCTGTTAGATGAAGCCGGATATGAAGACTGTAAGATCGTGGCATCCAACTCGTTAGACGAATACATCATCCGCGATATGATCATTCAAGGCGCACAGGTGGACAGTTTCGGTGTCGGCGAGCGTCTGATCACCGCGGCAAGCGATCCCGTGTTCGGCGGTGTGTACAAGCTGGTTGCCGTGGAAGAAAACGGTACCATTGCGCCGCGCATCAAAATCAGCGAAAATGTCGCCAAGATCACAAACCCCTGCTACAAGATTCCCTGGCGACTGTACGACCGCGACACCGGCAAAGCGATCGCCGATGTGATCACGCTGTACAACGAGACGATCGACGATTCCGAACCGTACGAAATCTTTGATCCCGAACACATCTGGAAGCGCAAGACGGTTTCAAACTTCCGCGCGGTCAAGCTGCAGGTGCCGCTGTTTGAAAACGGCACCTGCGTCTATGACCGTAAGTCCATTAAAGAGATCCGCCGCTACTGTGAGGAACAGCTGGACACCATCTGGGACGAGGTCAAGCGCTTCGAATATCCGCACGAATACTATGTTGACCTTTCCCAGCCGCTGTGGGACGAAAAGCAACGACTGCTGTGCGAAGCCTGCGCCGCACAAGGATAACGGGCTGTTCACACACTTTTCACAAAGCTCCTGTACAATATTAGCAATTTTATTGAGCAGGAGGCGCTCGTCTTGTCAAAACTGATTTATATACACGGTGATGATGATCGTCTTTTCGAGATCGTTCACAACGCTCTGACAGAAAACGGATATGCAGCCGAATATGCCACCTTATCCGATTCGGCTGATTTTGACAGAATTCGCGCCGACATCGCCCTGATCTGCAACCACACTTCTCCTTCCAGCTGTGTGACCGTCGGCGGTATCACTCTCAATGCCGATACGAAATCCGCTTGTGACGAAAACGGCAAGCGCATTCACTTTACGCCCATTGAATTTTCGATGCTGCTGTATCTGATGAACAATGTCCATCGCGCTGTTTCGCGCGCTGAGCTCCTTTCGGTCATCTGGGGATATGACGATAACACTGTCAGCCGCGTCGCCGACGACACTGCAAAACGACTGCGCCGTAAGCTCAACGGTCACAGACTCAAGTTGGAAACCGTCTGGAACTTCGGCTTCCGTGTGCACGAGCAATAATCCTAAAGCACCTCTGTCCGATCGGGCGGAGGTGCTTCTTCTTGCGCTTTTTGCAGGTTTATGGTATACTTCAAGAAAAAGGAGGTGGTGAAGGATGCTATCCGAAGCGGCACTGACAATAATCCATCAACTGAACAAGGCAGGATTTGACGCCTATGCCGTGGGCGGCTGTGTACGTGACCATTTGCGCGGGATCGTCCCCGACGATATTGACATCACCACCAACGCACTCCCTGCGCAGACACTGGATATTTTCAAAGAGTATCGCGTGATCCCGACCGGTTTACAGCACGGCACCGTGACGGTTCTGATCGGCGACACCCCCTTTGAAGTCACGACCTACCGCACAGACGGTACCTACACCGATGGGCGTCACCCCGACAGTGTCACCTTCACCGCTTCACTGGAGGAGGATCTGGCAAGGCGGGATTTCACCGTCAATGCCATTGCTTTTCACCCTGAGAAAGGTATTGCAGATCCGTTTTGCGGACAAGAGGATCTGAACAGGGGTATTCTTCGCTGTGTCGGTGATCCCGCAACACGGTTTTCGGAGGATGCTCTGCGCATCGCCAGACTGGTGCGTTTTATGAGTGTACTGCGTTTTCAGGCAGAACCGAAAACGGCGCAAGCCGCACACGCGCTTTGTGACCGTTTGTCTCTTGTTGCCGCTGAACGCAAGCGCGTGGAGCTGATGAAGCTCCTGATGGGAGACGGATTCCTTGAGGCGGCAACCGCGTTTCCTGATGTGATGTGCCGTCTTGTCCCCTCCCTGTCACCGCTTGTGGGACTGGATCAGCACAACCCGCACCACAGCTTCGATGCCTATACACATACAATCCGAGCTGTTCAGGCGGCCGCCAAAGACCCCGTTGTCCGTTTAGCGGTGCTGCTCCACGATCTCGGCAAGCCGCAAACGTTTCATACGGACGAGCAAGGGATCGGTCATTTCTACGGACATCCCGCCGTCAGTGAAGTGTTGGCACGCGAAACCCTGACGGCACTGCGTTTTGATAACGCCACCACCGACACGGTTCTTACGCTTGTCCGCAAGCACGACACACCGCTCACGGACAACCGAAAACAAATCAAGCGTCTGCTGTCCAAGCTCGGCAAAGACACGCTGCTGCGGTTATTGCTCGTCAAGGAAGCGGATGCGTCGGGCTGTCACGAAAACAGTGCACCGCCTGATTTTACATCTGTGCGTGCGTTGGTAGACGATATTTGCAACAGTGCGGAATGCTTCACATTACACGAGCTTGCCGTCAACGGGCACGATCTGCTGTCCGTCGGGATTCCCGCAGGGCCGTTACTCGGCAGAGTGTTGCACTGCTTATTGGAGGCGGTGATCGACGATCGCTGTCCGAACGATCGGGATGCTCTGCTCTCTCTTGCAAAGGAGTGTGCCGATGATGTTTAACTGTTCACTGTGTCCTCATCGGTGCGGTGCTCTGCGTGACGACACCCACGGAGACGGTCGGTGCCGTATGCCCGCGTTGCCGAGGCTTGCAAGAGCGGCGCTGCATTTCGGCGAAGAGCCCTGCATCAGCGGTGAAGGCGGTTCGGGCACGGTCTTTTTCTCGGGATGTGCCTTGTCGTGCGTATTTTGCCAGAACCGTACCATCAGCCACGACGATTTCGGCAAAACCGTGAGCATTGAGCGTCTTGCAGACATCTTTCGTCAGCTGGTTGACAGCGGTGCACAGAATATCAATCTTGTCAATCCGACCCATTACGCGCACGCGATCCGCCGTGCGTTGGAGCTGTACAAGCCGCCTGTTCCCGTGGTATATAACAGCAGCGGCTATGAACGCACACAAACGCTGAAAAGCTTAGAGGGTTACATCGACATCTATCTGCCCGACTACAAATATGCCGACGACGCACTTGCTCAAAACTTCAGCGGCATTGAGCATTACCGCGAAACCGCTTTATCGGCAATCGGCGAAATGCTCCGACAGGTCGGGCATCTGCAAACAGAGAACGGACACGCTGTCAGCGGCGTGATGATCCGCCATCTTGTCCTGCCTGCACACACCAAAAACAGCATCGCCGCCCTGCAGGATATCCGTGAGTACTTCGGAAGTGATGTTCACATCAGCCTGCTTTTTCAGTACACGCCTGTGACCGTCTTGCCGCACAAGGAGCTTAACCGCACCCTTACCGAACGCGAATGTCGCAAGGTGTTTGACGCTATGTGCGCACTGGGACTGGAAAACGGGTATGTACAAGACCTGAGCAGTGCATCCGACGCTTTTATTCCCGCCTTTGATCTGACAGGTGTATAAACACAACAAAAACGGTCTGTATGCCGCCAAAGCGACATACAGACCGTTTTATTTTTCAGTCTTGTGTGTACAGAATTCTGGGAATTTTGAAGATCTTGCGCAGGATTCCCGATAAGAATTTCGGACTTTTGCAAACCACGATCTGCATCACGCGTCCCCCTTCCGTATTAACAGACCGACACAAAGACAAGTGCAAACAGTGTGACGATCAGCAACCATTTTGAGGGGCAGACCAACGACAGCAATACGCCGATCCCGAATGCCGCGACCATATATGTTGTGCGACAACGCGAACGTTTCATTGTCACCACTCCCCTTCCACTATCAACATATGTGGAAATCAGAAAGAGGTGACACCGTCTTTTTGCGCCAGGATCAACAGTAAACAGCCGTCCTGCAAGCTTACCGTTACATCAGACGACAGAAATCCGTTGCTGACGCCGAGCGGAAACACCGTATCGAGCGTCGCATTTTCAAGCGGATATTCCGCACCGCGGATGGTTACACCGCGAGCATCCCCGCCAAACGGCAACAGCGAAAAATAACAATTGTTGCGGCAAGACACCGTATGCTCACCGCTTGTCAACAGCGATACCTCGTGATGTTCGTCAACAAGCAGTCCGTGTGCGTTATTTTCGTGCAGAAACCGCAGTAAAAACAAATTGCTGAGTGTATGATCGAGACGGCCTCCCAGACAGCCTAACAGCAAAAACTCACGGTAGCCGAGCGCAAGTGCCTCCTTTGCGGCGGCAAACACATCGGTATCGTCCTTGTGCGTCGGCAAACATCGCACAGGAACATCCACCCCATCGGGACAGGGGGATGAATCGAAATCGCCGATGATCGCGTGCGGTACAACTCCCATAGCATTCAGCAGGCGCAAGCCACCGTCCGCGGCGATCACATAATCGTCCTCACAAAGAAAGTGCTTGAGGAACATCGCATTCTCAAACACAGCTGCACCGACGATCACACAGCGTCTTATTTGTTCTCCCATTCCTTCCATTCCTTTGCCTCTTTATACAGTGCCGCGTAGCTCTCGTGACGGGAAAGCGCGATATCGCCGTCCTCAACCGCTTGTCGCACGCGGCATCCTTTTTCTACGGTATGAGAACAAGAGGTGAAGCGGCAACCGTCAAGAAACGGTTCAAATTCGCGGAAGCAATAGCACAGCTCTTCTTTATCGATATGCTCTAACCGCTGGGCATCCAAGGAGGAAAAACCGGGGGTGTCCGCCAGATACCCGCCGCCCGCCTGCGGATACAACCGTGCACTGCGGGTCGTATGCCGTCCGCGACCGAGCTTTTTGCTGGTCTCACCGACTGACAATGCCAAGGATGGATCCAGCACATTGATCACACTGCTTTTGCCGACACCCGAGTTGCCTGCAAAGGCACACACCTTGCCCGCAAGAAGAGCCTTCAACGGTTCAATAGTCTGCGGATCATTGGCGCACACCGAAAGCACCGTATATCCCGCTTTGCCGTAAAGCTCCTCCAACTCCTCGGACGACGCTAAATCGGTTTTGTTAAACACCATCATCGGCTCGATACCCTTATGCTCCGCGACTGCCAGCATACGGTCAATAACGGGCAAGCTGGGCTCGGGATCGGTCATTGAGATGACCAGCACCAGTACATCCAGATTGGCAACAGGCGGACGGATGAGACTGTTTTTTCTCTCAGCCACTGCCTCCAACACGCCTTTTCCGCTGTCATCGACCGTGATCGTCACACGGTCGCCCGCATACGGTGTCACGCCCAGATTCCGCAAGGAGCCTCGCGCACGACATTCGTATACGCCGTCGGCGGCCTCTACATAATAGAAGCCGCCGATGCCTTGTAATATCAAGCCTTCAACAGAACGTTCCTGCATACCGTTTCCTGTCCTTTACTCGTTTTCGGTCGGAGTTGTCTCGTCCTCTTCACCTGAGCCCTCTTCGCCTTCCTGTCCCTGATCGGGTTGCGTCTGTGTTGTGGTGGTGGTGATCGGCTCTGTCGTAGTCGTTGTCACGGCTTCGGTTGTCGAGGCGGTCGTAGTTGTTACGGGCTTGGTGGTCGTAGTCGGTTTGAAGGTGAAGGAGCGGTAATCACTGCTGATCACACGTCCGTTTTCACCGTCTACCACAAACACGGCATAGACCTTAAAGTTTTTATCCCCTGCTTCGGAAAGCTCCACGCTGACCGTATACGTTGATTTCTGCTGTGACACCGAAACCGTCAACGGCGAGGAATCCTTGGAATGGATGCCGTCCTGAGAATGCACCAAGGTACCCTCCACGTAAACATCCAGATCCACCTGCGCATCCACCTGCGGCAGATTGATCTTCAGATCCACATCCTTATACCCGGAGCTGACCACCAGCGACACCTTGCTGTCGGGTGCCACCTCTTCATCGGCGGCAGGATACTGCGAAATCACTACGCCCGCCGAATAGTTCGGGTGATTGACACGGCGGATCGCCGTTTCATCCACTGTGAGTCCTTTGTCCGCAAGACGGTCGATCGCATCCGCCTGCGCAAAGCCGACAACATCCGGCACCACAATGTTATCCACAGGCTCCGCACCGATGCTGATATACATCGTGACGGTGCTGCCCTTCTCCGCTTCGGAATTCGCTTTCGGATCAATGCGGATCACCGCTCCCGCTTCCACGGTATCACTGTTGGCATTGACCTTTTTCACGTTGAAGCCCGCGGCGGTGAGTTGGCTTTCCGCCTCTTCCTGATCGGCACCCTGCTTGATATCGGGAATTTTCACAAGCTGTTCACCGCGGCTGATATACAGCACCAGCTCCGTTTTGAACTTGACCTCTTTATCGGGAAGCGGGTATTGCTTGAGCACCTCGCCCGCAGGCTTTGTGCTGTATTCCTCATTGATCTTGATGGTGAAATTACGCGCCAAAGCGGTATCGTTGGCAATTTCCTTTTCGAAATCCTTACCGACAAGGTTCGGCACTACAACGTTTTGCGTGGCATTTTCGGACGGTGCCAAAAGCGTTGTAACGAAATAGGCGCCCAGCACGAACAGCAACACCAGAATAAAAGCGCCGGCAATGCCCGCTAAAATCGGGATCACGGGGAGACTTTTGCCCGAATCCTTGCCGTTTGCGTGTTTCTTTTTGCGCGGAGGTTCGGCGGGTTCGTCCTTGCGGTCGGATTTGCGGATGCGGCTGAATGCCTCTTCGTAATGCGTGGCATCATCCGCACCCGAGAAATACTTATATTCAAAGCGAATACTCGGATTGTTCTTGAATTCATCGATATCATACAGCATTTCTGCCGCCGACTGATAGCGCTTGGAGGGATCCTTCTGCATTGCTTTCAGGGTGATCTCCTCAAGGCCCTCGGGGATCTCGGGGTTGATGACCGTGGGACGCACTGCCACCGATTGCATCTGCATAATCGCCACACTGACAGCATTATCCGATTCAAACGGCAGTTTACCCGTCAGCATCTCATACATCATCACGCCGAGCGAATAAATGTCGGATTTTTCGTCGGTAATTTCCGCACGTGCCTGCTCGGGGCTGATGTAGTGCACCGAGCCGATGGCTTTATCCCCTTGTTCGCTCTGCTGATTGGCCGCACGTGAAAAACGGGCAATGCCGAAATCGGTCACTTTGATCGTGCCGTCGGAAAGAAGCATAATATTCTGCGGCTTCACATCCTGGTGCACGATGCCCTTATCGTGTGCGTGCTGAAGTGCCTGAAGGATCTGCACGATGAAATGCACGACCTCTTTCCACTGCAACACCTTTTGCTGTTCGATGTATTCTTTCAGCGTAATGCCGTCGATGTACTCCATCACAATATATTGCAGGCTGTCCGAAAAGCTGACATCAATGACCCTGACAATATTTTTGTGAGACAGAATGGCAATGGCTTTGGATTCGTTTTTGAATCGGCGGGAAAACTCCTCGTTGTTGAGGTATTCATCCTTTAAGATCTTCACCGCCACAACGCGGTCATCGATCGTGTCGTAAGCACGGTAGACATACGCCATACCGCCGACACCGATGATCTCCCGAAGCTCATACCGTCCGTCCAGACGTCTTCCGAGATATTTATCCATAGCTTACAGCTCCTTTGTTGAACATAGAACTATCCGCGTGTTATCAATGCTACTGTAATGTTATCACTGCCACCCGCGCGATTGGCGGCCGCAATCATACGGTCGGGAAGCTCGGCTTCCCTACAGGAAGCGGCAATCTCCTTCATCTGATCGATATCGACCATACCGCTCAAACCGTCGGTGCAAAGCATCACCTTAGCACCTTCGGGGAGCACAAATTCCGAGAAATCACACGCGACCGTGTCCGAAACACCGAGTGCGCGTGTAATAAAATTGCGGCGTGGATGGTTTTTCGCCTCCTCAGGCGTGATCTGTCCGCGCTCTAACATCTGCTGAACCACCGAATGGTCCTTGGTGATCTGCTCGATCGTATGATCCTGCGTGATGACATAAGCGCGGCTGTCGCCGATATGCGCGATCAGCACCCGTTCCTCCATCACGACCGCCATCACAAGCGTTGTGCCCATTCCGCGAAGCTCAGCCGAAGCGGCAGCTTCATCATAAACGGCCACATTGGCGGCGGCAATGGCACTTTCCAGAACGCGTTGCATCGATGCCATCGTCATATTCTGACGGTAAGACGACACAAGGCGTCCTGCAATTGTGCGGATGGCGATCGCCGATGCAATATTACCGCCGTTTGCGCCGCCCATACCGTCGCACACGATGGCAAACGGCACATCTGCCGCAAGCTTGCCGCACACAAATGCATCCTGATTGTTGGAACGCAAACGGCCGATATCCGTCCGTCCGATGCTTTGCATCCCGATCGCCTCCTTTCATTTGACTGTATTATAGTAAGTATAGCACATTCTTTTTAAAATTGCACTATGTATTTTGCTGTTTTCTGCGTAATTGTCCGCAACTGGCATTGATATCCGCACCGAGTGTGCGACGAACCGTTGCGGTAATACCCGCTTTTTCGAGGATGCGGGTAAACGCCTGCAGGCGTTGTGCACAGCTTCGGCGATACGGCGTACCGTCAACGGGATTGACAGGGATCAGATTGACGTGGCAAAGCATCCCGCGCAATCGGGCGGCAAGCTCTTTGGCACAGTCATCGGTATCGGTGACACCGTCCACCATTGCATATTCAAACGAAATGCGTCTGCCCGTATACTCGGCATAGCGACGACAAGCCGCAAGCAGCTCATCAACCGACCACTTTTTCGCAATCGGCATCAACGAGCGGCGAAGCTCGTCGTTCGGGGCGTGAAGCGATACCGACAGCGTCAATTGCCAATTCTTTTCGCGCAACTGATCGATGCGGTCCACTAATCCGCAGGTAGACAGCGAAATATGACGCATACCGATCTGCACGCCGCCCTCGGCGTTGACCATTTCAAGGAAACGGATCACCTCGTCATAATTGTCAAGAGGCTCTCCCATTCCCATCAGCACAATAGAGGATACCCGCACACCGTGATCCGCCTGCGCAGCTTCGATCTGCGCGAGGATCTCCGACGCGGACAGGTTGCGCACAAGACCGCCTTTTCCCGTGGCACAGAACGTGCACCCCATCCGACATCCGACCTGCGTGGAGATACACTGCGACCAGCCGTGGTGATACTGCATCAGCACCGATTCCACCGTTTCGCCGTCACACAGCGAAAACAAATATTTAACGGTGCCGTCGATCTGCGACACGAGCTTGGTTTCGATCGTCACGTGCGGGATCACAAACTCCTTTGCAAGAGCCTCCCGCATTGCTTTAGGGAGGTTTCCCATCGCTTCGAAGGAAGTTGCACCGTTATCGAGCCATGAGCGGATCTGCTTTGCACGGAAAGACGGGTAACCCATCGCTGTGATGCGCTCGGTCAGCTGTTCGGTTGTCAGCGCTTTGATATCGGTCATCAGGATTCCTCTTTTCTGAAAGATGCCGCAAAAAAACCGTCTGTTCCGTGCAGATGCGGCATCATTGTCAGCTGATGCGACACAGGCAGACCTGCCGCCTCAAACAACGGCGCAAGCGGCAGATCGTGCGGGATAAATTCGGAATGCTCCGCCAGAAAACGCGCAACGACCTGCTCGTTTTCTTCGGGGCGCAAGGTACAGGTGGAATATTGGAGCACGCCGCCCGACTTCACTGCTTTTGCCGCCTCACATAAAATGCGATACTGCAGATCGGGAAGCTGTGCAAATGTATCAAGAGCTTTGTAACGGATTTCGGGACGGCGACGAATCACCCCGAAGCCTGAACACGGCACATCGCAGATGACGCGGTCAAATGCTTCGCACCATTCATCCGGGCACGGTGACGCGGCATCGCGGCACACCGCTTCAAGAGACGGTATACCGAGCTCCTGCGCACGGGTGCGAAGAATCCTGACCTTGTCGTCGTATACATCGCACGCCGTAAAGGTGCCGTTTGCACCGATACGCAAGGCGGTGGTGAACGTTTTTCCGCCGGGAGCAGCGCACATATCCAGAATGCGCTCCCCTGCGCGGGCATCCAGCGCCTCGCACGCCCATTGGGAGGCGGTATCCTGAAAATAATACCAATCGGAAGGTATGGACGACGCACGAAGTGCCGCGGCATCCTCTATGCACAATGCAAAGGGAAGTCCCGCCACCTCATCAAACGCTACGGAGAGCTTTGTCAGCTCCTCCCGGAGCGCTTCGACCGAGGTTTTCAAGGTATTGACACGTATTACCGTCGGCGGCGCATCGTTTGCCGCCTTTGCAAGAGCGACTGCCGTATCCGCGCCGTATGCGTTTTTCCACATCTGCAACAGCTCGAGCGGAACCGAATGGCGTAGGCTCATACTTTTCAGGTCGGTGGAAAGCGATGCAAGCAGACGATCATGCTCGCGATCCACCCCACGAAGCACACCGTTGACAAAACCGGCAGTGTGCGCTTGTTTCATTGTTTTGACCTGCTTGACCGCTTCGTTGACAGCCGCCGAAGCAGGGATTTTTTTCATAAATACCAGCTGATAGGCACCCACACGCAACACGGCGCGTACGGTCGGGTGACATTTTTTCAGCGGTTGTTTGCAGGTCTTTGACAGCAACCAATCTAACGTCAGCAACCGTTCCAGTGTGCCGTAAACAAGCCTTGTTGCAAACGCCGCATCCGCCTTGGATAACGCCGACGATCTCAGCAGGTTGTCCAGCATAATGTTGGAAAAGGTGCTGTCACGCTCCCATTGGATGAGTGCCGTGACGGCGAGTTCTCTTGCGGTTGACACGGCACTCCCTCCCTTTACTGTACTGTTTCACCGATTTCAACGGTATGACCGCGCAGAAAATCCGCCGCCTTCATCCGTTGCTTGCCTTCGTACTGCACCTCGAGCATCCGCAGGCTGTTGCCGTCACCGCAAGCGACCGACAAGGGATCAAGCGCACACACCGTTCCCGCGGGAAGCGATGTCGGTTCTCCCATTTCAGCTTTGTGCACCTTCATCGTTTTTCCGTGCAACGTGCAATTGGCACTCGGCCACGGGCAGAGTCCGCGCACCTGATCACAAAGCGTTTTTGCGGGCTTGCGGAAATCCAGCGGTGAGAGCCGTTTATCGAGCATCGACGCGTATGCCGTCGTACTGTCGGCGGGTTGCGGCGTTCTTGTCAGTGTACCGTTTTCCAGCGCCTGCAGAGTATCACTCAGTAACTGAGCGCCGTCAACGCTGAGCAGATCGTGAAGCTCACCTGCCGTCATATCACAGGGCACCTCACGGGAGGCTTTCAACAGCATATCGCCCGTGTCGATGCCTTCATCCATCATCATCGTGGTCACACCCGCCACCGTTTCGCCGTTGAGCACCGCCCATTGAATCGGTGCCGCACCGCGATACGCAGGCAACAGCGACGCGTGAACACAAATACAGCCGTGCGGCGGAAGCTCCAGCACCGCTTTAGGCAGGATCTTGCCGTAAGCCGCTACAACGATCAGGTCGGGAGCGGCATTTCGCAGGGTGGCAAGGGCTTCCTCGGTTTTCATCGACGTCGGCTGATACACGGCGATGCCGTGCTCCGTTGCACACACCTTCACCGGAGGCGGTGTCATCACCTGTTTGCGCCCGACGGGTTTATCGGGCTGTGTCACCGCCAGAACCACCTCGTGACCGTCATCAATCAGACGCTGAAGAGACGGCACGGCAAATTCGGGGGTACCCATATAGACAATGCGCATCCGTTATCACCTCACGCCAATTCCGAAGGATCCAGCATCCGTACAGCGCGGGTCTTGAACAGCACGCCGTCAAGGTGATCGGATTCGTGACAGATGCAACGGGCTTTCAGATCCTCGCCCGTGATAAAGAACCAGTTACCGTGACGATCCTGCGCCTTCATACGCACTTTCTGAGGACGCTTGGTGATGCCGTATTCGCCCAGGCAGGACAAACAGCCTTCCACTTCCTGCTGTTCGCCCTCACACAACACGATTTCGGGATTGATCGCTTCGATCCAGCCATCACCGACGTTCATAATGAACAAGCGGCGCAGAATCCCCACCTGCGGTGCGGCAAGACCGACACCGTCTGCCATCTCCAGCGTTTCCCGCATATCGTCAAGAAGTTGCCACAAACGCTCATTGAACTCCGTTACGGGACGGCACACCTTTGCAAGGGTATCATCGCCCTCTTTGACAATGTTTCGAATCGCCATTTCTCATTCACTCACTTTCATAGCATCGCGGAGGGATTCACATCCGCGTAAACACTGACATATTTACTGATTCCTTCGTGCTGATAGGCTTCCAGAGCCTCGGTCACCATCTCGCGCAAGCGCGCTGTATTGACCGTTTTCATCAGCAGCTTATAGCGAAATTTTCCCGCGATCTTACTCACCGTTGCAGGAGACGGGTCCAGCACGATAAGCTTGAGATCGGGGTATTTATGTCCTGCCAGATATCGCAGGATCGACAACAGCTTTTGCGCGGCTGTTTTGACATCGTTTTCTTTAAGTCCGGACAAGCCGAACAGATACAAATCGGTGTACGGCGGATATCCCATCGCACGTCGTGCCTCGATTTCCGAGCGATAAAACGCAAGATAATCCTGTGCCGCCGCTTGCGCGATCACCTCATTTTCGGGCGCGTAGGTCTGCACAAGGGCTGTTCCCTCCTCCGAACGGCGTCCCGCCCGACCGATCACCTGCGTCAGCAAGGCAAACGTGGTCTCAAACGAGCGGAAATCGTCACAAAACAGCGACATATCTGCCGAAAGGACACCGACCAGCGACACATTCGGGAAATCCAGCCCCTTTGCAACCATCTGTGTACCGATCATCAGGTCATATTCTCCGCGTGCAAACGCCGAGAATTTTTCCTCATAAGCAAAGCGGGACATCGTGGTATCGGCATCCATACGAAGCACACGCGCCTTCGGAAACCGTACCGACAGCGCTTCTTCAATGCGCTGTGTCCCCTGCCCCGAATAGCGCACCTTGTCCGAGCCGCATTCGGGACACTCCGTTTTGTACGGTTCAATGCGTCCGCAGTAATGGCAGATCAGGCGGTTGTTCGCCGCGTGATAGGTCATCGAGATGCTGCACGACGGGCAGGTGATCACGTGGCCGCAGCTACGGCAGGACACAAACGTATGATAGCCGCGGCGGTTATACAGCAAAATGGCTTGTTTGCCGTTTGCAAAGCAGTCTTCCAAAGCGTGACAAAGCGGCTCACTGAGCAAGCCGTCTGCCTGCGGCTGTTCGCGCATATCGACGATCTGCACCCGCGGCAATCCTGCTTGTCCGAAGCGTGCATTCAGCGTAAACAGCCGATACCGTCCCGAAAGCGCATTATAATACGATTCCACCGACGGCGTTGCCGAGCAAAGAAGCATCAGCGCGTTGTGCTGTGTACAGCGATAACGCACCACATCCTTGGTGTGATACCGCGGAGAGCTGTCGGATTTGTAGGTATGCTCCTGCTCCTCGTCCACAACGATCAGCCCGAGATTTTCAAGCGGTGCAAACACCGCCGAGCGCGTACCGAGCACGATCGATGCCTCTCCGCGTCGGACACGCTTCCATTCATCCGTGCGCTCACCGAGGGATAATCCGCTGTGCAACAACGCCACCCGCTTGCCGTAACGCTTGAAAAAGAGCGTCATCATCTGCGGTGTCAGCGATATTTCCGGCACTAACACCAATGCCGTGCGACCGCTTTCCAGCACGTGGTCGATCAGGTTCATATACACCTGCGTTTTGCCGCTTCCCGTAACGCCGTGAAGCAACGCCGCACAGGGTTTTCCGCTGTCACATAAAGCAGTGAGCCCCTCATACACACGCTGTTGTTCGTCACTGAGTGTCACCGAGCAGATCGGCGGCATTTCCTCACCCGATTGCGCAACGGGAGAACGCAACACTTCGCTGTCGTACAGTTCGATCAGCCCTTTTTTATGCACAGCTGTGACAACTGCCGATGTAACAGACGCAAAATAGCAAAGCTCTTTGACGGATGCCGCCCCGCATTCTTCCAGAAGCTGAAGCACCGCACGTTGCTTTTCGGAGCATTTATGCAACACAACGGCATTTTTCAGTTCATCTCCATGAAGCGTGAGGCGTGCCATACGTACCGTCGCATCAGAAGCAAGGCGTTTTGCCGCATCCGAGCGAATGATGAGCCCCTTTTGCACCAGCGTCAGAAGCTCGGCTGTCAGATCGTGCTTGAATTTTGCAGACAGCTTTTCCTCAAACACGCCGTCAGGGGCTTTTTCGAGGAACCGAACGATCGCCTGTTCTTCCTCCGAAAGTGCTTCAAACATCTCCTCGTTGCGAGGTCTTACCGCCGCATAACAGGGCTTGAGCTTCATATACATACCGGGAGGCACCATAGCCATTGCGGCATCGTACAGCGAGCAGAAGGTGCGTTCTTTTACGAATTTTGCCGTTTCCAGCATCGGTCGCGTAAAAAACGGTGTATCGTCAAGTATGGCAAAAACCGGTTTTAGTTTCCTAAAATCGGTTTTTGTATCGTATTCCATTACAATTGCCTGACAGCGGCGGTTGCCGCCGCCGAAAGGCACAACGATCCGACACCCGACCTCAACCGAGCCGAGTGCCTTGGGAACATAGTAGCTGTACAGCTTATCGAAATGGTACACCGCTTTTTCCACGGCAACCTTCACGATGAGAGACTCCTGCACGTCACTTATTCCTCAACCGCCGCGTCGTCCTCGGACGGAGCCGACACAAACATCTTATATTCGCCGCTCTTGAAATCCTCGATTGCAAGGCTGACGGGCTTTTCGATGATGATCTTACCGTCTTCGATCGCTTTGTCCGCAATCGCACGTGCGTGCTTTGCCACCGCTACCACGACGGCGTAACGGCTGTTTTCGCCTTTCAGTTGTTCAATATCACTCGGTCTGAGCATTTTCAAGTACCCCCTTGATGTAGTCTTCGTCCATACGGGCAAATCGCATTTGCTCCGCCTCAATAATCGTATTGATACGTTCCACCGCCAGATCAACCTCGTCGTTGATCACCACGTAATCGTAGCGGAACGCGCGTTGAAGCTCACGCTTCGCAACCGCCATACGCTTTTGGATGGTTTCTTCTGTCTCGGTATTGCGACCCTTCAGCCGACGGTAAAGCTCTTCCATCGACGGAATCGTGATAAACACGGAAACCAGGTCGGAACGATAATCCATTACCTTTTCGGCACCCTGTACTTCAATCTCAAGAATCACGTTTTTGCCCTCAGCAAGCCAGTTGCGGACATTGCTTTCGGGCGTACCGTAATAGTTCCCGTTGTATTCCGCCGATTCCAAAAACGCGCCTAACGCCTGCATCTGCTCAAATTCCTCACGGGAGGTGAAATAATAGTGCACACCGTCGATTTCGCCCGGACGCGGTGCACGGGTCGTCATCGAGATCGACAGCACCGTATCCTCGCGTTGTGCAAGAAGCTTACTGATGATTGTGCCTTTACCGGAGCCGGACGGACCGGAAAGCACAATCAGCATTCCTTTTTTTGCCATATTTACTGATCCTCCTCATCGTCTGTCAGTCGTCCTGCCACGGTTTCGGGCTGAATCGCCGACAGGATCACGTGATCGCTGTCCATCATCAGCACGGCGCGTGTGCGACGACCGTAGGTCGCGTCAATCAGGCGTCCGCTGTCCTTGGCATCCTGAATAATGCGTTTGATCGGAGCCGAATCCGGACTGACAATCGCCAACAGACGGTTTGCCGAAACCATATTGCCAAAGCCGATATTCAACAATTTCATACGGTTTCCCTCTTATTCGATATTCTGTAATTGTTCGCGGATCTTTTCGATCTCCGATTTCATCTCGACAACGAGACGCGCAATCGTAACATCCGACGCTTTTGAGCCGATGGTATTGGTCTCGCGGTTGATCTCCTGCACAAGGAAATCCAGCTTTCGGCCGATGGCTTCTCTGCCGTTGAGAATCTCCTCCAGCTGATCCATATGACTGCGCAGGCGGACGGTTTCCTCCGCGACCGCGATCTTATCCGCAAACAATGCCGCTTCCGTCAACAAGCGCTGTTCATCGACTGTTGCCGAACCGAGAAGCTCCTGCATACGGGCAAGGAGCTTTTCGTTGTGCTCCTTGACAGTCTGCGGAGAACGCTCTTCGATCTGAGCGACGATTTCAAGAATCGTCTGACGACGGGCAAGCAGATCGTTACGCATATTCACGCCTTCCGCTTCGCGCATCGCCACAAAGCGAGCGATCGCTTCGTCTGCAACGGTTTTCACAGCCTGCCAGATGGCTTCTTCATCCTCAGCAGATTTATGCACGACCAACACATCGGGGGTGCGTGCCAGCATCGAAGCGGTGATATCATTGCGGAGACCGTAGGTTTCGGCAAGCTCATCGTATGCCGCTAAATATGCTTTTGCCAGGGAGTGATTCACGCTAACAAAGCTTCCCGGCGCATCGGTCGTTTCGATAAACAGCGCCACATCGATCTTGCCGCGGGAAACAAGTCCGCGCACGTGCTGCTTGATCTTATCATCCAAAAAGCCGAATGCGCGCGGCAAACGAGACGAATATTCAAAATAGCGGTGATTGACAGATTTGATCTCAAACGTGATATCCATTCCGTCAAGCATTTGCTGGGCACGACCGTAGCCCGTCATACTTCTGACCATACGACCCTCTCCTTTAGCGTAACAGGAGATACCCGAACCTGCCGCTGATATTGTGTGTTTTGCCTTTAACGGCGTTATCCTCCTTGAAAGGCGTCAGCCTTGCGTCGTCGTCTGCCTTGTAAAAGCCAAAACATCCGAATACAGCGGTCGGAGATTTTTTGGCAGGATAGGGTATCGAGATGCAAGGAAGGCGAACAAAGAATACTGTCGTATGCTGAGTGAGCATGACGCAAGCAGGTCGGTATCCTATCCTGTCAAAAAACAGATTCGGATATCTCCTGTTACGCTGACGCTTTGCAAACCCGCACAGATACAAGCGACGAGCGAGACCGTAAATGGTTCGATTCTCGTCAGCTTAAGTGGAATAAATGACCTGAAAAGCCCTTTTCAGAGCTTTTCAGGTCATGTAAATTACACGGGATGAACCTTGTTTTCTGCGTCGTAATGCGCGCCGTCCACACCGTACTTGGCATTGCGGCGTTGCTCGAAGAACTTCACCGCTACCTGACCGAACTGCGCATAGGAAAGAACATCTTCCTCCTGCTCATACCATTCGGACATTTCCAAACGGAGCTTCTCAAGCTCCGGAGCAAGCTGATCCGCAGGACGGCAAGTGATCGGCGTGTCATCGCCGATGATCTTCTTGACAAACTCAGGATCGATCGGCACGGGTGTACGGCCGTAATCGCCGCGGACAAGACCGCGGAATTCCTTGGTGACCATCTTGTAACGCTCACCCTGGATGACGTTGAACACCGCCTGCGTACCGACGATCTGCGAGGACGGGGTCACGAGAGGCGGATAACCGGCATCGGCACGGACGCGCGGAACCTCTTCGAGAACTGCCTGAAGCTGATCCTCTTTGCCGGCTTGCTTGAGCTGGCTGACAAGGTTCGACAGCATACCGCCGGGAACCTGATAAATCAGCGCATTGGCATCAACCTCAAGCACCTTCTGGTTGAGCAGACCGCTCTCCAGATACTTGTGGCGGAGACCGGTGAAGTGCTTGGCAACCTCCGTCAGCTGCACGAGATCAAGACCGGTATCGAACTCGGTACCCTGCAAAGCGGCAACCATCGACTCGGTTGCGGGATGCGATGTACCGAGAGCCAGCGGCGACAGCGCGGTATCCACCACATCGGCACCGGCTTCAATCGCCTTCATAAGAACCATATCGGCAATACCCGCCGTAAAGTGCGAGTGCACCTGGATCGGGATCTTGACATTTTCTTTCAGAGCCTTGACGAGCTCATAGGTCGCATACGGCACGAGCAAGCCCGCCATATCCTTCAGGCAGATGGAATCCGCGCCTGCTTCCTCTAACTTCTTGCAATAATCCACATAGTAGTCCGTGGTGAACACGGGACCGGTGGTGTAAGACACCGCCACCTGCACGTGTGCGCCTTTTTCTTTCTTGGCGGCGTTGATGGAGGTTTGGAGATTACGCAGGTCGTTGAGAGCATCAAAAATACGGATCACGTCGATACCGTTTGCCACCGACTTCTGCACAAAGTATTCGACAACATCGTCCGCATAGTGACGGTAGCCGAGCATATTCTGACCGCGGAACAGCATCTGAAGCGGCGTATTAGGCATATGCTTTTTCAGGGTACGAAGACGCTCCCACGGATCTTCGTTCAGGAAGCGCAGGCACGAGTCAAACGTAGCACCGCCCCAGCATTCCAGCGAATGAAAACCAACTTTATCGAGCATTTCCAGCGCGGGGATCATTTCCTCCGTCGTCATACGGGTAGCAACGAGGGACTGATGCGCGTCGCGCAGGATGGTTTCGGTAATTCCTACCTTAGCCATTGTTCATCCATCCTTTCAATCTTACTTTATAAAAAGATTTACGCGATCGTCACGAGCGGAGTGCCCGACTCGACGCTGTCGCCCTTGCGGACGTGAACAGCCGTCACGGTGCCGTCAGCAGCAGCCTTGATTTCGTTTTCCATTTTCATAGCCTCGAGGACAACCAGCACGTCGCCCGCCTTCACGGTTGCGCCCGCGTTGACGAGAACGTTCAGGATGGTACCGGGCATCGGGCTTTCCACAGCCGTGCCTTCGGCAGCGGCGGCGGGAGCAGCGGGAGCAGCGGCGGGAGCGGGAGCAGCAGCGGGAACCGCAGTAGGAGCCGCACCGGCAGCGAGCTCTTCGACATGGACATCATAGGCAGTACCGTTCACGGTGATGTTAAAATGTTTCATAGTTTTATTCCTCCTTAAATACGGTTCACAGCTTACAGCTGAATATTGGCGTGTTTCTTCGGCAGCTTCGTCACACGCTTGCCGGAGAGCATATCGAGCAGACCCACCAGACGGGCTTTCGTCTCAGCAACGGTAACCACATCGGTCACATAACCGCAAGCGGCCGCCGCCATCGGATCATACATCGTGTCTTCGTATTCCTTGATGAGTTTCGCGCGATCGTTGGCGGGGTCGGTCATCGCCGCAAGACGATCCTTCCACTCCAGATGCACAGCCGTCTCGGGAGCAAGAGCACCGATCTTCGCGGTATCCCAAGCAAGCACCGCATCCGCACCGGCACGCTTACCGGCAACCGCGATGTACACGGGACCGTAAGCACGACCGCCGATCACGGTGATCTTGGCGGTGGTCGCCTCGGCGTATGCCTGCGAAAGCTTCATAGCACTCTTCAGGCAACAGAAGCCCGCCGCATCCACAAACGTAATCACGGGGATCGAGAAGCTGTCGCACAGACGCACAAAGCGCGCCGCCTTGGCACTGACGCAACCGAGCTTGTCTCCCTGCAGAGACACAAGACCGCAGGAAACACCGCCTACACGGGCAAACGCGGCACGGACACCGTCTTTATTGCAAAGCTCAATGATCGTATCGGCATCGGCGAACGCTTCCACAGCACCCGCCACATCCGCCGTTTGAGCAACGGAAGCATCCGCTTCATAAAGCGCGGCTGCAGACAGATTGTTCGACGGAAGCGCGGCAAGAAGCGCACGAACCGTTTCAAAAGCAGAATCAACAGAGGGAGCATTCACATCGGCAGAGGCTTGCTCATCGCCGACATTCAGGCGATAATCACTGCCGTCCACAGCGATCACGACATCCGCCGCCATCGCCATCATTGCCGAAGAACCGACACAGCCGCCCTTGACAACCGCAATCTGCGGAACCACACCCGAGAGCTCATTTGCCGCCATCAGGATATCCGCCACGGCGTCCATCGCATCAATGCCTTCGCCGAGCTTGGCGCCGTCGCTGTCAAACACAGCAACCACGGGAGCGCCGTTTTGCGCCGCCATTTCGTAGACCTTGCGGATCTTCGCCGCTTGCGCCTTACTGACAGCGCCGCAGCAAACATCGTGATCCTGAGCGAATGCATATACGGGAGCACCGTCCACCGTGCCGTAACCGGCAACCGCCGTAGCAGGCTGATCGCCGTCTTTTGCAAAACGATCAATCTCCACAAAGCTACCCGCGTCAAAGAAACCGACAAGCAGGTTACGAGCCGCAGAATCCGCCGGAATCTGAATACCCATAATTTCTACCTCCATCGCATCATATATTCTGTAATCCAAGGAGCATGAATCCAAAAAAATCCAAACTTCCCATATTGTTTAAATTATAACAAACCAAATCGGTTTTGACAAGCACTTTTTACGCTTTGCAAGCCGATTTTGCAAAAAAATTCGCAATTTCGACCTGTGCGGGCTCCGATTCACGCAGATACCCCTTTTGTGTCATATACAAAACGAGCGGTTTGTGCAAGATCTGTGCCGCTTTTGCACCCGCACTGCGAGCGCAGTTCAGCGCGGCACGAAGAAGAGCATCGGTCAACGCGGCATCGGGCGCTTCCAGATGCGACAGCGTTACCTCTTCCCCGCTCTGTGCCATACACGCAAAGCCGAGCAACGTCTCCCGCTCGGTCATTGCCAGAACCGTCTGCAGCTCGACACCCGCCCGCTCACACAGCACAGCGGCGACATCAGGTGCGGCGCATTTTATTTCGATCATAAATAACCACCTTTCCGTTTTTGATATACGGAGCCGCGATCTTTTTCGTGGTGCCCGTTTCAATGAGAAGATTGCGCACCTCTTCGGGAGTAAGGTGGCGCCAGTCACCGATTTTGAGCATGCCCATACGCACAGGGCCGATCGCCGTGCGACGAAGACGGATCACCTCCAGTCCCGCTTCCTCGCAGGTACGGCGAATCTGACGGTTGCGTCCTTCGCACAAAATGACCTCGATCACGGTGCGTTCGGGGGTGGACAGCACGATCACCACCTCCGCAGGTGCCGTGCGTCTGCCGTCGATCACAACACCCTTACCGAAGACCTCCAGCTGTTCCTCGCTGACCTGACCGCGCAGGGTCACGCGGTAATATTTCGGAAGATGCCGTGACGGGTGCGTGATCGCGTTGGCGAAGTCACCGTCGTTGGTCATCAGCAGAAGCCCTTCGGAATCACGATCCAGTCTGCCGACGGGATAAATACGCGCACCCGTACTTTCCACAAGATCCGCAACACACTTACGCCCCTGTTCATCCTTGAGCGTCGTCACATATCCACGCGGCTTGTTCAGCATCAGATACACGGGCATTTCCGCCTTTTCCAGCTTTTTGCCGCAAACCGTAATCACATCCTTACGGTCATCCGCCTTGTCGCCTAACTTCGCCACACGGCCGTTGACCTTCACCTTTCCCTGTTCGATCAATTCCTCCGCTTTGCGACGCGATGCCACGCCGCGCTCGGAAATGATTTTTTGCAAACGCATCAATGCCATATCCGCACATCCTTTTTAATGCAATGATTCGATCCATAGTTGATGAAACACAAGCCAAAGCCGCACATACCGCGGCGGCTTCGGTTTCGGGAGGACGGTTTCTCCCAATACAACGGGAAGTGTCGCGACACGCGCACCCCGCAAGGTGTATGTCACCGTGCCGACGGTATCCCCCGCCTTTACAGGCGCCCACAGATACGCAGGGAGAGAGTATTCCGCTTCCAGCAGCGCAATATCCCCCTTCATCAGTGTTACGCTCAAAGGTGTACACACAAGAGGTGCTGTCTGCACGACACCGCCGAAAACAGGAACAGACGACGCAAGCGACGGTGTAAGCGTCACGGATTCCACGTACGAAAAGCCTGCATCGAGCAACGCCTTATGCTCTTCCCAGTCATCGGCACAGTCCAACGTTACCGCAATCAGCGTAACCCCGTCTCGTTCAGCCGCTGAAACCAGGCACCGTCCCGCTTTTGATGTATACCCCGTCTTCATACCGACAGCACCGTCATACTCCCTGAGCAGACGGTTATGATTGGAGAGCGATACCCTGCGATCACCGACCGTAATCGTCGTGTGATCGGTCGCGCAGACAGTCGCAAGCAGATCGTTTTTCAAAACCGCCGCGGCGAGCAACGCCATATCATAGGCACTGGCGCCGTGGCCGTCTGAGTCAAGTCCCGACGGTGTCACAAACCGGGAATTCACCATACCGAGCTGTTCGGCTCTGGCGTTCATCCGCGCAGCAAACGCCTCAAAGCTGTCATCGATCGACAACGCGAACACATTCGCCGCATCGTTCCCCGACGATAACAGCAGTCCGTACAAAAGGTCATCACGGGACACGGTATCACCGACACGAAGCCCCAACGAGCTCCCCTCCACGGCAAGTGCCTGCTCCGTAGCCGTCAGCACCGTATCCGCATCCAGGCATTCCGCCGCCAGCAGTGCCGTCATCAGCTTGGTTGTGCTTGCCATAGGTCGCTTTACGTGCGCGTTCTGTTCAAACAGCACCCGTCCCGACAACGGCTCATACAACACCGCCGCACCTGCCGACGAGCTGACCTCAACCGCCTCCTGCGCCGCGCAATCCGACGCGAAGGCTACCGCCGTCATCAGACAGCAAAACAAAAATGCCGTCAAACGCTTCCATACATACAAGAGTACCACCTGCCTGCAATATTGTCTGTTCCACAATATGCACGCAGATGGTAAAAAATCTCTTTTAAAGAACGATTTCGCTGACAGGGTCTGCCGATGCGGCGTGTTCCGTCGGCACATCCTTCTTGAAGAAGCCTGCAACCTTATCCACCACACCGGGAACCATACTGATCGCCTGATCCAGCGCACCCGATTTCAGGTTGACGGGAAGCAATTTCACCTCACCGTTGCGGACAACCAGAAACGCAACAGGCGTCACGCTGACACCCGCACCCGTGCCGCCCGCAAAAATATCGCGGTCGGTTTTATTGGGCAGATCACTGCCGCCCGCACCAAAGCCGTAGGACATACGGGAAACGGGAATGATGGTCACGCCGTCGGGCAGCGAGATCGGATCGCCGACCACCGTGTTGATGTCCACCATTTCCTTGATCTTCTCCATCGACACGCCGAAGAAACTGTTCATATTCTTCTCCATAAAAATACCTCCTTATTCGGATGCAGTTTGTTTCAGTTGAGATGTCTTTGCTTTCGGTAGCAACAACAAAAACTTAACAAGAGCTTTCAGACCGACTGCCACCACGCCGAACGGCCATATCCAGATGACCGTCCGCAAGCGGACATCGGTTTTTTCGCTCAGAAAATCGGGGTAAACGCGCACACACGGCTTTTTCACCCGCACCGCCTGTGACAACACGGCAAGTCCCGCCGCAGTGGCGGTACACAGCTGACTGTAAAGCAATGCCGTCTGATCCGCTTCTTCTTTTCCCGCACGGATACAAAGGGACAATTTACGTATGGTTATGAACCGTGCCAACGAGCGAAGTGTCGTTGTGAGCAGCTCAACAAGCTTTTTAAAAAATGCCGCGACGCCGCTGACACCCTCTTCCTTGAACATCGCCTTGAGTTCATCAAGGAGCGAGGGCTTTTTTTCACGTTTGTCATCGGTTGCCTTGGGCGGCGGTTCCGTCTGCGCCTGCTCAGGCTCGGCTTTCGGCTTTTTTTCGGATGGGAATGACCACACCGAAATCGCCCCGAACAACCGCACATTTACTTTCCAGGACTGCGTATGCTCGATCTGAATACGGATGGGAACAAAAAGCGCCAGTACGATCAAGCCGAGCAATGCCAGCAACACCCAGCCGACTACCGCCATCTTCGGTTCCTCCTTTATGTTTCGTCCGTTTCCCCGTGTTCGCCCTCTTCGCTCTCGCGAATGACGTCATCAAGGGTCGGCTCGGTCATAATACGTTGCTGTTCCTCCTCGGGAAGCGGCGGCAGATCCTCAAGCGACTGCAAGCCGAAGCTTCTCAGGAAATTCGCGGTTGTGCCGTAGAGAAGCGGTCTGCCGGGAAGCTCTAATCTGCCGCGTTCTTCCACAAGCCCTTTCAGCATCAAGCCCTGAATAACCGCACCGCAATCCACCGAACGGACCTGCTCGACGAACGCTTTGGTTACGGGCTGATTGTACGCAATGACCGCCAGCACCTCGAGTGCCGCCTGCGACAGCGGCGTGTTGCGACGAAGTTCTAATGCGGCACGCACCGCATTTGCCGAAGAGGTCACCGTGCAAAACTGATAGGCATCCTCAAGTGCCACAATGTGGATGCCGCTCTTGCGCATTTCATATTCCTGACGAAGGTCCTCGCACAAGCGCTTGACGGTTTCTTCGTCCACTTCGATTGCCTGCGCAATACGCGAAACGCTCATCGGTTCACCCGAAGCAAACAGAATCGCTTCGATATCGGCGCGGCATTGATTGACATTCTGACTCATTCCATTTCCACCTCCGTGGGAAGTTCGGTCGAAGCACCGGGAATCATCGACACCTTGACAGCATCGCCCTCACCGTCCACCGTGATCCGCTTGACCTTGATCAGCTCCAGTAGGGCAAGAAAGGTTGCCACCATTTCGGAGCGGGTTCTCGATTCGGTGAACAGCGAGCGGTAGGAAACCGTTTTGGAACGGTAAAGATTCTGCAACACATACGCAATGCGTGACGCCACCGACACGATCTTGCGCGACACGATGCCGCGAAAGGCATTGGGCGACGGCGGCAAACGGCGACGGCCGCGTCCTGCGGCACGCAGATACGCTTCACACAGCACATACGGCGGATGCTGACGGCGATAGGTATAATCGGGTGTCACATTCTCCTCGTCACGCACAAAGATATCAAAGCCGATATGCATCGTACCGAGCTGTTGTGCAATACGGCGGCACAGCTGATACTCAATGAGATCCCCCGTCAGCTCGCGGCGAAGCTGTTCGGTCTCCTCCTCGTGTTTGGGGAGAAGCATCACCGACTTGATCTGTACAAGTCTTGCCGCCATATCGAGAAATTCCGTGGCGACCTCCATATCGAACTCCTGCATCTGTCGGATGGTGTCCATATATTGCTCGAGAACTTCCGCGATCGGAATATCGTAAATATTCAGTTTGTTCTTCTGCACCAGATACAGCAGAAGATCCAGCGGCCCTTCGAAAACGGGCAACTTATAGGATATCGCTTCCATTGCGGGAACTCCTTAAAACACAAAATCAGAAAATATTCGGCATACCGAGCACCGTACAGATCAAAGAACCGAACGCGTGGTGCAACGCCGAAAGCGGGCCGTTCAGAACACCCATCAACAGCAAAACAAACAATCCCATCGTGATGTATCGTTCATACTGCTCGAGGGTATAAACCAGCTTGTCGGGCAGAATTGCCGAAAAAATCCGCGAACCGTCCAGAGGCGGGATCGGCAACAGATTGAACACGGCAAGCGAGATGTTGATGCTGGCAAAAATACGGATAAAGAACAGATACGCGTAATATACCAGATCCATATATTGCGAGGGACCCGAGTAATACAGTTCGTAACCCACGATCTCAAGCTGTGCATCGCCGCACACCAGCGCGATCAAGCGGTAGATCGCCGTTGCCAGAATCGCCATCAACAGATTCGACAACGGACCGGCAAGCGCTGTGATCGCCATTCCGCTCTTTTCACTGCCGCGAAAATACCGCGGGTTCACGGGCACGGGACGCGCATAACCGAAGCCGCACAGCAACAGCATCACCGTACCGAACGGATCAAGATGCTTCATAGGATTCAAGGACAGACGGCCTGTCCACTTTGCCGTTTCATCCCCTAACTTGTACGCCGCAAAGGCGTGTGCAAATTCGTGTACCGGCAACGATACCAGAATCAGTGCCGCATAAGACAGCAACACAAAGATCACATGCAGCATCGTAAAATCGCCGCTGCTCCAAATACTGAACAACTCAGAAAGCACAAGTCCATCTCCGTTTCAAGTTTGACACAGGTTAGTATATTTCCAATATACCAGTATAACGGAAAATCTTGAAAATTACAAGGGTAAAACGGAAAATTCACAGAAAAGAAAAAAACCGATCTGCCCAACTCCCGTTGGACAGATCAGTTTTCCGTTTTACATCAAATCGCCTAAAATCACACGCACGTCGGCGGTATTGGCAACACCGTCGCCGTTGACATCACCTGCCTGTGCCTGTGCGGCATCACACAGCGATGCATTCATCGTATATTTGAGAATCAGTCGGCAGTCGGTGGTTGCCGTTTTACCGTCCATATCCACGTCGCCTTTGACGGCAATGACCGCTTCCTGCACGATCGTGCCGTTCACGGTCAGCTTCAAACGCATTCCCGTCATCAGCATACCGCTGACAGAAGCACCCTCGGCATCGGTGACGCTCAGATAAGCGGCGTTATCCATCACGTCGAGCAATTCGCTCACGGTGGTTTGCGCAGGCACATCGCACAAAATGCCGTTTTTCACCGTGTACTGCCCCGTGATCGCCGTCGGAGCGGCAACCTTATGACTGACAAGCGCACAGGTATACCACGTGGTGAATACGTCCATATTGCCTGCGTTTGTGATGTTTACATACAAAACGGGCAGGTTGCCGTTGGCGTCGGCGTGTCCCGCCGAACGGATATACGAACCGATATCCAGCGTCAGGTCGTAGTCGCCCGCACCGAAATCCACATCGCCGTTTCCTGCGAGTGTGGAGGCATTGACACCGTGGGCATTGCCCGCTGTGTCTTTGTATTGAATGTGCACATTCCAGTATGCGTTACCCGAGGTTTTCAGGCGCAGATACGGCGTCTCATTGATATTGATCGTGCGAGGAGCAAGCAAGGTTTCAATATGCGGCCAGTAATAGGTGTCGCCGCCCTTGTACAGGGTGACGCTGTCCTTATTGCCGTAATAGGGCCACACATACGAGCCGTCCGCCTCAACGGGCGTGGTCGCCACACCCTTGCGCGGCATCAGATCCACGCTCAGCGCCTGTGCCATTGCATCTTTCAGGGCTTTGTTACGGCAACCGAGCCGATAACCGTCGGTCGTTCCCCAGTCAAGCTCCGCCTGCGCCCACATCATCGCCGCATCCAGCGCCGTCGAGGGTGCGGAAGCTTTGGCGGTTTGCAGTGTTTGCTCAAGCTCTGCTGCAGTCGCAAAGTCATCGAAATAGTCCGATGACAGACAATTGGTTTTGATAAATGCCGTCAGCACATCGGCGGCAGTTTTATGCTGTGCAACATTCGGATGAGCATAGCCGCCGTCGGCACCGTAAGGCAGCTCCACATAATAAAAGCCGTTTTCGGCACCGCCCAGCGCATCTACCGCTTTTTGCAGTGTACCGGGAAACGCGACGCCCATCATACCCGTGCACCAAACGATCTTGGCATCGGGGTTCTTCTGACGCGCCATTGTCATCAGGTTCTGCGCACCCGCCTGAAATTCCTCGGCAGTTAACCCCGTTTTACTGCGTGCCTGATAATCGTTGGTGCCGAGGTTGATCACCACAAGCTGAGCACAAGGATCAAACTCATACAGATCCCGATCACGCCAGTAGTTGGTGTATGGGAACAGCTGCTGCAGATTCAGGCCGTCCGTGTTGAAGCCGCTGACACAGCCGTAGCCGCTTGCCTGGGTGACACGGACATTGGCACCCAGTGCCTCACCCGTCAGATAGGCATAGGTCTTGGTGCCGTCTAAAAAATACGGATAGTCCGCGGGGATGGATTGGTCCGAGGATGCCGACCACATACTGGCACCCGAGGAGATCGAGTCACCGATGACCTCCATCGTGATCTTGTCAAACGGCGGTGTCGCCAGCGGTGTGCCGCTGAACGTAATGTCGGTTACTTTCATCTGTGAAACGATGGCTTCGGACTGCTTGTACACCTCAATGTGATGCACGCCGCTTGCCAGTCCCGATGCCAGTGTCAGGGTTTTGGTGACGACCGTGCTCTTCTTGCCGGCATCCACCTGCAGGCGCGAACGGACACCGTCCACGATCACCGTCAGGTACAGATCGGTGCTGTAGGAACAACGCACCTGCGCCGTCAGCGTCACATTACCGCTTCCGTTAAAATAAAACTCAAAGCCCGACGAGGTCGTGTCCATCTCCAGTGCCGTACCGTCAAGATCCACACGCCCTTGTGTTTTGTAGTAGCCTTCCAGGCGCGCAAAATCCCACGTAGCGGATGCGGCAGATACGGCGAACGGGACAGCCGTCATCAGCAAGCAAATACAAACCAGGAAACTGAGAAGTCGTTTCATCGTTTACACGCTCCTTATCAATACCGCATATCTGCGGCAGTTTTCGGTTGCAGTTTGTGCATCATCTGCGTCGCATATTGCTTGGCGGTCGGAAGATCGTGCTCCTTCCAGTTGCCGCACTCTACCGCGCTGACACCGGGGATATCCCCTTCAAACGCGGCAATAAACGCCATCGTTTCTTTGATAAGGTTGAGAACCTCTTCGTCCGCCATATCGCGGGTGAGAAAATAAAATCCCGTACGACATCCCATCGGCCCGAAATAAATGATCCGATCGGAAAAGCGGCTGTTGCGTACATAGGTCGCAAACAGATGCTCAATGGTATGAACAGCGGGCATTTCTAAAAACGGCGGCGTATTGGGCTTTACAAAGCGGATATCCCACGTAGTGACATCGCCGTCCTTGCGCGAGAGATACACGCCCTCGGTCAAGGTGTTATGATCTACCTCAAAGCTCGCTATGCGTTTCATCCGCTTGTTCCTCCTGTCTGTATTTCTTTCCGGCGAAATCCACATCATCGGTCAATGCAAAACCGCTGTCTCCGTTTTCATACGCAACCAGACGTTTGGAGGCTTCCTCCACAACCTCATCGCACAGCTCATAGAAATCCTGTTTGCTGAGATTGTTGTCGCCCTTCATCCAAAGACGGTGCTGAAGATTCGGATAATCGAGATCCAGCACCTCTTTCGTGCGCAACAGCGCCGAATACCGGGCGCCCTTTTTACGCAGGCGTTCGTAAAAGCGGATGAGCTTTCCCTTCAGCTCCGTGCTGTCGGTCATAAACATCATAGATTGCCGCATATCGGGGATCAGACAGCGAAGCTTGCGTTCGGGTACCGTTTCCCCCAGTGCCTTTTCCAGCAGACGCTGATAAAACTGCGCCAGCGCTCTTTCCAGGTCTTTGTTCTTTTTCGGCAATACCTTGGTCAACGGAAACGCATTGACAAACTCACCGTTTTCATAACGCAAAAACAGCGTATCCAGTGCGCTTTCGATGTAATAATGATACGGATTATCCTCGTTGGCATATTGCGGGCGGCGCGTTTTAAGCTCCTCCTGCCAATACGCCACAAACGGATGGATCAAGCGATCCGCCGTATAATGGCACAAAAAGCCCTGGATATAGCTATGGACGATCGCCTTATCCTCCGACGCTGTCTCCTCTTCGATCTCACGAAGAATATCCATCAGAACAGAGGGCTGTACCTCGTGCAGGGCGTTGCCCAGCGGCAAGCCCGGTTTGCCGGGCAACCACGGATACGCTCTGAAAAAATACAGCAGATCAGGGCCTTGATTGCCCAGCAAAAAGGCATCCTGCCGTTTGACGGCGGGGATGCCCGACAACGGCAACATCCGTCTGCCGAGCAGATAATGTGTGATCATGGCGGGCATACAATGTCCTCCTTTTCAAGCCACCCGCGCAAATCGTCGGGCAGCGGTGCGTGCAACGACAACGTTTCCTCGGTCATCGGATGCACAAACGTCATATCGGCACAGTGAAGTGCGTGCCGCGATACGCTTTCATCGGTACCGTACATCGTGTCGCCTGCCAGCGGATAGCCGAGCCACGACATATGTACGCGGATCTGGTGAGTCCGTCCGGTGTCGATTACCACGGACACCACCGTAAAGCGACCGTTTGTGGACAGCGCTTCCCAGTGGGTGACGCTGTCCTTGCCGCCCTCTCCTACCTCACGCGTGATGGCACAGCCTTCCTTCACACGGATAGGCTGATCGATCGTGCCGCTTCCGTGAAGCTCACCGCAAACAACAGCATAATACCGTTTTTTGGCGGCAGTACGCATCACAAACGCCACGTGAGGATTTTTCGCCGCCAACAGCAGGCCGCTGGTATTGCGGTCAAGGCGATTCAAAGGACGGAAGCTGAGCGGCGTTCCCGCTTTTTTAAAATACGACACCACGGCGTTTGCCAACGTCGGGTCGGGCTTTCCCGCCGACGGATGAACCGCAAGAAACGGCGGTTTATTGATGACCAACAGGTCGTCATCCTCATAGACGATATCAAGCGGGATATCCGCACCCTCAATGCGCACGGCATCCTCGGGCATCGTTACCTGCAATGTCTGTCCGGCGCGGATCGTATCGATCGTGCGGGCGTGAACGCCGTCAAGCAGGATCCCGTTTTCCACACGCTTGAGCTTGACGACCATCCGCCAGCTCATGGAGCATTCGCGGCGCAGAAAGGTCTGCACGGTCTGCCCGTCAAGCGCGTCGGGAATGATATAGGAAATCGTGTGCGGCATTATTCCACGCAGACCGTCCAACCAAAGGTGTCTTCAATGCGGCCGTTCTGCAGATCGGTAAGCTGATCGTACAGCTTTTGTGCCGTTTCACCGATCTCGCCGCCGTTGATGGTGATAACATCCTCATCCACCTTGAGCGAGCCGATGGGCGAAATGACCGCCGCTGTACCTGTGCCGAACGCTTCTTCAAGCGTGCCGTCTGCCGCGGCATCGATAACCTCCTGCAGTGCAAGCGGACGCTCCTCCACGTCCACGCCCCACGACTTGAGCATTTCGATGCAGGACATACGGGTGATACCACCGAGGATACTGCCCTGCAGAGCAGGCGTGATCACCTTGCCGTCGATTTTGAAGAACACGTTCATCGTGCCGACTTCTTCGATATATTTGCGCTCCACACCGTCAAGCCACAGCACCTGCGTGTAGCCCTGCGAAGCGGCAACCTCCTGCGCCTTCAGCGAGGAAGCGTAGTTACCCGCCGTCTTGGCAAAGCCCGTGCCGCCCTTGACCGCACGGACATACTTGCGCTCGACATAGATCTTGACGGGGTTAAGTCCCTCGGGATAATAGCAACCGACAGGCGACAGAATCACCATAAAGATCAGGTGCTCTGCGGGATGCACGCCCACGTGAGGATCGACCGAGATGATGAACGGGCGGATGTACAGCGAGGTATCGGGAGCATCGGGGATCCAGTCCTGCTCAATGGCAACCAGCTTTTTGATTGCTTCCACGCAGAAGTCTTCATCGATCTGCGGAATGCACAGGCGCTCATTGGAAAGGTTCAGACGCGCCATATTGCGGTCGGGACGGAACAGCAGTACACGTCCGTCGGGAGCGCGGTACGCCTTCATACCCTCAAACACTTCCTGACCGTAGTGCAGGCACATCGCGGCGGGATCCAGCGACAGCGGACCGTACGGCACAATGCGGGCATCGTGCCAGCCCTGACCCTTATCGTAGTTCATCATAAACATATGATCGGTAAAATAGTTGCCGAAGCCGAGTTTGGAAGCATCGGTCGGTTTTGCTTTTAATGTTTCGGAAAGTTCTACACGGATATCTTGCATAGTATTTGCGCTCCTTTTTTTCATACGGCATCGCCGTACTTGAAATATAATCGTTTGCATTATACTCTTTTTTTACAGGAATTGCAACCCGTTGAAGACGGTTTTACATTTTTTTGCCGAATATTCCGCAACGTCCTGGAAAAGCACTTGTTTTTTTCAGAAAATCTGTTAATATTAATATGTATGTATTTCTTTAAAGGAGTTGTGTGAATATGCAACAGAAAACACCGTTTTATATTACCACCGCGATTGCGTATGCTTCCCGCAAGCCGCACATCGGCAACTGCTACGATATCGTGCTTGCGGATATGATTGCCCGCTACAAGCGAATGACCGGTTATGACGTCTTCTTTATGACCGGCTCGGACGAACACGGTCAGAAGATCGAGGATATTGCCAAAGAGCAGGGCATTTCTCCGCAGGAATATGTAGACGGCGTTGCCGCTCTTATCAAGGAACAGTGGGATTGCCTGAACACCACCTATGACAAGTTCATCCGCACGACGGATGCCGATCACGAATCGGTGGTGCAGAAGATCTTCAAGAAGCTCTATGAGCAGGGCGACATCTACAAGAGCGAATACGAAGGCAAATACTGCATTCCCTGCGAATCGTTCTTCACCTCGTCCCAGTTGGTGGACGGCAAATGCCCCGACTGCGGACGTGAAGTCACCGACGCAAAGGAAGAGGCGTATTTCCTGCGTCTTAGCAAGTATCAGGATCAGCTTGCCGCATATTATGAGGAAAATCCCGACTTTTTCCGTCCGCTGTCGCGCAAAGCGGAAATGGTCAACAATTTTCTCAAGCCCGGTCTGTCCGATCTTTGCGTATCGCGCAGTTCGTTCAAATGGGGCGTTCCCGTGGAATTTGACGACCGCCACGTGATCTATGTGTGGATCGATGCACTCTCCAACTACATCACGGGACTCGGCTACGATCCCGACGGCAGCAGTGAACGGTTTGAAAAATTCTGGCCTGCCAACCTGCACGTCATCGGCAAGGATATCGTGCGCTTCCACACCATCTACTGGCCGATCATCCTAATGGCGCTCGGTCTGCCGCTTCCCAAGCAGGTGCTCGGTCATCCGTGGCTGTTGTCGGGCGAGGACAAGATGAGCAAATCGCGCGGTAACGTGCTGTACGCCGACGCTCTTGTCAAGCGCTTCGGCACCGATGCGGTGCGCTATTACCTGCTGTCCGAGATGCCCTACGGCAACGACGGCACCATCACCTACGAGAGCTTCATCACCAAGTTCAACGCCGATCTGGCAAATACACTCGGAAATCTCGTCAACCGCAGTATCGCGATGACCAACAAGTATTTCGGCGGCACCGTTCACGCACCTGCCGAGATCACCGAGGAGCTTGACAAAGAGCTGTATCAGGTCGCCGCAGATACACTGGCTTCCTACACCGCTTTGATGGAGGACTATCGCAACGCGGATGCGGCAGAAGCCATTATGACGCTTGCCAAGCGTTGCAACAAATACATCGATGAAACGGCGCCCTGGGTGCTGGCGAAAAGCGAAGAGGATAAGCCGCGTCTGGAGACCGTGCTGTACAATCTGCTTGAATGCATCCGTATGCTCGGCGTGATGCTCACGCCGTTCATTCCGTCGGCTTGCGCGTCCATCGCGGCACAGCTTCAGATCCATGAGGATGCCGCAACATTGGAGTCGCTGAGCACCCGCACCGCTTCCTTCAGCGTGGGCGAAGCCTCTCCCCTGTTCCAGCGTATTGATGCGGCAAAGATGCTTGCCGAAATCGAAGCCGAGCAAGCGGCGGCGATCGCCGCGGCAGAGGCTGAGGAAAAAGCGGCACAGAATGTCGCATTCCTGCCCGAGATCGCGTACGATGAGTTTACAAAGGTGGATCTGCGTGTGGCGAAGATCACCGCCTGCGAGCCCATCAAGAAAGCAAAGAAGCTCCTGAAGCTGACTCTTGATGACGGCAGCGGTACACCCCGCACGGTTGCCTCGGGTATTGCGAAATACTACACGCCCGATGAACTGATCGGCCGTTCGGTCATTCTTGTTGCCAACCTGAAACCCGCTGTGCTGTGCGGTGTGGAAAGCTGCGGTATGATTCTTGCCGCAGACGCCCTCAAGGAAGACGGCAGTGAGGATGTGCGCGTGCTGTTCGTGGACGGTCTGAAGCCCGGAAGCACGATTCGGTGAGTGCCATGGCGATGATTTTTGATTCCCACGCGCATTACAACGATAAGCGCTTTGACGATGACCGCCGGGCAGTGCTGTCGCAGATGCTTCAAAATGAGGTCTGCGGCATCATCAACTGCGGTACCGATCTTGCTTCCTCGCAGTTTTCCGTTGCGCTTACCGACTCCTTTGACGGGATCTATGCCGCGGTGGGATTTCACCCCGAAGACCTTGAACACGTTGAACGCGATTACGACGAATGCGCACAGCTGCTTGCGCACAAAAAAGTCGTGGCTGTCGGCGAGATCGGACTGGATTATTACTGGGATGCATTCCCCCGTCCCGTTCAGCAGGAGTGGTTTGTGCGCCAGATGCAACTGGCAAAGGAACACCGTCTGCCCGTCATTGTGCACGATCGCGATGCACACGAAGACACGCTGACCCTGCTGAAGCAGGAGCGTCCGCAAGGTGTGCTTCACGCCTTTTCGGGCAGTGTGGAAATGGCAAAAGAGGTGTTGAACCTCGGGATGTACATCGGACTGGGCGGTGTTGTCACCTTTCAGAATGCGCGCAAGACGGTCGAGGTTGCGCAGATGATCCCGCTTGATCGCCTGCTTCTTGAAACGGATGCGCCGTATATGGCGCCTGTTCCCTTCCGCGGACGGCGAAATGATTCCACGATGATCCGTTTCGTTGCTGCACGTATTGCGGAGCTTCGCGGAATGGAAACCGATGAGATTCTCGAAATCACCACTGCCAACGCCAAGCGAGTATTCGGAATATAAATAACAAAGCACCCAAAGGACTCTCCTTTGGGTGCTTTTGTATGGATTTTTATATTATTCCTCGTCCTTTTTGCGCAGCTTCATCGCCGCAACCGCAATTATGACAGCGAGCACAATACAACCGCCCACAATACCGAGGGTGAGCAGGGAAGAATTGCCGTCGCTCTCCTTCTCCGTCGGCTGCGTCGCCGAGGTGGTCACGGGAACGGTCACAAGACTGCCGTTGGCATCGGTTGCCGTTGCCACGGGAACCGTCTCGATGTTGCCTTCGGGATCGGTCACGATCGCCACGGGAATGGTGACATCGTTGCCGTTCTCGTCCACACCATCCGCAACGGGAAGTGTTTCCACCGTGCCGTCGGGGTTGGTGATGATCACAACCGGAACCGTCACGGTTGTGCCTTGTGCATTGGTCACCACCACAACAGGCTTCGTAGTCACATTACCTGCCGCATCGGTTTCGCTGACAACAGGAATGGTGATCTTGTTGTTGCCTTCATCGGTCACGATCATCGTGGGCATTGTCGTGGTAGCGGCAGGCTGAGTCGAGGGAGCGTCACTCGGCATCGGATCCGTAACAGTCGTCGCGGTCGGAAGTGTCACGGTGGTTGTGGTATAGACCGGTTCACCCGTAGGAGCAGACACACTGCCGTCATTGTTCAGAACACAGCCAACAGACGCGTTTTTCATATCAAACATCGTGCCGTCCTCGGCTTCACCCTGACACTCATCAAACGAAAGAGAAAACGCCGCGGGAATTGCCGACAACACCTCAAAATCAAAGGTCAGCAAAACGCCGCCCTTCACCACCACATTACCGGTGATGTATGCCGCTTTCACATAATACTTGTCCTTATGATCCATTGCATCAAACATCGTACCCGATTTCGGAGAGGCACTGCCTGCACCGATGCTGTCCGTCACATAGCTGACGGCATCAGGATTATAATGCAGATACATCATCGTATTGGTCAGTCGGGATTGTTCGGGAACCGACACCGAAACGGTAACGGTATCTCCCACGCTTCCTTCACTGACAGACAGCGTAAAGGTCACGGTATCATCAGGGCCTGCCGCAACCGAGAGATTCATCAGGCAAACCAGCATCAGCACACTGATCGCACAGGCCATCCATTTTTTAAACATAGAGACTCTACCTTCCTTCTACCAACGCGGTTTCAGTTGGTCGGATTCAATCAAACATCCTCACAGTGCCTGTAAATCGGCTCGATGCCGTTTGTGCACCGCAGATGTCGTCGCGGGCTTAAAAGATAAATAACGCGATTTTGATTTGCTTTACTACGAATATAGCGCGGCGGTGAACACCGAGGATGTTCACCGCCGCGGATTACATTACCGTCAGATACGATCAGCCCAGACCGACGCTCTTGTTGAGGATCGCGCGGATATCCGCCGTATCCACTTTGCCGTCGCCGTTGATATCAGCAGCGGAGTATGCGTCGCCGGAGAGGGTCGTTTTGCCGGAGATGTGGCAAAGGACCGAACGGGCATCGTTGGAGTTCACCTCGTAGTCGCCGTCAGCATCGCCCGCGCCGTAGGGAACGCGGATGTCGAACTCACGTACAACAAGCGAGGAAGGAGCACCGCCGAGTGCCGTGCAGAAACGCACGGTCGAGATATCCAGACCGCTTGCGTTCAGCTTGGACACATCAATGGAGCCCTTGAACGACAAACCGTACGAATAAATATCGCCACTGCCCGTGGGATCAAGGTTGTTCGGAGCGATATACTGGTTCAGGTTGATCTCGCCGCCCGCACCGACCAGTACGATCGAAGCCTGTGCAGAAGCCGTGATATCATAGAAGATCTTGGCATTGGCAGGAGCGGAAATATCGCAGGTGTAGCTGGCAGAAGGCCAGTTGTTCGCGGCGTTAAGAACCAGCGAACCGTCCGCCGCATTGGAAATCGTCAGCGTATTGTCACTGGGCGACCACTTATCCGCATCCAGCGTAATGTAGCTCTTCGGGCGAATGTCCGCCACAAGGCCCATTGCCTCGCGGATCGCCATCGTCGAATGGACGAACTCACCGGTCATAGCATTGGTATCGTTGTAAATCGCCTGACCGTTGTTGACCGCATTTTGCACCAGCGTCTTCTGCGCACCGGTATAGGTGCCTGCAGCAAGCTCGCAGTTTGCGTTGTAGATCCAGTCGTTCAGATTTGCCTTCGCGGTGGGCGAAGTGGTCGCATCGTTACGGGACACGATCATCATAACACTGCCGACTGCGCGGTTTTCGGAAACGTATTTGTTGGTGCCGGTAAGATTCAGGGTGGAGGATCCGCCGCCGTCAAGGTTGACAGCGCTGACGCAACCGAGCTCGATCATCGCATCGCCGACTTCGGAAATCGTCAGACCTGCGCCGGGGCCGTAGCCCAAGGAAGCACGACCGCTGGAAACAAAGAACACATAGCTGCCGTCCGCCTTGACACCGATCGCGGTGCGCTGTGCACGCTCGGTGAAGGAAAGCTGACCGATGGAGCTCATCGGGCCCATAGACGAGCAGTTCTTGCCGTTCTGCACGACGGGGTAGGTCGCCGCCATCACGGTGTTTGCCTTCTTCATAATCTCTTTTGCATCATCATTGAGCTCTTCAGCGTAAATCTGAACCTTCTGACCCGCTTTCAGAGCGGCGAGAGACTCCGCATAAGGAGACGAGTTGTGAGCGTACAGCACAAACTGATTTTCGCTGAAAGCCGTACCGTAGGTGTTGGTGCCGACCGACACGACCTCGCCCTCAAGGATACCCTCGGCAACGAGCTCAGAGCCGTGGAGCTTGTTGAACACGACCTCAACGCCCGGATAGCCCGAAACCGTATCGGTCTTGCTGCCGCAAGCCGAGTCAAAGTAGCACAGCGGCGGGTACGACCACTCACCGTTGTATCTCTTGTTAATACGCGCGATGACCGCGTTGCCGAGTTCCTTGCCCTCAATGTAGAAATGGTAAGAAAGCTGCGACTGTACGAAATGGAAGCCTGCATCCTTATCGATGACAAAGCTGTATTCGTTGTTGGTCTCGTGGTCGGAAAGAATGCGACCGTTGGCGATCAAACGACCGGTCAGGGTACCGTGATTGCCGGACGCCATCGAGAAGAACTCGCCGTTGATCATACCGTATGCGTCATAGCCGTCCGCCTTGGCGGCCGCCATCTGGTTGGTCAATGTCGCAGACCAACCCGCGTTCTTGACATAGCCCATCGGCATAAGACCCGATGTACCGGGATTGAATTCCATCACATAGGAATTGGCATTCGCACCACTGTACTGTGCATACGAGATGTTGCCGACCTGCTCGGTTGCAACAACGCTGCTGAGCTGTGCCGCAGATGCACTGAAGACCATGCACGACAGCAACATCGCAACAGTCAACGCGACGGCAAGCACTTTGGACGAGTAGGACTTGATCGTCTTTTTCATTGTGTATTCCTCCTGTATTGTGTGCGTATCGCACCGCAAAACAGACCACGGCACAATACATCATCATAATTCAGTATTATCATACCGCATCTCCTTGGAAAAGTCAACAGCCAAATGGGATATATTTAAAATCTTTTGTTGATTATGCCAAAATCGTTATCTGTTCTTGTTGCAGGTTTTACAAAGAATTGCACTTTCCTGAAAAAACAAGGTTGTCGGAGTTGACAACCTTGTTGAGATCTATTCAAACTGTTCATCCGCAAGAGACGGCAGACGCTCCAACATTTCACGGGCTGTCTGCAACGACAGTGCCGTCACCTCGCCGCCGATGATGCGGGCGAGCTCGCGGCAACGCTCATCCCCTTCCACCGCGCGAACCGTTGTCACCGTGCGATCGTTGTGAACCGATTTTTCAATCAGAAGCTGACAGTGAGCACACGCGGCAATCTGCGCTAAGTGCGTAACGCACAGCACCTGCTTTTTGCCGCCCGATGCCAATTCCCGCAGTTTATAACCGACCTTGGCGGCGGCTCGACCGCTGATGCCCGCATCGACCTCGTCAAAAATCAGCGTGGGGATATCATCCGCTGAAGACATCACCGTTTTGAGTGCCAGCATAATGCGCGAGAGTTCACCGCCCGATGCGATTTTGGCGATGGGCTTCGGGGGTTCGCCCGGGTTGGCACTGATGAGAAATTCCACCTTATCCGCGCCGCTTGCCGTCAGTGCCGACGGCTCAATAGATACCGCCAGCGTTACACGCGGCATATCCAGGAAACGGAGCTGTTCACAGACGGCTGTCGAAAACACCTGTGCCGCCTGCTTGCGCGCCTGCGTGAGCGTTTGTGCCGCTTCCATCAGAAGCACGCGTTCTTCCTCCAGTTGAACAGACAGGCGCTCAAACTCCTCGTCCGACGCTTCGAAGGCGCCGAGCTCCTCTTTTGCCTGCTGTAAGTACAACAACGCCGTTTCGATCGATCCGCCGTATTTCGGCGTCAGCCGTCGCACAAGCGCCAGGCGGTCTTCCACGGCATCTAACTCCGCAGGGTCAAAATCGGGGCTGTCGCAAAGGGACGAAACCGTTGCCGCCACATCCTGCAATTCAGGCAAAAGCGTGCCAAGGCGCACGGACAGCTCCTGTGCTTCGGGCAAATATCGCCCGGCATCACGCAACAGGACGCTTGTCTGCTCGAGTGCAGACACCGCTCCGTTTTCATCCTCATTCCCGCTCAGGATCTGCTCGGAAAGCTGTAGCCATCGCACGATCTTCTCGGCGTTATGCAAGCGATCGCGTCGCGCAACCAGTTGCTCCTCTTCCCCGCTTTGCAGATCCGCCTCTTCCAGCTCCGCGATCTGAAAACGCAGCATATCCATACGGTGCAGTTTGGCCGTTTCATCCACATCCAGCTTGCGAAGGCGACGATGGGTGGCACAATACTCGCGGTACCGCGCCGCATACACGGCGTGGATATCCGCAAGACCGCCTAAGCGATCAAGATATTCCACGTGTCTATCCACCGACAGCAACGCCTGGTTTTCGTGCTGTCCGTGAATATTGACAAGCAAGCGTCCGATCGAACGCATCACAGCTGCCGTGCATGGCTGATCGCCGATGAAGCACAGGCTTTTGTTTTCGGCGGAAATGCGGCGGCGAAGCATCAGTTCTCCGTCCTCACAGGTAAACCCCTGTTCGGTGAGCATCTGCATCACGCCTGACGGCAACTCATCAAACACAGCTGTGATCATTGCGTGGGAACAGCCGCTTCGCACCAGGTCACGGCTGGCTCGTTCTCCGAGCACCGCCGCCAATGCATCGATCAGAATGGATTTTCCTGCGCCCGTTTCACCCGTGAGTACCGTCAAACCGTGATCCAAAGGAACATCCGCACGCTCAATAACCGCTACGTTTTCGATATACAATTGTCGGAGCATACGAACACCCCCTTTATATACATTATTAATATCAATCCAAGGTCAGATCTTTCAATGTGCGCGACAAACGCAACGCATCGGGTTCGGTTCGTGCCACGATCATTACGGTATCATCTCCCGCAAGCGTGCCGACAACCGACGGAAGCTCCATCGAATCCACCGCCGCGCACACTGCTCCCGCCGTACCCGAAAGGCATTTGACAACAACCATATTGCACGCATGATCCACCGTACGCACGGCATCGCGGAACAGCGTCTGCAGCTTGGTGGACACCTCTTCGCTTGAAGCAGACCGCACCGCCGCATAATGATAGCGGCCGTCTTCTCCGAGCGTTTTGATCAGGCGCAACTCCTTGATATCGCGCGAAACCGTAGCCTGCGTTACGGAAAACCCTGCTTCTCGCAACGCATTGGTCAATTCCTCCTGCGTATCGATCCGCTCGCGGCGGATAATCTCCAGCAGGGCTTCCTGACGTTTGGATTTCATTGTATTCCCTCTTATCTTCTGTCGATCAGTTTTTGTGTCAGAATCTCATAAAACGCGTTGTCCTCTTTGAGAGTGATCAAACGCGCATCCCGCGGATGTCTGCGCACCGTCACGGTATCCTCCGGTGACAGCGGCACTGCCTGCTCGGAATCCACTGTGAGATAGGCTTCCGAGGTCGCACGGATCGTCAGCGACGCTCCGTCCGAAAACAGCAACGGTCGCGTGTGCATCGCGTGAGGACAGATGGGTGTGAGCAACATACAGTTGAGCTCGGGATCGACCACAGGTCCACCCGCCGATAACGAATAGGCGGTAGAACCCGTCGGTGTCGCGACGATCACACCGTCCGCACGGTAGGTCGTAACGGTTTTGCCGCCGCTTGTCACCTCTAAGGTGATCAGGCGAGACAGCTGTCCGTGCGATACGACCGCCTCATTGAGTGCCGTAAAGGTCTGTGTTTCGTTCGGACGGGTTACCGTCACCTCTAACATCATACGGGGTTCAACGGAATACTGTCCCTGAATCAGGCACGGCAAACGGTCTAATTGGTTCATTTCCAAACCCGCCATAAATCCGACCGTACCACCGTTGACTCCCAATACGGGGACATCGTAAAAGGCGGCAATTTTGGCAATATGGATCATGGATCCGTCACCGCCGAGTACCACCGCCGCATCGCAGGATGCTAAAATCGAGGCATCCTCTTCCAAAAGCGGTCCGTCCTGCCACGACATCGGCAACAGCTCCACACCGATATCGCGCAGAGCCTTTTCCAGAAGCGGTGCCGCTTCGGTTGCCCCGCCTGCGGCACGGTTAAACACATAGGCTACCCTCACGGTGAGCCCTCCTTCTTAAAATGGTCAAAGGCGCTTTTGACAACCTGCGCCGGGGAAAATGACGCTCTCTGCGCCGATGCGGTCAGCACAGCGACATATTCCACATTGCCCTCTCCGCCGCGAATGGGCGATTCGGACACATACTCCATACCGAATCCGCGTTCCTGCCAGAAGCATTGCAACATCTGCAAGACGCGGATATGATCTTTTTCATTTTTGACAACACCGCGTTTGGACAGGGCACTTCGTCCCGCCTCAAACTGCGGCTTGATCAGACACACGACCTTGCCGTCGGGACGCAGAAGCGATACGATACTGTCCCACACAGCCGTCAGCGAAATAAACGACACATCCACCGTGCACAGATCCAGACTGCCGCTCGGAATACACCGACCGACCGCGTCTGCATCCCGCACATCCGTGCCTTCCATACACACCACGCGGGCATCCTCCCGAAGCGAAGCGGCAAGCTGACCGTGTCCGACATCGATGGCGTAGACCTTGGAAGCACCGTGCTGTAGAAGACAGTCCGTAAAACCGCCCGTGGATGCACCGATATCGGCACAGCACAGCCCTTTCACCGAAAGCGGCATCTGCTCGATCACCTTGAGCAGCTTTTCGCCGCCGCGACCGACAAAGCGTTCACGAACATTGCACGCAAGAACATCCTCCGCTGACACCGACACAGACGCTTTGGTAACGGTTCTTCCGTTGACAGACACGTGGCCGCCTGCGATCAGGCTCTTCGCTTTATCGCGTCCGCCGCACAGTCCTTTTGCAACCATCGCGGCATCCAGACGCATTGTGTCACTCATCGTTCTTCTCCTCTTGCGGTTTCTGCTCTGCCTGAGACTCCTCGGTTTCCTCTTCCTGTTCGGATTCCGTCGTCTGCTGTTCCTCGGTTGGATCAGGATTCTCCTCGGGCACCTCGGGCACCGCTTCCTCGGCGGGGTCAAACTCCACTTCGGGCTCTGCCGTTTGCGTGAGCTGATCAAATTCATTCAGATACGGCTCGTGCGGCGTTTCCTTCACTGCCGCCACAATGCCGTCCACATCCAGACCGACCAGATGCAGACCCTCTTCGACCGAGCACGCAGGAATAAAGCGGTCGATGGCGTGCAATTCATACGAACGGGCAAAATTGTTCTCCGCAAGCATCTCGCCGAACAATTCGCCGACACCGCCGTGGCGACTGCCCTCTTCAAAGAAGATCACGCGGAAATACGTCAACGCTACGCGGATACAGGACGGATCGATAGGCTTGATGCGGTTGAGCTTGAGCACCGATACAAACTGTCCGTCCTTGGCAAGCTCGTTTGCCGCCGTCAGCACGTGACCGAACAGGCGTCCGTAGGTGACAAGAAGCACCTCGGAACGGCGCGAACGGTACCACGTAAACGGTTGATAATCCGGCTTGAAATTCGACGGCACAAGTCCCTCGCCGCCTTTTGGGTAGCGCACGGCGGCAATGCCGTCCACATCATAAATCGCCTGACGCAGCTGTACCTTGAACTCCTCAAAGCAACACGGTGCATACACCGTAGCACGCGGGATCAGATTGAGCATCGGCACATCAAAAATGCCCTGATGAGTCTCGCCGTCATCGGGCACGACACCCGCACGGTCGATCGCCAGCACAATGTGACTGTTGATGATCGAGGTGTCGTTGATCAATTGGTCAAAGCTACGCTGTAAAAACGTGGAATATACGGCAAAAACCGGCGTCATACCGTTTTGTGCCAGACCCGACGCAAACGTTACCGCGTGTTCCTCGGCAATGCCGACATCAAAACACCGTTTCGGATATTGCCGGGCAACCTGCGTCAATCCCGTGCCGTCGGTCATCGCCGCCGTGATCACGCAAAGGCGGTCGTCCTCCATCAGCTCCATCACCTGTTCGCCGAATACCTTCGAAAAGGTCGGATGCGCGGAAGGCGGCTGACCGGTCGCCATATCAAACCGACCGATGCCGTGATAAATATCGGGGTTGCGCTCCGCATAGGAATAGCCCTTTCCTTTGACGGTATCCACGTGAAGCAGGACGGGCTGATTGATATCCTTCGCCGCTTCCAGCGCCAAGGTCAGTTCACGGATGTTGTGACCGTCCACAGGGCCGAGATAGTAATACCCCATATCCTCAAACATTGAACTGCTGCGATACAGCTTATCTTTTAAAATGGTCTTGATGCCCATCAGCAGGCGGAACGTCGGTTTGCCGACCAGCGGAATCTTCCGCAGACCGCTTCCGAAATTCCGCTTAAAGCGGACATAGCGCGGGCGGGAGCGCATACGCGACAGATGACGCGCCACAAAGCCGACATTGCCGTTGATGGACATACGGTTGTCGTTCATAATGATGATCAGCTTGTCGTGAGAACGCCCCGCATTGCTCAGTCCCTCATAAAACAAGCCGCCCGTCATCGCACCGTCACCGACAACGGCAAGCACGTGCCCCTCCTCGCCTAAAAGCGATTTTGCCTTGGCAAGACCGTTTGCCGCCGACACAGCGGTACTGCTGTGACCGGCGATGAACACATCGTAGGGACTTTCCTTGGGAGACGGAAAGCCGGACATCCCGTCAAGGCGGCGCAGGGTATGAAAACGGTCGTAACGCCCCGTCAGCAATTTGTGCGTATAGCACTGGTGTCCGACGTCAAACACGATCTGATCCTGTTCGAGATCAAACACGCGGTGCATCGCCACTGTCAGCTCCACCGCCCCTAAGTTGGAAGAGAGGTGACCGCCGTTTTCGGCGACCGTTTCAATCAAAGTCTTACGCACCTGCGAAGCAAGCTCCGTCAACTCCTGATCGGACAGCGATTTAACATCCGCCGGTGTTTTAATCATTTCCAAATAGTTCTTTTGTTCCGACATAAAACACAACTTCCTTTACAAACACACAAACATCGCGATCATAATGCCGAGCAACACGCCGACCAGCACCTCCATCGGTCGGTGACCGATGAATTCCTTGAGATCCTCGATCTCTTCGTATTCCTCATCCTTAACGCCGTCACGCATATCCTCGTTTTCTTTAAGCTCCTTCGTTTCGCGTTTGACGCGGTTGAGCACCTTTGCGTGAAGTCCCGCCTGCCAGCGAACCCCCATCGCATCATACAGCGTGACAAAGGAAAACACCATTGCCAGGGCAAACATCGTGGAGTTGACGCCGTCGGTCATTGCCGTCGCAATGGTCATCGCCGTCACCATACACGAATGCGAGCTGGGCATACCGCCCGCGCCGTGCAGACGCTCGGGATCAAAGGATTTTGTTTTGATTATATGAATAATAACCTTTAAAGTCTGTGCTACAAACCAGCCGAGAATCGCGGATAATAACACAGAATTCTCAAACAGCGCTTTCATCTGCATCCTCCTTTTGACATCCTCATATCACGCGTTTCTTGTGAGCAACGCCTTCGTAAGCACACGAAGCTCCTCTGCCTGTTCACCGAAGACACCAAGTGCCTCAAGTGCCTTGGCGGTTTGCTCGTCGGCAAGCGCTTTGGCGCCGTCAAGCCCGAGCAATGAAACATACGTTACCTTTTCGTTATCTTCATCGGCACCCACCGGCTTGCCGAGCTGTTCCTCACTTGCCGTAACATCCAGAATATCGTCCACGATCTGAAACGCACGGCCGAGTGCCGCGCCGAATGTCGCGGCGGCTTTTTGCTGTTCTTCCCCGCCGCCGCCGAGCACCGCACCCATTTCGCAGGATGCCTGCAACAACGCACCCGTCTTGCCCTCCTGCAGCTCCTGCAAAGTGGCAAGGTCGATTGCTTGTCCTTCGCTTTCAAGATCGATCGTCTGTCCGCCGACCATTCCGTAGATACCCGCGGCATCGGCAAGCAAGCGCAACGCCCTGACAGCCTTGCACTCGCCGACAAGCGCGACATTATCCGCATTCAATCCCCATTCAAATGCACGTGTCAGTAAGCCGTCGCCCGCCAAAAGTGCCATATCCTCACCGTATTCGGCAAAGGTGGACGGGCGACCGCGACGAAGCAGGCTGTTATCCATACACGGCAGATCATCGTGTACCAAGGAATAGCAATGGATCATTTCCATTGCGCACGCATACGGTACCGCCGCGTGAACATCGCCGCCGCAAAGCGCCGCAAAGCTAAGCACCAGCATCGGACGCAGACGCTTACCGCCCGCCGCACAGGCATAGCGCATTGCCTCGCAGACCGTTTTCTGTTTTACAAATACCGACGGCATCGCGTCTTCAAGCTCGTTCTCGATCAGCTCAAGATACCGTTGCATTGTCGGAGAATAGAGTCCCATTCTTTTCACCTCTCAGGAGATCAATCGCTGAGTGCTTCTCCCATCGATTGTGTGGTGTCTTCGGGAACCGATAATTGTTCCCCTTCGCCGCTTTCCGCCGATGTCAGCTTGACGATCTTCTGCTCTGCGGATTGCAATGCCTTCTGACAAAAGCCCGTCAGCTTGGCGCCTTCTTCAAATAATTTCATCGAATCGTCCAGCGAACAACGTCCGCTCTCCAGGGTTGCGACGATCTGCTCCAGACGCGTCATCGCCTGTTCAAATGTAATCGATGCCATACTGTTCACACCTTATCCTTCTACCGTGCAGGCTAACTCGCCGTCGCACAGCCGTATTGTTAATCTGTCCCCCGCCTGCGCATCGTGCACACCCGCAAGGACTTCGCCGTCCTTGTACGGGATCGCATAGCCGCGTCCGAGCACCTTCAGCGGACTTAACGCGTCAAGCTTGGCGGCATCCGCCGCTAACCGCTGAGATTCACGGTGAACGGCTTTTCCTGCCGCATTCGTGAGCGCCTGCGTGAGCATATCCAGTCGCATCTGCCGTTCTTCCACGTAAAACAGCGGTGAACGAAGGCAACGCTTCTCACTGAGCACCTTCAAACGGTGATGTTCTCTTTCAATAGCGCGGCGAATCAGCTGCTCACAATGATCGGCACCTGCTCGCAGTGTCTGAAGCAACGCCTGCGTATCGGGCACGGCAAGCTCCGCCGCCGCAGACGGCGTGGGAGCACGAAGATCTGCCGCAAAATCGCAGATGGTGAAATCGGTTTCGTGTCCGACCGCCGAAATAACGGGCACACGCGACGCATACACCGCCCGTGCCACCCGCTCATCGTTAAACGCCCACAACTCTTCCAGCGAACCGCCGCCTCTGCCGACAATGATCACATCGACATCCGCGATCGCGTTAACACGGTTGATCGCATCCACGATCTGCGGCGGCGCACCGTCGCCCTGCACCAATACGGGAGCAAACAGCACCTTTGCAAGAGGATAGCGTCTGCCGAGCACATTCAAAATATCGCGCACTGCCGCACCCGTCGGTGACGTGATGACGCCGACCGTACGCGGATAGCGCACAAGCGGACGCTTATGGGCTTCATCAAACAAGCCCTCTGCCGCTAATTTCTTTTTCAGTTGTTCAAACGCGATCTGCAAAGCACCGACACCGTCGGGCTGCATCGAATCGATATACAGCTGATATGAGCCGTCCTTTTCATACAGCGACACGCGCGCTTTGACAATGACCTTCATACCGTTTTCGGGAGTAAAGGTCAGCTTGGATGCCGCACCGCGGAACATCACCGCCCGCACCAACGCATTCTCATCCTTCAAAGACATATACAGATGTCCCGATTTATAATGATTGGTAAAGTTGCTGATCTCGCCGCCGATATACACCGACGCGATGTTGCGATCCTGCTCCAGAAGCGACTTCACATAATGATTCAGTTGTGATATTGAAATAACCTTCATCGGTCTTCATCCTTTATCGCGGTCAACACGGCTATCCCCGCCGCATTATCCGCCGAATACACCGGGTCGGCAAAAGCACCGCCGAACCGTAAGGAAAGCGACGCCTTCAGCAACGAGTTCGACATCACGCCGCCCGCATACACAAGCGGCAATTCTCCGTACGCCGAAAACAGCGCTTCGGTCATCGAGATCAACGCCGCTTCAATACTTTTCAGGCAAAACAGTGCCACCTCTTCTTTCGGGGCACCGTCCCTGAGCATACGCTCACACTGATTCTGCACACCCGACAGGTGACAGTTCATCCCGTCCGTGCTCGCCCGCGGTTTATACGCACCGCTTGCCTGAAGCGCCAACGCCTCCAACGCGGGGCCTGCAGGAAAACGAAGACCAAGCATACCGCCGACGCGGTCAACCAGCTGTCCCGCTTTCAGGTCAAGCGAGTGAGCAACCACGCGACAACGGATCAGTTCGTTTTCATCGGGTTCCACAAGAAGTGCATCGGTCGTACCGCCCGACACGTGAAACGCGAAAAAACGCGTCTTCATCCAATCAAGATGACCCGTGCCGTACAGTGCCGCCGCCACATGTCCCTGCTGATGGGTGAAACGGTAGCACGGCACACCGAGCACCGCGGCAAGCTGACGTGCCGCACCGATGCCCGCTAAAAAGCAGGGCATATACGAGCCGTCTGTTTGCTGAGGACGGTCAGACGCGCCGATGCAGGTGATGGGTGCATCGCACTGCGCGCGAAGCCGCTCGACAATATCGGGCAGCTGGCGAACGTGATGAAACAGCGCATCACTCTGACGCAGTCCCATCTGTCCCTCCTGAACGGGCAGGAGCTGTTTTTGTTGCACGAGTTGTCCGCTTTGCGGAAGATAGATCGCCGCGGATGTCGTGTAATTGCTGGTGTCCAGTCCGAGAGCCGTCATCACGCATCGCCCTCGACGGTTTCACCCATTTTTCGCGCCACAGCGCCCAAAATGCCGTTGATAAACGGGGGTTCATCTTCCTCGCCGTAGGTTTTGGCAAGCTCGATCGCCTCGTTGATCGCCACGCTGACGGGCGATTCCTCCACGTATTGCATCTCGTAAAGCGCCAAACGCAGAATCGCCAGCGCGACCTTGGAAAGACGGTCCTTGCTCCAGCGATGCGAATGCTCGGCAATCAGGGCATCCGACTGCAGATAATATTCATCGGCACCCTTTGCCAGACGGATAGCAAACTCGTCGGGCTCGATATCGCGCGCTTCTATTGCGCGGTCGATGATATCCTGCATATCGGTTTCGTCAAAGCAACGTTCAAAAAGCAAAATAAAAGCCAGTTCTCTGGATTTGCGGCGTGCCATAAGGTTTTCCGACCTTTCTTTTCACATTCTTATCGTCCATTGGATCTGTAACAGCAAGAAAACCCTCCGTGAATCGCGGAGGGTTTTGTTCCTCGCCTTGTATCGTGCCGGCAACGGTTCCTCAGAACATCGCATCAGCAACGGTTTACTCGGCTTGCTGTTCGGTTGTCTGAGGTTCTGCGAGAGCGCGCGCCACGTGAACGTTGACCTTGGTCACGGGGCTGCCCGCCATCGATTGCACAGCGGTTTTGACCGCCGTCTGGATCGCTTCTGCCATTGTGGGGATGTGCGCATCCATTTTCGGGTGGACATACACATCCAGCACCGTTTCATTGGCATTGCTGGTCACCGCCACCGAACGCATATCCGCTGACTGTACCATACCGCGAAGATTCATAGGACGCTGAGCCATCGATGCCACACCGTCCACCTCAAGCGCGGCGTTACACGCGATCGTGGCGATCACCTGCTGAGAAATGATGCAGCTGCCGTCTGTCGATTTGTAGGTTTGTTCACTCATAAACGAGCGCCCCCTTTTATGCAAATAATGATATATTCATAGTATACCATCTTTTTTACGCAAACGCAACTGCTTTTTTATATTTTTATTCCACCGCCGTGATGCTGACCGCATCCGCCTTCACGGCAGACTGCGATGTGACAACCTGCAGGATCTGCAGGGTTTGCGCCTGCTCAAGCGATGCCGCCTTCACCGCCACATACGCGTTGCCGTTTTCGATATACACCACGCAATCCTCAAACCCCTTGGCTTTGAGAAGGCTCTCGATCGCATCCTCCTGCTCCACTGCCGCCGCGACCGTTGCCGCCGCCGCGATCGCTTCCTGCTGTGTCGCTTCGTCGGTCTTCACGTTTTGCAGGGTATCCTTAAGAATGTCCAACGCCTCCTGCCGTGCCGATGCACGGTTGCGTCTGGCGGCATCAAAGTAGCTTTCCTCCTGCGAAGGAGCTGTTGTCCCTGCCACAAACACCGATTCTCCGAGCGGCTGTGTCGTGGTCGTCACCGCTGCGTCATTCTCTGCTTCTCCCGTCGAAACCGTCAGCGGTGTATTGGATGCCACAAAATAATTCAGGTATACCGCCGCACCGAGCACCAACACCATTGCCGCCAGAACCACATGCTTTTTCCGAAACCCTTTTTTCTCTTTCATAACGACACCACTCCTTCTATGAATTGAACGGAACAACGCATACGCGCTTTCCCGTAATATCCAGTGCCGTGCACACCGCCTGACTGACAAGTGCCGTCACCGCCTCGTCCGTTGCGCCCTCACACGTCACCACAACGCCGCGCACAACCGGTTGGATCTCTGTCACCAGCAAGCCCGATTTCCCGTTGCCGTCGTCCACCGTAACAACGGTTTTCTGGTTATCGTCACGCACAGACACCTGCGAATCGCTTTCGGTATGATCGGAATTGGTCTTTTCCTCATTGGCATAAATATATTCCACGCCGTTTTGAAGCGTGATCATCACCTGTGCCCGTCCCGCTCCGCGGATGGAAGACACCATTTTTGACAGCCGTTCCTCCAGCTGTGCTATATACGTCTGCGTATCCGTTACAGGCATCTGCGTCGGCGTGGGTCCGTTGTCCGACCACGCCGATATACCGACCAGCAGTATTCCGACAAAGCCGACCGCCGTGATCCACGCTACCGCACGCTTTTGAGACGCCCACGAGCGAAATCGCTTGCGGATATTATCCCACATAATACACCTCCACCACCGTTCCCCACGCCTGTTCCAATGCTTTGCGCACAGTCGCGCCGACCGTGCGATCCTCCTGCGACAGCGTCACGCGCACACGCTCAATATATATGCTGTCCGCACGCGTATTATCCCGATAAACGGTGACCTTTTTCACAGTTGCCGTTTCTGAGAGTCTTTGCTCGGCATCCCGCAGAAGTGCGGCGGCAATGACCTCCTGTGCCTGGGCGTTCACCGTTTCATCCAGTGTTCGAGATACCGCCGTCTGCTCCCGAACGGCAAACAGGTCAACCGCCTGTCCGATTAACGTCTTTATCGGTGTCAGCAAGCAACACAGAAAAAACACAGCCGTGAGCGTACCGAATGTGCGACGAACCGCACCCGACGGACAAAGCATTGACATCAGCGTGCAACCGATCCCGATCGCGCACATTGCCGCCGCCCAGCCCTGAATCTCCGTCATCGTGCACCTCCCGTACCCATCGTCACCAGCGTCAGCGAAATGATCATCAGCAGTCCGACGGATGCCAGCACCGCAATCGCCGTCTTCATCACGCCCTTGAGCACATCCGCCGCCCCGGCGATCTCGCCGAAAGAAAACAGCTCCGCCGTGACCTTGACCGCAAACAGAAGCATATCCCACACCACGCACTCGATCAGCGTCGGCAACACGATAAGCACGGTGCTCACAACGCCGAAGCAACCGACTGTACCGCGCAAAGAGGACAGACACCCCTGCACGGTATACAATGCCTCCGAAAGCGATCCGCCGACGATCGGCACAAACCCTGCAACCGAAAATCGCAGCATCCGTCCGCCGACCGAATCCGCTCCCGCCGACAAAATACTTTGAAACGACAGCATAGCCACAAACAGCATCAAGGATACCGTCAGCATCCACGTGTTGATCTTGCCGACTGCCGCCCCGACACCGGATAACCGACGGGCAGGGTCGATCGCTCCCGTCACACCGAACGCCAGCGTCACAAAGCTGAGCGGCACGATCACCCTCGAGATCAGCACACCGATCCCCTGCGCCGCCGCCACCATCACCGTCTGATAGCTCAGGGCGGTTGCGGCGTGTCCCGATGCCAACAGCATCCCCGCGTACACCGGTGCAAAGCTGAGAGAAAATACCGACGCACTGTCTGCCGCCGCCGCTGTACGTTGCATCGTTTGCCACAGCGGCACCAAAAGCGGTGTGACGGCCGCTAACACCGAAACGGAACGGACGATCGATGACCGTTCACCCCCAAGCGGATGAAACGACGAGAAAAAGCCGAGCAACAGTACCGTTCCCGGCAACACCATCACCGCCGTGAGCGGTGCACGGCTTTCCTGACGAACCAAATCGCCGAGTGCTGACAGTACGGTTTGCGGCTGCATCGCCATTGCCGCGTCAAACGACAGTCTGTCCACGCCGAGCCGTTCCAGAAGAGCCCTTGTCTCCCCGGGAAGCTCCTCAAGCAGGTCATAAGCACCGCTGGCTTCCAATTGTTGCTCCATCTGTTCTTCAACGGTCATCGCCGCCGTCGAAAGACTCATCACAAGCATCAGCAACAACGCCGTCATCACCACACGCACACATCGCTTCACGGCACCACCGCCTGTGAACGGATGAGGCTCTCAAGCAAGGATGCCGCATATTCAAACAGCGGCAATCCGCACACAAGCAGCAGGATCTGACCGCAAAACTCCGCTTTGGAAGCCAGCGCGGATTCTCCCGCATCGCGGCAGACATCCGCCGCTGTGCCCGTCAAAAGCGCAATTGCCAGCGCTTTGAGCAGAACGGACGAATACCGCTCATCCATCAGCCGATTCTCAAACAGCGCCGTGATCCGACCGAGCAACGGCACAGCCGCTGTCAACGCCGCACCGAGCAACAGCATCCCCGCCGCAAGAGACAGCACACTTGCATATGCCGGTTGTGTCTGTCGCAATGTCAATGCCAAAACCGCCGTTGTAACCGATACGCCCACGATCATCCAAACGGTCATCCCCGCCACCTCACAGTCCGAACGCGGATTTGACCGTTTCAAACAGCGTGCTGATCTCCGCGACAATGATCGTCAGCACCACGATCAGCCCCGCAAGCGTCGTAAGCATTGCCTGCTCCTCCCTTCCCGAGCGGATGAGTACCTGATTGAGCACCGCGACGATGATACCGATCGCGGCAATTTTAAATATCAGATCCACGTCCATTGCTGTTCGCCTCCTATAACATCATAACCCCTGCGCTGATCCCCAGACACACCGCCGTAGATACATAAACCCCGGATAACCGCTGTCGCCGTTCACCGCTTTGTGCCAGCAGAACTTTGGCGCGCTCGGTAAATTGCTCGATGTGTGCCAGCTGTCCTGCAAGGTCGCTTGTCCCCAAAAACGGAAAAAATTCCCGTGCAAAGCTCTCCTCTTCCTCGCAAAGACCCGACGGATATAAGCTGCAAGTCGTCGCATCATACGGAGAAAGCCATCCGAGCATACCGTAGTCCTTGGGATTCAAAGCGGCAAGTATCTCCTGAACAGGCCGTGCGGTGTACCGCAATTCCGTGTACAGGACAGCCAACAGTCTCACCCAGTCCTGCCACAGCCGTTCACTGTCCGTCAGTCGCCGCACACGGCACAGCCCGATCCCCGCACACGCCGCCGCTACCAGACACGCTCCCAGTATTTTCAAACAAATCCCCCGCCTTCTTCACGGTCGTTTTGCGTTCGCGGCAATGTCTCGGCGATAAAAAGGCAACGTAGGAAAAGCCGCCGTTTTGCAACACCGTACGAATCCGTTCGCGTGCCAGCAGATCCTGCGCGTTGTGTGCGTGAACCGAGGCAATAACGGGAACGCCGCAAAACACCGCATACGCCACCGCCTCCCACTCCGCTTCCGATCCGATCTCATCGGCGATCACAACATCGGGTGCCAGCGTACGCACCGCCTGCACGATCCCGACCGCTTTCGGACAACCGCCGAGCACATCGCACATCGGCAATCCGCCGAACGCCAGTTCCCGCCGCTCATCCACCACCGCCACACGCCGATGATCGCCTAACGTTTGCGCCGTATCGCGCAAAACCGTGGTTTTGCCGCTTGCGGGAGCACCGCTAAGAAGCAATCCGTGCACACCGTCTTCCGTATCGATATACGGCAACAGCGGCGAAGAACACCCCCGAATCGCACGGGGCACACGGATACACAACGAGGTGATGTCACGATAACCGGTGACATCCCCGTCGGTGATCACTGCCGTGCCTGCCACGCCTACGCGCCGACCGTCGCGGGTCGTGAAAAAGCCTTGCCGCAATTCCTCCTGATGGGTATGCACCGCATATCCGCACAGATGCAAAAAGCAGTCCCTGACATCCTCCGCTGTCAGCATCCGCCCGAACGGCGTGTTTCCTTTCGGGGATGACACGATCAGCGGTGCACCCGCCCGTATACGGATCTCCTGCGCACTGTGCCGATACTCCGACGGCACGGCAGACAGTGCCGAAGCGATCGAATCAGGAAGACCTGCCGTGATCCCGCTGAAATCCGCTTCCATTGCGACGCCTCCTTTGCTATAAAGGTATGTCCCGCATACCGAAAATAGGACATTTTGAAAAAATTTTCAAATTTTTGCGTTTTACCACTTTACTTTGCTAACGCAATCGTATATAATAGGGCAGTCGGTCTGATCCGACAAGATGATATTCAAAGGAGAAAAAACGGTTATGAAAAAGATTCTTTGTTGTGTTTTAGCCGTCCTGATGATGACGGCTATGTTTGCGGGTTGCGGCAACAACGGCAAACAGATCCTCGTCGCGGAAAAGGAATCCGCCGGTGAGGGCGTTGCCACCACCCACGAGGATTTCGCTGACTACCAATACACCGCTGTTGACACGCAGGCAAAAGCCCTGATGGAGGTCAACGCCGGCACGGCTGACGCCGCGGTTATCGACTATGTCATGTCCATCGGCTCTATCGGTGAGGGCACCGACTACGAAGCCCTTGTCGTGGAAGGCGAGGGCTACGCCGAAGAGCAATACGGCATTGCGTTCCGCAAGGGCTCTGACCTGACTGCGAAGGTCAACGAGATCATCCGTGAGCTCAAAGCGGACGGTACGCTTGCCGAGATCGCAAAGAAATACAAGCTCGAAGACATTCTGCTGGGTGACGCACAAAGCGACGCTTTCAAGCAGGCAGAAACCGACTCCGACTACGACTATGTTATGAAGAAGGGCAAGCTCGTCATCGGCATCACCTATTTTGCTCCGATGAACTATGAAAACGAGAACGGCGAGCTGGTGGGCTTTGAAACCGAATTTGCCAAGGCTGTCTGCGCCAAGCTCGGCGTGGAACCCGTGTTCCAGGAGATCAGCTGGTCCGCAAAGGAGACTGAGCTTGCTTCCAAGAACATCGATTGCATCTGGAACGGTATGACCATCACCGAAGAGCGTCAGGAGAATATGAGCGTCTCCATCCCCTATATGGAGAATAAGCAAGTGAAAGTGGTCAAGTCCAAGTAATTCAAAAAACAGAATTGTAAGAGGTCAATGTCATGTCTTTTCAGCAAGTCAGTTTGGAACTGGCAATCGGTTTTCTGGAGAATTGCAAGCTCTTTGCAGGAACACTGCTGTTTTCCCTGCCGCTTGGTCTTCTGATCGCCTTTTGCTCCATGACCAAATTCAAACCGCTCAGCTTTGTGACAAAGGTGTTTGTCTGGTGCATCCGCGGTACTCCCCTGATGCTTCAGCTCTTTGTCGTGATGTATGTTCCCGGTTTGTTGGGCGGTCCTCCTATGCGTGACCGTATGTTTGCGGCACTGATCGCCTTTGTCATCAACTACGCGTGTTATTTTTCCGAAATCTACCGCGGCGGTATCGAAAGCATCCCGAAGGGACAGTATGAAGCGGGACAGGTGCTCGGTTTGACAAGAACGCAGATCTTCTCAAAAATCGTACTGCTTCAGGTGATCAAGCGCATCGTCCCGCCGATGGCAAACGAGATCATCACGCTCGTCAAGGACACCTCTCTTGCCCGCGTGATTGCCGTCAGTGAAATTCTGATGGTTGCGGAACGTTTCAGCGGCAAGGGCATTATCTGGCCGCTCTTTTACACGGGTGCCTATTTCCTGCTGTTCAGCGGCTTGCTGACCATTCTTTTCAACTACATTGAAAAGAAACTGAGTTATTTCAATTGATTTAGGTGGTTACGACACATGGCATTTTTGGAAGTCCGCGGACTTAAAAAAAGCTTCGGCAAGACCGAAATCCTCAAAGGCATCGACTTTTTTTTGGAAAAGGGTGAAGTGCTGTCCATCATCGGCTCCTCGGGAAGCGGTAAAACGACCTTGCTTCGTTGCCTGAACTTCCTGGAATTTGCCGAGTGGGGCACCATTCACATCGACGGCAAGTGCATCTATAACGGCACGACAAAGCGTCCTCCCGAAGAGCAGATCCGCAAAAACCGTCTGCATTTCGGGCTGGTATTCCAGTCCTTCAACCTGTTTCCGCAGTACACGGTGCTGGAAAACGTGATGCTCGCTCCGAAGCTGATGAAAATGGCTCCCGAGGACGAGATCAGAGCCCGCGCCGAACAGCTTATCGAAAAGGTCGGTCTGACCGAACGGATGAACTATTATCCCGCTCAGCTTTCGGGCGGTCAGCAGCAACGTGTCGCCATCGCGCGCGCTCTGGCGCTGAATCCCGACATTCTCTGTTTCGACGAACCGACCTCCGCTCTCGACCCCGAACTGACAGGCGAGGTGCTCAAGGTCATCCGCAGTCTGAAGGATAAAGACTGCACAATGATCGTTGTTACGCACGAAATGGAATTTGCAAGGGATGTTTCGGATACAATAATCTTTATGGATGACGGTATGATTGTGGAGCAGGGTGCTCCGCACGATGTGATCGATCATCCGCAAAATGAGCGCACGCAAAGCTTCCTGCGTCGTATCAGCGAAAACTGAACGTATACCCAAAAAGCCTGCTGTTTCCGCTTTCTCGGAAACAGCAGGCTTTTCTCCCCCCCCAAATGAGGTGATCTCTATGACAATTGATTTTCACACCCATATTTTTCCTGACAAGATTGCGCCCGCTACCATTGCGCATTTAGAGAAGATCGGCGGGATCCCTGCGCACACGAACGGAACGGCACAAGATCTTCTGCGTTCGATGGACGAGGCAGGGATCGACCGTTCGGTGGTGCTCCCCGTGGTGACAAAGCCCTCCCAATTTGACAGCATCAACCGTTTCGCCGCACAGATCAACCAAGAGCACGACCGCCTGATCTCCTTCGGCGGCATTCACCCCGACAACGATGATATCGAAGCAAAGCTTGATTTCATCGTAGCATCGGGACTCAAGGGCATCAAGCTCCATCCCGATTATCAAGGCGTATTCATCGACGATGAACGCAACGTGCGTATTCTTCGCGAGGCACTTCGCCGCAATCTCTACGTTGTCATTCACGCAGGGATCGACATTGGGCTACCCGATCCCGTTCACTGCACGCCCGCACGAACAGCCGCTGTTCTGAATGAGCTGAAAACCGATCCCGACGATCCGCGCATCGTTTTAGCACACGTCGGCGGCTGGCGGATGTGGGACGATGTGGAAACGTATCTGGTCGGGAAGGCGGTGTATCTCGATCTTGCTTTCTCCCTCGGACAGATCGACAACGAGCAATTACTCCGCATCATCCGCCGTCACGGTGCTGAGCGCATCCTGTTTGCGTCGGATTCCCCGTGGGGAAATCAGCAAGCGGACAGGCAATGCTTTGAATCTCTCCCGCTGACGCAGGACGAACGGGATTTCATTGCGTGGAAGAATGCAAAGATGATGCTTGGTGATTGACTTTTCAAATAATTACTGCTATACTTTTCGGTGCTTTGTTTCGACAAAGCACCGATTTTTTTGAAAAAGAGGCTTTTTGAATATGTCAAAACCGTTGCAAGAAAACAAAATGGGCGTAATGCCCGTCGGGAAACTGCTGTTCAGTATGGCTTTGCCGATGATCATTTCGATGCTGGTACAAGCAATGTACAACATCGTGGACAGCATCTTTGTTGCCCAGCTCAGCGAAAAGGCGCTCAACGCCGTCACCATTGCCTTCCCCATTCAGAATCTGATGATCGCTGTGGGCGCAGGCACGGGTGTCGGTGTCAATGCGTTGCTGTCGCGCAGTCTGGGTGAAGGCAATCACAAAGAAGCCAACCGTGCGGCGAACAATGCCATTTTTCTGTACGGACTGAGCTATATCGTCTTTTTGCTGTTCGGTCTGCTCGGCACAAAGTTCTTCATCCAGACACAAACAAACGATGTCGAAACCATCGGTTACGGCGTATCCTATCTCTCGCTTTGCTGCTCGCTTTCCTTCGGTCTGTTCGGGCAGTTTGTGTTTGAGCGTTTGTTGCAATCCACCGGCAAGACCCTGTACACCATGATCACCCAAGGAACCGGTGCCATCATCAACATCATTCTCGATCCCCTGTTCATCTTCGGTATCGGTGATTTTGAAGGCTTCGGTGTTGCGGGTGCGGCGATCGCCACCGTATTCGGTCAGATTGTGGCAATGCTGCTTGCCATCCGGTTTAACCGCACCAAAAACAAGGAGATCCACATCACGTTGCGCGGATTCCGTCCCAACCTGAAAACCATCCGCAAAATCTACGCGGTGGGTATCCCGTCCATCATAATGGGCTCGATCGCCTCCGTGATGACCTTCTTTTTCAACCGCATTCTGCTCGGATTCGGATATCCGATCGGCGATGCGGGCGTCACGGTGCTCGGCACATACTTCAAATTGCAGAGCTTTATCTTTATGCCCGTCTTCGGACTGAACAACGGTATGGTGCCGATCGTTGCGTACAACTACGGCGCCAAAAATCCCGAGCGTATCAGCAAAACCATCCGCCTGAGCATCATCAGCGCGGTGTCGATGATGCTGGTCGGTCTGGCGCTGTTCCAGCTGTTCCCCCACGTACTGCTCGCGCCGTTCAATCTGTCCGAAACGACCGTCGAGATCGCCGTCACGGCACTTCGCACCATCAGCCTGAGCTTCCTTTTTGCGGGCTTCTGCATCATCGTCACCTCCGTGTTTCAGGCGTTGTCCCACGGCCTGCTCAGTCTGACCGTATCGGTCGGCCGTCAGCTTGTGGTGCTGATCCCCGTTGCCTATCTGCTCTCCCTTACGGAAAACATTCACGCGGTGTGGTGGGCGTTCCCCATCGCTGAGGTAATGTCACTGGCACTGAGCACCGTCTTCTTTGTGTATCTGTACAAAAAGGAAATCAAGCCGTTGAGCGATCAAAGGAGTGCCTGATATGGAACATATTCTGACCTCCAAGCGGCAACAGCTTGCCGAAACGTTCCGTTCGGTCGGAAAATGGCTGTTGGTCGCGCTCATCACAGGTGCTGTCAGCGGTCCTTTGGGCACTCTGTTTCATATGACTGTGGAGTTTTCCAATCAGCTGTTCAACGAGCAAGCGTGGCTGATCTGGCTGTTACCCGTCGCAGGTCTTGTGATCGTGCTCTTATACAACATCACGGATATGAGCAAATCCGCAGGCACCGATGAGGTTATCGGCTCGGTGCGCACGGGCCACCATATCCGCCTTGTGATGGCACCGCTGATTTTCATCAGCACGATGCTGACCCACCTGTTCGGCGGTTCGGCAGGACGCGAGGGCGCGGCACTTCAGTTGGGCGGCAGTATCGGCGTCAAGGTCGGCCATCTGCTGAAGTTCGACAACCGCGATATGCACATTGTAACGCTGTGCGGTATGAGCGCGCTGTTTTCCGCGCTGTTCTGCACCCCGCTCACGGCGGTCTTTTTTGCCATTGAGGTTATCAGCGTCGGCGTGATGTATTATGCCGCACTGCTTCCCTGTATGGCGGCATCGCTGTTAAGCTACGCGATCGCACGTTTGCTCGGTGCCCGTCCGATGACCTTCACAGCGGTCATCCCCGAAGCGTCGTGGGATACGCTGTGGCGTGTGTCGCTTTTAGCAGTGCTGTGCGCAGGCATCAGCATTGTCTTTTGTCTGGCTATGCGGGAAAGCCACCGTTTGTTCTCGAAAGCCTTCCCGAATCCCTATTGGCGTATTGCCGTGGGCGGTGTTGCGATCCTCCTGCTGACCCTGCTGAGCGGTTCGCGTGACTACAACGGCTCGGGTATGGAGATCGTGTACAACGCCGTCAACAACGGTACGGTCGTTCCCGCCGCGTTTCTCTGGAAAATGCTGTTTACCGCTGTCACCATCGGTTGCGGCTTCAAGGGCGGCGAGATCGTTCCGACGCTGTTCATCGGCTCTACCTTCGGCTGTGTGGCAGGCGGTCTTTTAGGGCTTGACCCCGGGGTTGCGGCGGCCATCGCGATGATCACGATGCTGTGCGCCTCGGTGAACTGCCCTGTAGCCTGCATCATTCTGAGTATCGAGCTGTTCGGTTCACAAGGACTGCTGTTGTTTGCACCCGCGTGCATCATCAGCTACATCCTGTCGGGCAATTACGGATTGTATCACGAGCAACGGATCATGTATTCCAAGCTCCACGCGCAATATATCAACCGCCCCGTAAAATAAACAGTGTGTCATCTCTGCCTCCCCTGACAAAGGGGAGGCTTTTTACTTTATTAAAAGACAGAGGGCTTCTTTGGGACGATTTGTTTGTTCCCCCGTCACGGGCAACACCCTCTCCGTCATCGCCTTGCGGCGATGCCACCTCTCCCAACGGGAGAGGCAAGGGGTTCAAAAAACGGCGTAAAAGCAATGCTTTTACGCCGAAATCCTTTTGTTCTGTATATTCGGTTTTACAATTCAAACGGCAAGCCCTCCAGCGTTTGCTGAACTGCCTCGCTGTCGTTAAACGAAACGCATTCGTTATCCCGTGCAAAGATCAGATGATCCCGCAATCGGATGCCGACACCCTTGAGTGCCTTGGCAAGCTCGATCGTCGCCAGGATGTCAGGCTCGGACGGCAACGCGATCCCCGAAGGGTGATTGTGTGCAATGATCAGACTGCTGGCATTGTCCGCCAGCGCCAACTGCATAATACGGCGCACATTTATCTCCGAAGATATCGGCGATCCCGACGAGATCTGATGCACACCCACCACACGCGCCAGCACATCCATACACACGATCCACACTTGCTCAACAGGCAGGCGGTCAAAGCGCGGTTGAAGAAAGCTGACAAAATCCGTCGTGTAACGAAGGGTCATCCCCGTCGGCATCGCCTCCTCCGAGCAAAAGCGATGAATGTCTCCGACTAAATTGAGAAAGGTCGCCAGATTCGGCGAGACACCTTTCACGGCGCACAGTATCTCACGGTCGGCAGACAACACCGCGTTGACACTGCCGAAGGTGTTGAACAGCTCGTGTGCAAGCGGATTGGTGTCGCGTTGCGGCACACCGTAATACAACAAGATCTCTATGAGCTCGTGCGGCTCAAAATCGCGGAAGCCTTTGGAAATGTAGCGATTTTTCATCCGCTCGCGATGACCCTTGTGCAGATTGGGCTTGGTTTCCTTTTCGGCCAACGCCGCTCACCTCGCATTTTCAGAATACTTATAAAGACAGGGACTGCCGCGTTAAACGCGACAGTCCGTTTTTGTTAAAGAGCTTATGACAGCACACCGTATTTATCACAGGTAAGTGTAACAGAGGTGTCTACTGTCTGAACCGTTACGCCAAGCGCTTTCTTAATAAATGTACCGCTGGCTACTGCCTGATTGCCCGTCTTGGCAGCATTGCCGCTTTGCAACGACCAGGCAGAATTGGAAATCGTGTGCGAATATCGCGCTGTGATGCACGCCGACACCACACCCTCGTTCACGACAAAGGTACCGGTCACCGTGAATGTCCAACATACAGCACCGGTCTGATCTTTACCCGTAACCGTTTTACTTCCTGTTTTATTATACCCTGCGCGAGCCGCATTTTCCGCTGTCAGATTCTCTTCGGAAATGGTGGTGACAATAGAAAAACCATCTTCAAAAGTCTCGATTGTCTCACTGACAATGCGGAAGGAATCCGCCTCCTGTGCTGATATAGATGTAATCATACACACCATAAGCACCAATGCAAATACAAAAGACCATAAACGTTTCATACCCTATTTTCTCCTTTCCGTCTCACCGAATCATTCTAAAAAACAATTAATTCGATTTTCGTTAACTTCATACGTTTGCACAATTGAACCATCAATATGATTTTCATAAATAACAATTCCCAATGTCATCCCATACGCCAACGCCGCGATGACAAGAACCGTTATCAGCACACGGCGTACAAAACGCGCCGTATGCAGATCCTTGCGAAGCTGCTCGGCGGGAAGATCCGCGAAATACGCATCGGCGACCTCGCAGGGGTGTCCGAAATGACCGGTAATGTCTTCATAGGTTGCGTGAGGGCGCTCACCGACAAAATCGAGAAGCGATTCTTCCAGGCGGGACAACATCTCCCGTTTGGTCTTGAGCGAGCACGGAAGATCACGCCGCACCTCACGTAAATACCGCTTGGCGGCGCGTATTGCACGGTTAGTCTGTTTCATTGTCCACGATCCTCTTTCCCAGAATTTCCAGCACGCCGCCTACCGTTGACAGGTAGTCCTCCAAAGCCTGCTGAAGATACAGCAAGCCTTCGTGCTCCAGATGATAATACACGCGCACACGGCGTTTGCCGACCAGCTCCCGACGGTCGCTGATCAGCCCTTTGTCGATCATACGGTACAAAATGGGATACATCGAGCTTTCCTGCAGCTTGTACCGTCCGCTGCTTCTCGCAGCAAGCTCCTGGGCGAGCTGATAGCCGTACATATCCTCTTCTTTGAGAAGAGTCAGCAACAGCAGATCCACCGACCCGCGCTTCACATTTTCCGAAATCTTCATAACACCGAACCTTTTTTGGGAAGTTCCATCCAAACCTTACGCTATTAGTATACACAAGGTATATAGTAAAGTCAATACTATTTTCCGCAATATATTATTGACAAATATGTTTTTTGGGGGTATAATGTTACCAGAATAAACTAAGGGGTGATTCCAATGTACAGATCTATTTCTAAACACATATTCAAGTATTAGCATTGAGAAAGAAGGTTTTTATATGAAAACTACAAACAAAAGATTATTATCCTTTTTATTGACAATACCCTTGATTTTGTTTTTTGCAACATCCACATCAGCTGAATTCGTTTTCACAGGAGATAATGGTGAAAAATATATTGTCTTCGGTGGTCATATGCTTGATGAACTCGGAAACAAACATTCATTAGATAATGTTAATTGCTATATTGACTTTTCTCTAAACGAAAACAATGACTTATGGATGGTTATTTCAGAGGCAATTGACGACTGGAACTGGCATTTAGGTATAATCTCTCAAAGAATGTCTCAACAGGACGGTTATACAAATGATCATTATAATTTTGGTATGACTTGCAATGAGGTTGTATTATCCAGGTCGGATATTCGTTTTATTTACACTGAGGATTACATCCGTATCAACGCCGTTTCTTATCCCGAAGTATACGCTGTAACAGAACCATTCGACGCCCACGGCCAATCTCTTATTGAACAAGTTGCTACCAGCAATACTAACTGGAGATATTCTGTTATTACTTTTTCGCAAAAAAAATTTGACAACTATGCAATAGACCATACAGAAGCTCAAACACATCTATTGATGAAAAAAGTTGCCTCTCACGAAATCGGTCACGCATTAGGATTAGCACATGATTCCAGAGATAACGGAATCATTATGTACGGTGGAAGTGATCACCCGATTTGCGATGGATACACATACGAAGGGCCCGAACATATGACCGCCTCCGTCCCCACATTACACGACTTAATGGCTGTATACTATCTCTATACATAAAGTGAGGTTTTGAATGTATGCGACATATTTTTCCGATACTTTTGTGTATTCTCTTTTTAATAGGTTGCCAAAGCGTTGCTTCTTCTGTCAACAATCCCGATGAACGATTACAGACGAGCTTTGTTCAACAGTATTATGAAGCCAAGCGCGACAGCGGCGAGACACAGCTGTACACCGTGGCGGGAACACTCGGCACAAACATCTCGTGCACGGTTACGCAGGAATTGCTGGACATTATGAAGATCGAATCGTGGCAACCGATCGATCCGGACATTGACGGTCAAAGCGAAGAATGGGTGCTCAAGCACACTTTGGCACACGGTGATGACGGAAGTCGCGTGTATTTGTACATCGGCAAAACCAACAGCTGTATCGCACGGTATCAGACCAAAACAAGCGAGACTGACGGCGTTGCCGTTGAATCCGAAGAATTCGACACCGCGGTGTACTTCCTGCTTCCTCAAAGTGCGGAAAACGAGCTGGCAACCGCTATGATCGACTACGCCGCCGATGCATAAGCTTGAAGAGAATGATAAGAGATGAAAAAAATTACGTTGTTATTCACAATTATTCTTATTACTGTACTCCTAACAGGATGTTCCGAATCAAAAACAACTCCCGTGTGGATTAACAAGCAGTTACAATCAATGAGTGAAATTAATGCTGTTCTGATTTTTCACCCTAACCCTATGTATGAATACTCTGTCGTTGTAGATCAACAATTGTTAACTATTATGGATATTGATCATTGGAAAGAAAGCAATACAACTACAATCCAAAGCAATACCGCTATTATGATGTTATATTGTGATTTACAAGACGAGAATAACACTAAAAACTGCCGAATTGTATTTTTCTCAGATGGATTAATCATGATACAAGCGTACGAAAACAACAAATTATTATCCGATAGTAGCAAATGGTATTATAACACCGTCTTCGGCGAACGATTGTTTTATAACCTTGCCAACTGGATTGATTTGCAAACCACCGCCGCCGATGCATCCGCAAACTGATCTCACTTCCCAAAAAGAGACCGCCTTCACGCAAAGGCAGTCTCTTTTTACGTTCCCCCGTAAAATAAAAAAATACCTCTTTGAAAAGCAGGAAAAGTATGTTATACTGTATATAGTTATACGATTCTTTCAAAAAGGACTTGTTTTATGAAGCAGATTACCGTCAAACCCAACGACGCGGGACAGCGGCTGGATAAGTTTCTGACCAAAGCCTTTCGCCTGCTCCCCGCCTCGCTGATGTACAAAGCCATCCGCAAAAAGGATATCAAGCGCAACGGCAAACGCATCGCCGCCGAGGACAAATTGGAAGCAGGCGATGTGCTGAGCATCTACCTGCCCGACGATGTGCTCGTGCAATCCGCACCCGTCTACGAATTTATGCACGCGTCCAAGGCACTGTCCATCGTGTATGAGGATGAGCATATGATGCTTCTCAACAAGCCCGTCGGACTGATCGTGCACCCCGACGACAGCGAATACACCGACACGCTGATCTTCCGTGTTCAGCGGTACTTATACGAAAAGGGCGAATACGACCCCGATGCGGAAAACAGCTTTGCGCCCGCGCTTGTCAACCGCATCGACCGCAACACCTGCGGCATCGTGATCGCCGCCAAGACCGCCGTTGCCCTGCGCATCCTCAACGACAAGCTCAAGCGCCGCGAGATCGAGAAGCATTATCTGTGCCTGGTCTACGGCAAAATGCCCAAAGCATCCGATCTGCTGGAAGGGTATCTGGATAAAAACGAATCACAAAACCGCGTCTACATTTCGCAAAAAGAAGGCGAAGGACGCAAAATCGCCACACGCTACACGGTGCTGGGCGAAAAAAACGGCGTGTCCCTGCTGGACATTGATCTGCTCACGGGACGCACACACCAGATCCGCGCGCATCTGGCATCCGTCGGGCATCCGCTCGTCGGCGACGGCAAATACGGCAAAAATGAGCAGAACAAGCGCTACGGCATCACCAAGCAAGCGCTGTGCTCCTACCGCCTGATCTTCCGCTTCACCACCGATGCCGCCGAACTGTCGTACCTGCAGGATCGGGAATTCACGCTTGACGGCGTGTGGTTCGCCGATGCCTTTTACAAGGGCGAGATCCGCCCGAAATCATAAAATCACCGTCAGGAGGATATGTATGAAACAGGCTTACACCGTCACACTCAAGAAAATCATTGAGGACTGCAATTTAGAAACCGTGTTTGTCCCGCGCGATGCCGATGAGATCCTCGTCCGTACGATGGATATCAACCGCCCCGGTATGGCGTTCGGCGGCTTTTTTGAATTCTTCGATCCCGACCGCCTGCAGATCATCGGTAAGAGCGAGGAAAGCTATCTGTTCAGCCTGTCGCAGGAGGTACGCGAAAAGCGTCTGCGCGATTTCGTGTCCTACGCGCCCGTTGCCGTCATCATCGCGCGCAACCTGGAGATCCCCGAGCTCAGTGCCCTTTGTGAGGAGTATGAAGTGCCTCTCCTACGCTCGTCGCAAGGCACCTCCGAATTGATGGCGGCGATCATTGCCTTTTTGAACGTTCAGCTTGCCCCCCGCATCACCCGCCACGGCGTTTTCGTGGAGGTCTACGGTGAGGGCGTGTTGCTGACGGGCGACAGCGGTGTCGGTAAAAGCGAAACGGCGGTGGAGCTGCTCAAGCGCGGTCACCGTCTTATCGCGGACGATGCTGTGGAGATCCGCCGTGTTTCGGCAAAGACCCTTGTCGGCTCCGCACCCGAAAACATCCGCCACTTCATTGAGCTTCGCGGCATCGGCATCGTCAACGTGCGCCGCATCTTCGGTATGGGCGCTGTCAAGCTGACCGAAAAAATCGATATGGTCATCGAAATGGAGCCGTGGGATTCCTCCAAGGCCTATGACCGTATGGGACTGGAAAACGATTATATTGAGATTCTGGGCAACAGCGTACCGCGCGTGACGATCCCCGTCAAGCCCGGCCGTAACCTTGCCATCGTCATTGAAATCGCGGCGATGAACAACCGTCAGAAAAAGATGGGCTACAACGCCGCACAGGAGCTTTTGCACAAGCTCGGTATGGGCGACGCCGCACCGGCGGATGCCGCCTTGCAAGCCGACTGGAACAAATTTTAAAGGAGGACGTTCACTATGCCGCGTATGGGAATCGATCTCGGAGGAACCTGTATCAAATTCGGTATCATCGACGACAAGTATGATATTCTCGCCTCCACCTCCTGCTGTACCTGCGCCGACAGCCGCAACGCCACCGCCATTATGGACAATATGGCGAATGTCGCCAAGGATCTTGTCACCTCTGCAGGACTGACGATGAAGGATATCGAGCGTATCGGCATCGGCTCGCCCGGCACCTGCAATCCCAAAACGGGCATCGTGGAATATGCCTGCAACCTGAATTTTGAAAATCTCCCGCTTCAGGCGGAAATGGAAGCCCGTCTCGGTTGCCCCGTCACCATCGACAACGATGCCAACACCGCCGCCTACGGCGAATACATCGCGGGTGCCGCAAGGGGCAGTAACAGCTTTATTCTTATCACGATCGGCACGGGCATCGGCTCGGGCATCGTGTTTGACGGCAAGATCTACACCGGCTGTAACTACGCGGGTGCCGAGCTCGGTCACATTGTCATTCAGAAGGACGGCGTCCTTTGCGGATGCGGTCGTCGCGGCTGCTTTGAGCAATACTGCTCGGCAACGGCGCTCATCCGTCAGACCCGTGAGGCGATGCAGGCGCGTCCCGACAGCATTCTGTGGCGCTATGCACCTACACTCGAAGAGGTGGACGGCAAAACCGCCTTTGCCGCGATGAAAGCGGGCGACCTTGTCGCGGGTGAGGTGATCGCCAATTATCTGCGGTGGATGACCTGCGGCATCACCAACATCATCAACATCTTCCAGCCCGAGCTGATGTGCATCGGCGGCGGTGTATCCCACGAAGCGGAAACCCTGCTGTCCCCCTTGCGCCTGTTCGTCGCGGAGGAACGCTACAGTAAGTTCAGCTTGCACCAGACCCGTCTGGAAGCCGCTCAGTTAGGCAACAAAGCGGGTATTATCGGCGCGGCATTTCTTGACCGCGCACACGATTTATAATGTCGGGAGAAATGGATATGTCTACACTTACCCATTACGCAAAGGGTTTGTCCGTGACGGCGTATGAACATACGCCGATGAAGGAGCACACGACCTTCCGCATCGGCGGCAACGCGGATGTGCTGTTTGATGTGCACGATGCCGCTTCGCTTGCGGAGCTGGTGCACCGTCTGCGCGAGGACGATGTCCCCTGTCAGCTCATCGGTGCCGGCTCCAACCTGCTGATCGCCGATGAGGGCTTGCGGGGTGCGGTGATCCGTTTGGATACGCACAAGGCCGCCATCGAACAGCTCGATGATACGACCCTGCGCTGTGAAGCAGGGGTGATGCTCGCCAAGCTCTCGCGCACCGCTCAACAGCTTGGTCTGACGGGACTGGAATTTGCCTGCGGCATCCCGGGAAGCGTCGGCGGTGCCGTGTATATGAATGCAGGCGCATACGGCGGCGAAATGGTGCAGATCGTCAAAAACGCCGAGGTGCTGTTGCCCGACGGTCAGCAGGTCACGATGTCTGCCGCCGATCTGGCACTGTCCTACCGTCAGAGCGTCCTGATGGAAAGCGGCGGTATTGTGCTGTCCGCCACCGTCACACTGCAAACGGGAAACCAAGAGCAGATCCACGACAAAATGGCAGAGCTTCTGACCGCCCGCCGTGAAAAACAACCGCTTGAATACCCGAGCGCGGGCAGCTTCTTCAAACGCCCGATCGGCTGTTTTGCAGGCAAACTGATCGACGATTGCGGTCTGCGCGGGTATCGCGTCGGCGATGCACAGGTCAGCGAAAAGCACGCAGGCTTTGTTGTCAACCGCGGTGAAGCCACCTGTGAGCAGGTCAAACAGCTTGAACAGGACGTGCGCACACGTGTATACGAGACCTTCGGCGTGATGATGGCTCCCGAAGTCCGCCTGCTCGGAACCGACTGGTTATAAGAGGTACTGCTATGTCATTTTGTGCCGATATCAAAAAAGAATTATCCGCATCTCCTCTGCCGCACGCGTGTTGCCGCCGTGCCTTTGCCTATGGGCTGTTACAATGCGCGCACGCGTTCTCGCTTGAGGAGATCTCCATCGTCACCGAGCATCGCGCGGTTGCCGCGGCTTACGCCGCGGTGCTGACCGCGTTGTTTGAGGATGTCAGCTTTTACGAGCAGACCATTCCGCGCAAAAACGGGATGTATTATACCGTCCACGTTGCCGACGAAGATGACCGTCGGTCGATCCTGGACGCGTTCGGTCATTCGGGCGAGGAATTTTCACTGCGCCTGAACCGCGCGAACATTGACTGCAACGCGTGTGCCGTGGCGTATATGCGCGGGGCGTTTTTAGCGTGCGGCGCGGTCACCGACCCCGAATCGGATTATCATCTGGAATATTCACTTCCGCTTTATAAGCTCAGCATTGATCTGTTGACACTGATTGAGGAAGCGGAGGTACCCATCAAGCATATTGTACGCAAGGGCTGTCACGTGCTCTACCTGAAGGTCGGCGAGCAGATCGCCGATTATTTAGCACTTATCGGTGCACAGAAAGCGGCTCTCGCCTTTCACGAAACCTTAATTTTCAAAGAGATCCGCAATTCGGTCAATCGCCGCACCAATTGCGAAAGTGCCAATATGGGCAAAACTGCCGCCGCTGCGGCAGAACAGCTTCGGGCGGTACAGCACATCGCCGACAACGGCGGATTGGCGCAACTGCCGCCCGAGCTTGAAGAGCTTGCAAGATTGCGTTTAGAGCATCCCGAATATTCACTTCGGGAGCTTGCGGAATCGTTTGATCCGCCGCTGAGCCGTTCGGGTATCAATCACCGTCTGCGCCGAATCGCGGAATTTGCAGCAACGGTATAACGCAAACGATCAACAAAGGAGGTGCCGTCAGTGGCATTTGTTCATCTTCACGTTCACAGCGAATACAGCCTGCTCGACGGCGCCTGCCGCATCCGCGAGCTGATCGCGCGTGCCAAAGCACTCGGCCAGCAGGCCGTCGCCATCACCGATCACGGGGTGATGTACGGCGCTGTGGAGTTTTACAAAGAAGCCAAAAAGGCGGGTATCAAGCCGATCATCGGCTGTGAGGTCTACGTTGCCGCCAGAAGACGCACCGACAAACAGCACGGTGTGGACAGCGAACACGCGCATCTGGTGCTGCTGTGCGAAAACGAAACGGGTTATCAGAATCTCATCGCGATGGTTTCCGCCGCGTTTACGGAAGGGTTTTACGGCAAACCGCGCATCGATCACGAGCTTTTGCAAACGCATCACGAGGGCTTGATCGCGCTGTCCGCCTGCCTTGCAGGTGAGATCCCGCGCGCACTCACACGCGGCGATTATGACGCCGCCAAGCGCACCGCTTCGGAATATGCCGAGCTTTTTGGCAAGGATCATTTTTACATTGAACTGCAGGATCACGGGCTCGAAGAGCAAAAACGGATCAATCCGCAACTGTTGCGCCTGGCAAACGAGCTGTCGTTGCCGCTGGTGTGCACAAACGATGCGCACTATCCCGCCCGCGAGGATGCGGAGCTCCAGCGGGTGCTCTTGTGCATCCAGACTGCTACCACACTTGACGCCCCCTCGCAGATGGCGTTCCCGAACGACGAATTTTATCTGAAATCCGAAGAGGAAATGCGCGCACTCTTCCCGCAGATCCCGCAGGCCTTTGACAACACCGCGCTCATTGCTCAGCGGTGTCAGTTTGACTTCACCTTCGGTCAGACAAAGCTCCCTGCGTTTCACGCGCCGGGCGGCGATTCGGTTGCGTATTTCCGCTCACTTTGTGAAGAAGGACTTCGTCGCAAATACAGTACACCGACCAAGGAAGCGGTTGACCGCTTGCAATACGAAATGGATATGATCGAGCGGATGGGTTATGTCAACTACTACCTCATCGTGCGTGATTATGTGGTGTACGCCAAAACGCACAGCATCCCCGTCGGTCCCGGGCGTGGCTCGGGTGCGGGAAGCCTGTGTGCCTACTGTATGGATATCACGGGCATCGACCCGCTGAAATACGACCTGCTGTTTGAGCGGTTTCTCAACCCCGAGCGTGTGAGTATGCCCGACTTTGATATTGATTTCTGCAACGAAAAACGCTCGCAGGTCATCGACTACGTCATTTCCAAATACGGCGCCGATCACGTGGCACAGATCGTCACCTTCGGTACAATGGCGGCAAAAGCTGCCGTGCGCGACGTGGCAAGAGTGCTGTCTCTTCCCTATTCCGTCGGCGATCAGGTTGCCAAAAAGATCCCGCGCGCATTGGATATGACCCTTGACCGCGCACTGGAAGAATCCAAAGATCTCAAAGCGCTGTATGACGGCGATCTGCAGGTCAGACGACTCATTGACATCGCCAAAAAGCTTGAGGGGATGCCCCGTCACGCCTCCACTCACGCGGCAGGCGTCGTTATCACGGCAAAACCCGTGTATGAATATGTGCCGCTGTGTGTCAACAGCGATGCGGCGGCAACACAGTTTACGATGACGGTTCTTGAGGAGCTCGGCTTGCTCAAGATGGATTTCTTAGGTCTGCGCAACCTGACCGTCATCGACAACGCCGTGCAGATGATCCGCAAGACCGATCCCACCTTTTCGATCGATACCGTCCCGACGGATCACGCGGCGGTATACAAGCTGTTTTCCGCGGGCAACACTGTCGGCGTGTTCCAGTTTGAATCGGCGGGTATGAAGCGCGTGCTTGCCAACCTGAAGCCCGAACATTTTGAAGACCTCATTGCGGTCATTTCGCTGTACCGTCCGGGCCCGATGGCATCCATCCCGCGCTACATCCACAATCGTCACCACCCTGCCGATGTGCGGTTCGCGCACCCCCGTTTGGAACCCATTCTGAAGGTAACCTACGGCTGTATCGTCTATCAGGAGCAGGTGATGCAGATCCTGCAGGCACTCGGCGGCTACTCCCTCGGTCGCGCGGATGTCGTGCGTCGCGCAATGTCCAAAAAGAAGCACGATGTGATGGAACGTGAGCGTGATGTATTTATCAACGGACTGTTGCGCGAGGACGGCACCGTTGAGGTGGAAGGCTGTGTGCGTCGCGGAGTACCCAAGGCAACAGCGGAACGCATTTTCGAGGAAATGGCATCGTTTGCTTCCTACGCGTTCAATAAATCCCACGCCGCCGCCTATGCACTCGTTGCCTATCAGACAGCATATCTGAAGGCGCTGTATCCCAGAGAATACCTGTGTGCCCTCATCTCCTCGGTGGACGATGCCGGCAAGATCGCCGAATACATCCGTGAAGCCAACACCCTTGGGATCCCGCTGTTGCCGCCGTCTGTCAACCGCAGTCAAAGCGCGTTCGTTCCCGAAGAAAACGGCATCCGCTTCGGCTTGCTTGCTGTCAAAAACGTCGGCAGACCGACGATCGATGCGATCGTTGCCGAGCGGGAGCAACACGGCGTTTTCCGTTCCTTTACCGATTTCTTGTCCCGTATGGCACCCAAGCGCGAATGCAACCGCCGTGCGGTGGAAAGCCTGATCCAATGCGGTGCCTTCGACGGATTGGGTGCCAACCGCCACCAGACGGCCCTGGTCAATGAACAGGATCTTATCCATCTTTTCAATGGTAGAGATCCGGTGGGCGATCAGGATGGTGGTCTTGCCCGCCCGGGTTCTGCGCAGATTCTCC
>SVPN01000043.1 GCA_015065805.1 Oscillospiraceae bacterium | reverse complement strand
CCGTCGATTTATTTGTGCGGGGAAGTGCGAATTTGCCGCAAGGCTGGCGCCTTGCAAAAATGAGCGCAAACCCGCACGGATACAAGCGACGAGCGAAACCGTAAATGGTTCGATTCCCGTCAGCTTAGGCAAAACACACAATATCAGCGGCAGGTTCGGGTATCTCCTGTTACGCTAACCATACTATAGCACATATGTGCCGTTTCGGCAAGAACAAAATCCCGCATCCGAGAAAATGTCTCCGATGCGGGATTTCTTGTTGTGTTGACTGTCAGGTATCAGCTGACGTGAAACCATTTCCGATCCGGGTCGGCGTCGGATTCCCGTCTGTATTGCACGCCGTAGTCTCCGTCCCACGCTTCGATGATTTCTTTAATGGATTTGATGCGATCCTTCTCACCGACAAACACGCGCAGCATTTTGGTTTCGCCGGTGCTGGTGGTACGGTTTGTTTTCAGGAAAGGGCCGTCCCTCTCAAACACGATCGTGTATTGATAGGGGATCGGATCTTCATCCCATTGGGTGGCATAGGCGGTGGAATGACGGTCATAGGAGTTGTTCTCGTTGAAAACCAGGGAAAAATAAGAGGAAAGGATTTTGCCGTTCTTCTCATATTCCAGTTCGCCGGCATACCAACGCCCTTTCAGCTGTTCGTTCAGCACGGCTTTGTATTCTTCCAAGTATGTTTCGGCATCCCGAAAGCCGCCTGCACGTTGAAAATTATAGCAAGCCTTGATCTTATCGCCTGCTTCCCACGCGGCGACGCCTTCGTTATAGTAGCCGATTTTCCCTAAAAACGTAATGCCGATTATCACGGCGGCGATTATGATCAGTGTGATGATGAGCCGTTTCTTCTTGGATTTTTTCTTTGTTGCCGTTTTGGGTTGGGGATCGCTCTGTTCCTGCGGTTGCGCGTTGTTCATAATGTTATCTGACATATCGGTAAACCTCCTGTTGCGGTTTTGGTGGATAGCCTCCATTATTTTACCGTATATTTCTAAAAAATGCAAGAGCCCGTCAGCTTAACGTGCAATATAAAAAGGGAGTGGTTTTTCGAAACTCGAAAAACCACTCCCTTCGGAGTTGTTCACTTATCCTTCAAAGGTGTATTTGAGGATCTGACGCACATCGGCGGTGTCGCGCTTGCCGTCGCCGTTGAAGTCGCACGCCGCCTTCTGAACAGTGGTGAGGTCTGCGTCGTCGGGGCGGAGCATCTGCAACAGGATCAGACGCGCGTCTATCGAGCTGACAGAGCCGTCCATATTGACGTCACCCGGTGTGTAGGGCGGTTCTTCGTAGCCGTTGTCAAGCGGCGCGGAGCCAAAGTACAGATAGGCGATCTGCGCCCGGTTACTGCCGCTTGTATAGACAGTGACGTTGTTGACGCGCCATTCGGTTGCGGATGCATCCTTGAGCATCGTGCGCATATCCACGCAACCCGTCACACTGCCTGTAAAATACTGCGACTGGTTGGTGTAGGTGTCCCAGTTGTCCACGTCCTTGTTGATGCTGTTCAGATTGGCATCTAAGAAGGTGAACCACGGAGCGGTGGCACTGTCGTTGTTCATACCGATGGTGCACTTGGAATCGTGCGGTTGCACGATGGAGTAGTACAGATACGGTGTCTTGTTCAGATCGACCGTCAGGTGCATCACCTGATTACCGAACGAGGTGTAGCCGCTGAACACATCGTGCTTGTCGATGCCGCTTGCCGCGAGAACATCCACCTTTTGTGCAACGTTCGGGCCGTTTGCGGCCGCGTGGTGAGCGAACGGAGCGGAGGGTGTCGCGCCCGCGCCGAACTCGGTCATCGTATAGTCAAACACGTGATCGCAGTACGGGGTGATCTTGAAGGCGTTGATCGTGACCGCATTCGATCCCACCGCGCCGACCGACCACACGCGGAAGCCGTCGATGACGGCGGTAACATTGCCGGCAAGGGTGGACATCTCGGACAGCGGGATCTTCAGCTTGTAGGTACCGTAGAGGATGTCCTCGCCGTTGCGGTTATCGGTAAGATCCGCCGAGATGGATTTCCATTCGCCGTTGATACGCATAATGATGTTGGCGTTGCCCGCCACGTGCATATCCACTTCCAGCTGACTGCGGTCGAGCCGCACACGGCGGTCGTCGGCGAACACATAATCGGCGCACGCCCACTGACCGTCGGTGTTGGTGACAACGGTGGCGTTGCCGGAATAGGCAACGGCAACATTGTTGCCTACCCACGCACCGATATCATCGGGCATCACACTGCCGTAGGGCTGTTTACGGGAGGTGAGAACAAGGCCCTTGAGTGCGGTTTCCAGACGGTGCTTGGCAAGATTGATCTCGGGCTGTGTGATCCCCGAGGTGGCCGCTGCCGTCTTTGCCTTCGACAGTGCGGAGGACAGCGCAGACCACGACGCGGAGGTGTACATCGACGAGCTCAGGGTGTTGGCGCGTTTGATTGTCTCATTCAGATAGTAGGTGGTGGGGGTTGTTGACGAGCCTGTGAGGAATTCGATGTGCTTGAAGGTATTCCAGTCATTGTTCGCGCCGACCGACAGGATCGTCAGTCCCGAAACGGAGAAGGGAGCCGTCGCATCAAAGCCGTATTCCTTGAACACCTCAGAGATGTCGTACACATTCTGATAGGTGCCGTAGTAGTTATCGCCGTCGAAATTATGAAACGAGTTGACGATACCCGCGTTGATATCCACGCCCTTTGTCACACCGTCCTGTGTTACGGTCAGCTTCATCGACCAGCCGGTTTTGGCAACCAGATCAAGCTTCAGATAGAACCCGCCGTAAGGGGTAACACTGAACGATTTTGCAGAACCCGTGTAGACAATGCCGGGCCACGTGTGCGAGCAGTTGGCATTGCGTTTGATACGGATACCGCCGCTGACCGCTTCGAGGTCAATATAGTTGGAATCGGCAATCGCCGCTTTGGTGTCGTTACAGATCCATTTGGCAGGATCCAGCGTGAAGGTCACAAGCGATTTCAGACCGGAAGTGCTGACTTCCGTTGTGGCTGTCGGAGTCAACGCACCCATCGCTTCGGAGAGTGCATAATAGGCGTTTGCCGTAGCGTTGACATCGGTGCGGTCCACATAGATCGCGCGGGTTTTCGCCGCCTTAAACGCTTTGACCGTGGCGTCGGTCATACCGTCGGTCGGGGTGGTATCCGCTTTAGCGATAAGGGTGTCGAGTGCCGTCGCATCGACCGCTACGCCGTCGTCACCGCCCGGTGCCGCCGAACCGAAGAAGAGGTAGTTCATTTGCACCATTTTATTGTCGGGACTGTAGAAGTTGACCTGATTGACCGTCCAGGTCTGCTTGTTCTGATCGTAGAGGAACTGACGCATATCGATACAGCCCGTCATACTCGTGGTGAAGTACTGCGTGCCGATACCGTTATACGCATTCCAGTTGTCCGCGCCCGTGTTCATCGTCGCACCGCCCTTGGTGGCGTCAAGGAACGTGATCCAGGGGTTGTTGGAGTTTTCGTTGATCAGCGCGAACGTGAAACGCGAGTTCGCCGATTGACCGAACGAATAGTAGAGATACGGTGTCTTGGCAAGATCGACCTTCAGGCCGAGCTGGCTGTCGCCGTAGTTGATGTTGCCGTAGATAATGGCATTGTCGTTGAGCCACACCGATTCCAGCACATTGACCTTCTCCTTCACGGCAGGAGCCTGCAGGCAGGCGTGTGCGGAAGAAGGATCGGCGGGGGTAGCAGCATCGCCGAACTGTGTGCCGTCCGTCTGGATCGGCGACGAGCCGAAGTACAGATACGACATCACGACAGCCGTCTCGTTGGGGTTGTACACATTGAGCTGTTCCACGATCCATTCGGTCGCGGCGCTGTCTTTAAGCAGGGTGCGCATATCGATACAGCCCGTCATACTTGTGGTGAAGTACTGCGTGCCGACACCGTCATACGCATTCCAGTTATCCGCACCCGTATTCATCGTCGCACCGCTCTTGGTGGCATCCAAGAAGGTCAGCCACGGGGCATTGGTGGTGTTGTTGATGAAGGCAAAGGTGAATTTTGAGTCTGCGGGAACCGCAAACGAATAGTAGAGATAAGGAGTGGTGCTGAGATCCACCTTCAGCTTCAGAGCATAATCGCCGAAGTTTGCCGAGCGGTTGAACACGGGGTGCTTGCCAAGCCCGCACGCCTCAAGGACATCCACCTTGAACGCCACCGTCGGGCCTTTTTTCGCCGCGCGTGCAAATGTCGGTGTGGGCGGAATGGCGGCATCACCGTAGGTCGTCTGCGGCCACGCCGTGGCATCGGTCATTGCCGGTGCAGACGGGACGGACGCGTAGGTGATCGCGGAATAGGAACCGTTGCTGACCGTCATACGGTCCACATCGGCGGCGGACGTGATGTCCCCGAGGACAGCCGCCGAGAAGCGGTTGGTGGACAGGTGGCGGTCGGGGGTGGTGCATCCGAGATCAATGGAGATGTTTTCGATATCGCCGTACGGGTTGAAACGACCCGTCACGGGCGAATAGGTGATGCTCGAGAGCGTGTCACCCTCCACCGTCAACAGACGGATGTAGCCGTCGCCGCAGCAGGAGGACACCTTGCCGATCCAGTGCTCGTTGGCGTAAAAATCGGGATCCTCCGCTTCGACAAACTGATAGTCGGCAAGAAGCTCATACACGGTGCGACCGTCGGAGGCGGTCACCTTTCGTGTCACGGAACCGTCATCGTGACCGCAGACCACCATCTTGACATTGGGGTTGGGATCAACGATGGTGTCGAAGATCAGCTTACCGCGGTTTTTGTAGTTCGCATCCAGTGCCTCAAGGTATTGGTGCGTTGCCACGATCGCGGTGCGGTGCGAATAGGTCTTCAGAACATCGTTTGCCCACACGATCGTCTCGTCGGTGGCTTCCACGCCGTAGCCGAGGAACAGCACGATGAAATCGACGTTGCCGATCGTGATGAGATCGTAGTGAGAGGCATTGTTGTTCAGACTGCCGCCGTACCAGCGGGTATTTTCGTAGCGGGAGGCGGGGAACGTTTCCCAGAAGCGCGAATAATCCGCGTTGGGAGCGGTGTTGGTATAGTCGGTGGCATTGAGCGTGCCGACATCGTGGTTACCCGACACCAGACCGTTGGGCATACCGACCTCTTCCACATACTTCATAGCGCGGTCTGCCACCGCCCACTGATACGGTGCAATGGACGTGGTGGGCAGGTCATCCACCAGGTCGCCCGTGGTGAGGATATAGCCCGCGTTGCCCGCCTTGTATGCTTCGGCGGCGTACTGATAGATCGTGTAATAGAATTCGTGGAGATCCTCAAACTTTGTGTAGTGCTGAGGATCGGTGGACCAGATCATCGTGTCGGAGCCGTTGGTGACGTAGTCAAGCACGGCCGCAACGTGGATCACGCCGTTGTCGTTGTAGGAGGCAACGTTGACATCCGCCGACACACTGCCCGTACCCTTGAAGGTGCCCAGCGTGTCCCACGTTTTCGAGCTCACGTTGTAGGCGCGCAGAGCCACACGCTCGCCCTCTTTGGTAGCACCGCTGTAGTGCAGGGCAACGGTGCCGTTTGTTCTGCCGTCCAGTGCCACATCGAACACCTGATAGGGAATACCCGATGCCGAGGACAGCGCGGTGTTGTCGTTGAGGTACTGCAGGTTGTACTGCTCGTATGCATCGTAGGTCTTGACAGCCGACAAATCGAGATTGCCGTCCGTCGTTGACGCGTAACCCGCCGTGAAGGACAAGGCTTCCACAGCATACGTGCCGTTACTCGCGGCGGTGGCGGTAAAGAGTGTCATACCGCTCAGTGACGTGACAAGAAGCACCACGCACAGCATCGTCGCGATCCATTTTCTGATCATAAAAGCTCCCCCTTAAAAGAGAAATAGTATAGTTTATAATATACAATTTTTTGAAAAAAAGCAAGGGCTTAACAGCGTCTTTGTTAGTTTTGACGGATAAAAAACGAACACCGCTGTTCGGTACAATGTGAACAGCGGTGCGTATTGTCGGTATAATCCGGATATTTTCAGCCTATACTACATCAAACGCATTCAGCAGGATATCCGGGTTTTCCTCGGAATATTCCACCTCGGCGGAATAGCGTCTTGCCAGATCGCAGAGCACCTCGAGCGTGTTGCCCGAAGCGGCACACAGCAGGCGAAGCACCCTGACACTGTGAACGGCAAAGGCAATGCGCTGTGAAAGGCGATCGTCCTCAAGCGCGTCGGGCAGGTGGCGGTACAGAAAATACACGAACAATCGCGAAAAAGCGGTTTTCAGCTCATCGGGAGGCTCGCGGTCGGGCGCACACGGCAAAAGAGAGAGCGCCTCGTCCCAGTCCGCTTCCAGCCGTTCCAGAGGTTCAAACAGCGCATACAGCTGTTCGCCGCCGAGAGAACGGGCGTGTGCGAAGGTCAGAAGCGCCTGTTCGCGCTCACAAACGGTTTGGGAGGAATCGCGTGCAATGGCAAACAGCGTGTCTCTTGTGCTCAGCAAGGCGGCTTCGTCCTCCCACAGCGGTACGGAGATCCCGTCATCCTCCCGCACGGTCAGCTCGTCGCTGTCGCTTGTCAGGATCAGCCGTGCCGCTTCTTCACAGCACAGACCGAGTCCGATCTCCTCGCGGTCGGAAAAGAGGTTGCGAAAACGCGGGTGATCGGTGCAGATCTGACACAGTGCCTCTTCTCCGAGAGTGAGATGGATGTCGCACAGTCCGTCACGGTTCAGAAAGGCACAGCGACCGTGCTCGTTCGTGTGAAAGGCACAGCCGTCCTGCGAGGAACGGATATTCGCCTGCAGGCGCTTGCCGAATTCGCCGCTGACGGAGCGGTAGTACGCCGCTGTGCTGTCATCGATGCCGATCTCCCATCCGATGCAACAATTGTGGCGGCAACACCCGGCGATACAACGAAAAGCGGCATAATACGCGGGCACAATGGTTTTCATACCGGATCACCTCACGCACCATTATACGCGCATTACCGATAAAACACAAGGGGAGAATGCGATATGTGCACAGTCATTTCTCTGACAACCGCCCACACCTATGTCGGGCGCAATCTGGATCTGGAGTACCGCTATCGGGAGGAGGTCGTGCATACACCGCGTCGCTTTCCGTTGTCTTTCCGCCGTCAGGCGATGCAATGCACGCATTATGCGATGCTCGGGACGGCGTATGTTCCCGAGGCATTTCCGTTGTATTATGATGCCGTCAACGAGCACGGGTTGTATATGGCGGGGCTCAATTTCCCGCAATATGCGCAGTATGCGCTGGCGGGCGACAGTGCAATAGCACCGTTTGAGGTGATCCCGTTTGTGCTGGCGCAGTGCCGCACGGTGCGTCAGGCGTGTGAGTGTCTGCGACACACACCCATTGCCCGTATCGATTACAACGACCGTCTGCCGTGCACGCCGCTTCACTGGTTTCTTGCCGACCGTGAGGAATGCGTGGCGGCAGAGCCGACCGCAGACGGACTGTTGCTGACGCCTGACCCGATCGGTGTGCTGACAAACAGTCCGCCGCTGTCGTTTCATCTTGCGAATCTGGCGCGGTACACAAGTCTGACACCGCAACCGCCGCGCGGGCGCTTCGGCAACACAGCGGTATCGCTGTACAGCCGTGGAATGGGAACGGAGGGACTTGCGGGTGGGTATTCCTCAACGGCGCGGTTTGTGCGCGCGGCATACGGCAGGGAGCACAGCCGATGCGATGCCTCCGAAGCACAAAGCGTGATGCAGATGTTTCATCTGTTAGACAGCGTGGCACATCCGCGCGGCAGTGTCGTGATGTCCGACGGGCGGTATGAGATCACGGTGTACAGCAGCTGTTGCGATCTGTGCACGGGCACGTATTATTATAAGACCTATGACAGCAGCGGCCTGTGCGCAGTGGCGCTTGAAGCGGATGACCGAAACGCCTCCTGTCTGTTCCGCTACCCGATGGAGGATGTGTTCAGACCACGCTCTCCATCTCCTTTTTCAGACGCTTGATGATCTTTTTCTCCAGTCGCGAGATGTACGACTGCGAGATCCCCAGCAGATCGGCGACCTCCTTTTGTGTGTGCTCTCTGGCACCGTATAAACCGAACCGAAGCCGCAGAATGTGCTGTTCACGTTCGGATAAGCGGGATACGCACGACAGCAACACGTGCTTTTCCGCTTCTGATTCCAGATCCTGACTGACCGCATCGGGGTCGCCGCCCAGTACATCCGACAGCAGCAGCTCGTTGCCGTCGTGATCGACATTGAGCGGCTCGTCGATGGACAGCTCGCCGCGTTGCCCTGCAATTTTGCGCAGATGCATTAGTATCTCGTTTTCAATGCAACGGGAGGAGTAGGTCGCCAGCTTGATGTGACGGCTCGGGCAGAAGGTGTTGACCGCTTTGATCAGCCCGATGGTGCCGATGGAGATCAGATCCTCGATCCCGACACCCGAGCTTTCGAATTTTTTGGCGATATACACCACCAGCCGCAGGTTGTGTTCGATCAGTGTTTGCCGCGCCGATTCCTCGCCCTGCTCCAACGCCTCAAACATCCGTGCTTCCTCTTCGGGATTGAGCGGTGCGGGGAGGGTGTCGGTGCCGTTGATGTAATGGATGCTGTGTGCGGTGAGACGGTACCACAGCTGCTTGAAAATGTGTATCAGTTTCATAAGGCATCTCCTGTCACGGCAATATCCGCGCCGATGAGCGCATCGTATTCGTCGCTTTCCAGACGGTCGCAGACAGCAACGCGGACATTGTCAAGAGTAACGGTCTTTTGGCTTGTGTACAGCTTCACGTATGTCGGGCGAAACAGCGGCAGAACACCGCCTCCGCCGACGGAGGAAAACGGGATGTAGCGAAGGCAACAGGCACCCGCAGTCGCGGTTGTCGGTTCGGTCAGAGAACGCAGACTCCCGAGCGATTCCCGTCGCGCCACGATAACGGGCGCACCCGAAAAGCTGTCCCGCAGGTGGTGCCCGCTGTCAAAAAAGGCACGAAGCGTCACGCACGTGTCGCGGCAGACAATGTCCATCTTAAAGGCATTGCCTTTGAGCATCCGTCGTCGGGTGAAGCGGTCATACACACACAGAACGCCGTAGCTTGCCGTGGTCAGTGCAAGTAACAAAAGCGGCGGAACGGAAACATACACAATGCCGCTTTGCATCAGCACGGCGGGCGGGTCGATCAGCAAATACAGCCCGTTACACACTCCTGCAAACAGCGCTGACAGAATAAACAACGTGACAACGGCCTTGCAGAACTGTCGCCACGAGCGCAGACGAAAGGCAACGGGAACGGTCACGGAAGCGGTGAGAAGCTTGCACAGCAGAGAGAGCCACGTTCCCATCGGCGGAAGCAGGATCAGCAGGGAGGATAACGCGCCCACCCCCGCTCCCAACAGCAATCGCTTGCGTGAGGCAGACAGCATCAGCACCCGCGCACAGCCGCAAAGCAACAGATAATCGATGACCCAGTTGAGAAAGAGCAGAACATCCGCATATATGACGGTCATCCGCCACCGCCTCCGACAGAAAAAATGAGAGAACACCGCTTTCAAACGGGTTCCCTCATTATAGCACGTTGCAGGGGCGAAGCCTGCCGAAGGACGGGTGCGGAGAAACCGATATCCCCGCCGTCTTTTGTCGTCTTTTAAAAAGAAAAGGAAAACGCCGCCGATTGTCATCGGCGGCGTTTTTTAACAGATTACGCGAAATACATTATGCGAGATCTTCGGGAGCCAGGCCGGAAGCTTCGCAGAAGATGTACAGTGCGTCGAAGAGCGTAACGAGCGTGTCGCGGTCATAGTCCGCACGGTCGTACTCTTCCTCGGTCAGCTCGAGCTCGTCCATTGCAGCGCTGAAGCAGACCAGGGTGTCATAGGTATCGACATCGTCGTCAAGATCGATATCGCCCAGACCCTCGGGAGCGGGATTCTCTTCGTAGTAGCAAAGATCGATCCAGTTCACGACGACAGCGGGGTCCATCACAACGTTGCCGGAGGTAGCAAAGATCTTCACATAGGAAACGTTGACCATACCGTTCTCGTCGATGACATCGCTGTCTTCGGGGAGAATGTCGGACAGCATCACGGTGCCGTAGTAGTTGCCGGCGGTGACGTCTGCCAGGATGGTGCCGTACGCTTTGCCTTCACCCTCGAAGTCATCGGGAGTAGCATCGCCGAAGAAGACATACAGCGTGGTGGAAGCACCGGCGAGGACCGAGAGATCCACGTCGATCGCGGAGGTGTAGTAGTCAACCTTCTTGTTCACTTCGATGGAAGCCGACGGCCAGTTGCCGGCGGTGTTGCCGAAGTTCATAGTCCAGTTTTCTTCGTCATAGGAAACGACGATCTCGGAATTGCCGCCCTTATCGGGAGCGCTGCCGATCCAGTCAGCCACACGGTCGGGGCCGGCAAGGATCTCGAAGTTGTTCCAGTTGCCTGCAAGATCATCCCAATTGTTCTCGGGGAACAGGGGCACATCGGAGATGCCGTCGGTCATAGCGCACTTGGTCACGGTGAAGGTACCGGGCTGTCTTGCGATGAAGGTCGCAACCTTCACAGCCGCGTTCTCGGGCACGGAGCCGCCGTTCCAGGTGTAGCAGCCGGTGACGTTGATCTTGACATCTTCAGTGCCGGGAGCGATCTCGGTGTAGGAACCGAAGTTGCCGGCCCAGTCGCCCTGCCAGTCACCGGCAGCGAACATATACTTGCCGTCAGCGGGGCTGTACAGGCAAGCATCCCATCTTGCGGTGGTTTCCAGAGCCACTTCCCAATAGGGATAGGCAAGGATGTTGGCTTCGCCTTCCAGGATCAGGGACGCTTCCTGACCTGCTGCGGTTGCGGTGAAGGTGAAGACACCGTCAACGATCTCAGCAGTTGCGCCTGCTGCCGCAGCTTCATCAGAAAGGGAGACGCCGGCTTCAACAAGGAAGTCGTAGCCGTTCAGAGCGGATGCGGGGACAACAAACATCGAGAAGAGGCAGGTCATCATCATCGCCACGCTCAGAACAATACTGAGAGCTTTTTTCATAGTGAGTTTCCTCCTTAAAATAAAATGCAGGAAATTAGATTCCTATACAAACTGATTATACAATGCTTTTTTCAAAAAATCCAGTCTTTTTCTGAAAAAGTTTAAAAATTTGTGGAGTTTATACAAGAAACGGCGGGTTACACGGTCTCCCAGTAACGCTTGACGTTGTTCAGCGATGCCTCGATCGCCTCAAGGGGCTTTTCGGGGCCCTCGAATTCCACCACGATCACATCGTCATAGCCCGCTTTTTTGACCTCGGCAAGGCACGCCTTGACATTGACGTGACCGTGACCGACGATGGTACTGCGGCGGGGAATGCCGCTGATCGACGGCGAGAAGTAGCCGTCCACATCCGCGCCCTTGGGAAGGAAGATGACATCCTTGCAGTGCACGTGGAACGCATAGGGCATCATTTCGCGCACAAACTCGACGGGATCATCGTCGATCCAGGTGCAGTTGCCCATATCGACGAGCACACCGTAGTTTTCGTGATCGACCGCTTCGACCAGCTGCTTCATACGGCGCCAGCCCTGCGCGAGCTGACCGTGGTTTTCGGTCATCGTGCGGATGCCTTTTTTTGCGGCATATTCCGTCACCGCGCGCGCACCCTCGGCAAGGCGGGGAAGCACATCGTCAAAGGTTTCGCCCATTCCCTCGGGGATGCGCCACGTCACATCGTGACGCATTTTTTTGGCACCGAGAGCCTCAGCGACATCGACCTTGCGGCAAAGGCGGTTGATCTCTGCCTGCAGATCGCCGTCACAGCCGCCCAGGAAATCACCGAATACCGCCGCCGACACGATTTCCAGACCGATCGCGTCGCAGTGTGCCTTGAAGCGCTTGGCGTAGTCGAGCGCTTCGTCTTCGGGGCAGGGAAGATCCAGCACCTCAAAGGCATCAAAGCCGGCTTTTTTGGCGTGATCCGCCATCGAGAACAGATCCAGACCCGTCGCGTGATAGCTCCACGCCGTTACAGCAAATTTCATTCATTACAACTCCTTTACTAAGAGAGTTTGCGTTTGCCACAGCAAAACGATGCCGATCAACAGCACGTGAAGCGCCAGCATCAGCGGCAGACCGATCATAAACTTCGGCTTGCGCGTTTTGTGACGGATGAGCTTCATTGTGAGAAGCATCGCACCCGCACCGCCGAAAAAGCCGATCCACAGCAGGGTCGCTTCGGGTGTGCGCCGATGCCCGCTTTTGGCGGCAAGCTTGTCCTTTACGGTCACAACGATCGCCGTCAGACTGATGACCGCCGTCCACAAAAGAATCAGCACGTCCGTCATAGCAAACAACTCCCTTTCATATCTTTATATTAGTACGCTAAAGCACGTTTGTCAACCGAAAAGGGAACGGATCACGCAAAAAAGCGCCGTACCGCAGTAAAGGGGATGCACGATGTACAGGAAACATCTCATATGGCTTATCATCGCCGCTTTTTTGTTAGCGGGATGCGGCAGGCAGGCAGTACCGCCGATTGCTCCGCCCGATGAAACGGTGCGGGCGGTGTGGATTCCGTATATGGAGATGGAGGGGTTGCTGGCAAGCGACGATCCTGCGGCGGCTGTGCGCGCTTGTGTGCGGGACTGTGCCGCACGGGGGATCAACACGCTGTATCTTCACGTGCGCGCCAACAGTGATGCCTATTATCCCTCCTCGGTCTATCCGCAGACGGCATCAACGGAGGCGTCGGGGATCGATCCGCTTGCCGTGGCGCTGGAGGAGGCGCATCGCCTCGGGCTGTCGCTTCACGCGTGGATCAACCCGTACCGCATTGGTAAGGATGTCACAAATGCGCGCTCGCAGGACGTGTTTTGCTATGAGGAGCGGTGGTATTATGTCCCGACGGCGCAAAGCACACACGACCTCGTCGTCAGCGGTGTGCGGGAGCTTACCGAGCGCTATGACATCGACGGGGTGCAGTTTGATGATTACTTTTATCCCGTCGGTGCGGTGGAGGATGCCGCGCCGTCCCCGTTTGAGCAGGAGACATTTGCGGCATATCAGGCGGCAGGGGGTGCTCTGACGGTTGCGGATTGGCGTCGTGCGGCGGTCAGCCGCCTGATCGGAGCGGTGTATGCCGTGTGCCACAACCGCGACGGGTGTGTGTTCGGGGTCAGTCCCGCCGCGGACAGGCAAACGGTGAAGGAGCGGATGTACGCCGACACGGCCTTGTGGGCAAGCACAAAGGGGTATGTGGATTATCTGTGCCCACAGCTCTATTTCGGCTTTGAACACGAAACCTCTCCGTTTTTGCAGGAGCTCAGCGACTGGTCGGCACTCCGTCGCCACGCATCGGTATCGTTGATCGCGGGACTTGCTCTGTATAAAACGGGATTGCGTGACGATCCTTATGCGGGAAGCGGTAACGGGGAATGGGCAACGGGCGGCGATCTTATTGCGCGGCAGTTCCGTCTGGTGCAGGCGGCGGGATGGCAGGGCGCGGCGTTGTACAGTCATCTGTCGTTTGAGACGGACGATACACGGGATGAAGCGGTCGTGCAAAAGGAAATTGTCGCTCTCGAACGGGTTTTTGTGGTGGACAACGGCGAAAAAACGTGATATACTTATAAGAGCGTCAATCAAACCCTGTCTGGAGGTCTTACAATATGTCGGAATGTACGCATGATTGCAGCACTTGCTCTCAGAAGTGCGATAAAGAAAAAAGCCCCTATGCGGCGCTGAATCAGTTCAGTCAGATCGGTCGCGTGATCGCGGTCGGAAGCGGCAAGGGCGGTGTCGGCAAATCGTCGGTGACGGCGATGCTCGCGGTGATGATGGCACGCCGCGGCTATAAGGTCGGCATCCTTGATGCGGATATCACGGGCCCGTCCATCCCCAAGGCGTTCGGTATCACCCGCAAAGCGCGCGGTTCGGAGATGGGCATTCTGCCCGAAGAGACGCATATGGGCATCAAGGTGATGTCCATCAACCTGCTCCTTGAGGACGAGACACAGCCCGTTGTGTGGCGCGGTCCCGTGCTCGGCGGTGCCGTCACGCAGTTCTGGACGGATGTTGCGTGGGGAATGCTGGACGTCCTGTTCATCGATATGCCTCCCGGAACGGGCGATGTGCCGCTGACGGTGTATCAGTCTCTGCCCGTGGACGGTGCGGTCATCGTCTCCACTCCGCAGTCGCTGGTGCAGATGGTCGTTTCCAAGGCATACAAAATGACCGAGATGCTCAACATCCCGACTCTCGGTCTGGTGGAAAATATGAGCTATATCACCTGCCCCGATTGCGGCAAAAAGCTGTCGCTGTTCGGTGAGGAGGGCGCGCTGGATGAAGCGGCAAAGGCAATGGGCATTCCGCTTCTTTCCAAGCTTCCGATGGATGCCAAGGTCGCGGCACTCTGTGACAGCGGCGAGATCGAGCGTGTGGTGTGCGAAGAGATCGACACCGCCGTTGATGCGATCGAAGCGCTCGTCAAAACCGAGAAATAATGAAGGAAACAGAAAAAAGCCACTGTCGCAAGACAGTGGCTTTTTTGGATGGGCTTTTCTTAAAAATTACAGAGCAACCACATTGACAGCGCGGTTTTTGCTCGGATTTTTCGGATCAGCTTCCACTTCGAAGGAGACCTTCTGGCCCTCAGCCAGCGTCTTGAAGCCTTCGCCGACGATGGCAGAGAAGTGCACGAACACGTCGCCGCTGTTGTCGTCGTTGGAGATGAAACCAAAGCCTTTCGTTTCGTTGAACCATTTGACAGTACCGGTCATAATTTGGTACCTCCCGGAAATAATTTACTCCCCGATAAATGCGAAGACCTCACAATTTATTGTAACTCATTCTTATCCTCTGAAACAATGACTTACAATAAATTGTGAGGTCAACAATCAGGTGTACTGGTAAAGTATACCGCTATCGAAATCGATTGTCAAGTATTTTTTAAAATCTTTTTCGCATTTTTGTTACCATTTCGGGCCGACAAGACCCCACGCCGTATCGGCGGTAATGCCGTAGTAATGCGCCAGGATCTGCTTGTAGTCCCAGCCCGCTTTGTTGGCGTATCCCGCCGCTCCGTACTGACTCAGTCCCAGCCCGTGTCCGTTGCCCTTGGTGGTGATGCTCAGTGCGCCGTTTTTCTCGGCGGTCACGGTGATGGCGTGGGAATAGCAGTGGATGCTCGGGTGATACCAGTTGATCGCGTAGTACAGGTCTGCGCCCGTCACATAATACCGCGAGCCGTCGGGGCGGGTGTAGTAGAAGTTGGTCTTGCCCCAGTAAGGACCTTCGGTTTCGGTGGCATACAGGGAAAACGCCCCCGTTTTTTTGTCATAGCCGACCGTGCTGATGTCCTCGCCCAGATACTCGGCGATGCACTCTTTGAGCTCGGTCAGCGGGATGGTGAAGCTGTGCTCAAACGCATCGATGCCGCCCGAGCAATAGGCGATCCATTCGGCGTTGTCGTATTCGCTTTCGACAACGGGGATGTACTCAAGGTAGCTGTAGCCCCACACATTGTAGGTGGAACAGCTGAAGCCTGCATTGCTGGCACCGTAGAACACCTGACAAAGCTGTTCAAAGGCGGAGAGCTTCGAATCGTTGTAAGCGATCTTGATGCCCAGCACCTCGCCGACGGCGGTGTAGATGCGCTTGTCGGTGGCGTCGGTCAGATCGATATCCTCCGACATCCAGATGTTGTAGCTGGCGCCGTTGTAGCAATCGTAGCACAGCAGGGTGTAGGCGGCGACCGCCATCGCTTTCCACGCTTCGTTGCTTTTTTCACCGAAGGTGGACATACCCATTTCGTATTTCACGATCTCCGCGACCGCTAACTGCAGCTCCGCTTTTGTTTTGGCGGTA
>SVPN01000002.1 GCA_015065805.1 Oscillospiraceae bacterium | reverse complement strand
GCGTCGTCGTCTGCCTTGTAAAAGCCAAAACATCCGAATACAGCGGTCGGAGATTTTTTGGCAGGATAGGGTATCGAGATGCAAGGAAGGCGAACGAAGAATACTCTCGTATGCTGAGTGAGCATGACGCAAGCAGGTCGGTATCCTATCCTGTCAAAAAACAGATTCGGATATCTCCTGTTACGCTATTACTCGAACAGCTTTTTGATAAACGCGGTCTCCTCGCGGGTGATGTGCTCGTCCACAGCCATAATTGCCAGGATGAACATCGTCAGATCGCCGCGGAAATCGTTAGAGGCGGCACTGTCAAACAGTGCGTCGGTGAGATCCTCCGATTTGGCGGTGTACAGCTTGATGAGGTTGTCAACGCCCTCGTCGCTCAGACCGACAACATCTTTGAGGAAACGTCTCTCCAGTGCCGACAGCTTGCCGTCTGCACCGATGGCGCTCAGGATGATGGAGGTCAGCAGGAAGAAGCCGTCGTTCTCCTCGTCGAGCTGCTTGAGATACGGCAGCAGCTTCGACAGCGCGATCTTGCCGAATTCCACAAGCTCGTCATAATCCTTGTTTACCATTTCCTGCAGAAGTTCGTTCATATTTGCCATAATAAAAATCCCCTTTCAAAATATAAAGACTTTCAATCAGTGTAGCATAGATACGGCGGCGTGTCAAGCAAAAAACGACAAAACCTATCCGCTTTCACCAAAAAGACGGATAGGTTTTGAGAGAATCTTGTATTTTATTCACACATTTCGCGGATGCGCAGGGCAACGGTATGGGCAAGTGCCTTGTGATCGCGCTTGGAATAATGCACGCCGTCAACGGTGTTCAGCTCGAAACCGAGCATCGCGGTGTCTAAAAAGCCGACGTCGCGGCGTTCGGCAACGGCGCGGTACGCGTCCCCGATGGCAAGGCTTTTTTCGTACGCACCCTCGGCGTAGTGAAACCCGAGCGCCATCTGCGATGCCTGCGGATGGATGGGTGCGGGGGCAACGAGCAGAACCTTGGGTGCGGGATAACCGTAGCGCGGGACAAGGCAGGTACGCACCATCGCATCCATACCGAAGGCGATGGCACCCGCCGAGCGTCCGTACATGGTTTTGAATTCGTTGGCACCCAGCTGAATGATCACTAAATCGAGCGGCGCGTGGATCTCCAGATCCGCCTCCAGTGCATCCAGTCCGCGACGGTGCGGGAGCAGGGGATCGGTCACGATGACGGTGCGCGAGTTGAGCGCGTCCTCAAGGATCTGATAGTCCTCGCCGAGGAGATTCTGCACGATACCCGGCCAGCGTTCGTCAAAGGCGTAGCGCTTCTGTACGCCCGTTTCGGGGGTATAGCTGTCGTAATCGTAGCCCCAGGTATTGGAGTCACCGATGATCAGTACACGTTTCATTGCGCATCACCTGCATATTTTGCGACAATCGCCTTCATCTGCTCAAACTGCGCTTCCATATCGGATACGAGCTTGAACTGCGTGCGGCAACGGTCGAGATTCTGTCCCTCATAATGGGTGCGGAAGTAGTGATCGCCGTCCAAATAATCGGTCAGGAAGCGGATGCCGCATTCGAGCGTCATCAGGCGCGCACCCCACGGCAGGTAGTCAAGTTCCGCCGCTGTCAGACCGCCGTTGGCACCCTCGAGGAAGCCGCGGGTATATGCCTCGTACAGCCCGATGTCGAAGTTGACTTTCGAGAGGTCTTTTTCGTCCTCCTTGGAGTGGTTGGCGCCGAAGCGGATGGAATCGCCGAAATCGTTGATGGACAGACCGGGCATCGTGGTGTCGAGGTCGATGACGCAGATGCCCTCACCCGTCCGGCGGTCGATGAGGATGTTGTTGAGCTTGGTGTCGTTGTGGGTGACGCGAAGCGGCAGGATGCCGTCGCGCAGTGCCTGCATCGCCACCGAGCAATCCGCCTTGCGCGCCAGCACAAAGTCGATCTCTGCCTGCACATCCTTGGCACGGTCGTGCTTGTCCGCTTCGAGGGCGGCAAGGAATTTTTGCAGGCGGTCTTCGGTGTTGTGGAAGTTGACGATCGGCTCGTGAAGCGTGGCGGCGGGGAAATCGCGCAGCTGATACTGGAAGCGGCCGAATGCGCGCGCGGAGGCTTCAAACAGGGCGGGCGTTGCCGACTGGAAGCAATCCGTGCCCTCGATAAACGGGGTCAGACGCCACACCTTGCCGTTGGAATCGGTGTAAAACGGCTTGCCGTCCGTCGTGTTCACAAGGCTGAGCGTCTCGCGGGCGGGATCGCCGCCGTTTTCCGAAATGCGCTCGCGCAGATAGGAGGTCACGCCGATGAAATTCTCCATCAGCTCCTCGGGATGGGGAAAAGCGGCACGGCTGAGTCCCTGCAGGATAAAGCGGATGCAGTCGCCCTCCTTGGGCTGACACAGCACGCAGAAGGTGTCATTGATATGACCCTGTCCGTAGCGCACCGCGCCGACGAGCGTCTCGGGGAAGGTGTAGGCGGCAAGCACCTCGTTGAGAATGGCATCGTTTTCGGGGATAAACATAGCGAAAACCTCCTGAAGCTTTTTTAAAAGTGTAGCACACAACGGCGTGCAAAGAAAAGGGCAAACCCGCCCATAGATTTGCAGAATCGGTCAGTTTGCCTCCTTGCGGAATGCCGAGGGGGACATCCCGTATTGGTCGCGGAAGACGCGGTTGAAGGTGCGGATGGTGGGGAAGCCCGCCATCTGCGCGACTTCGGTGACCGAATACTGTCCTGTTTTCAGCAGGCGCACGGCATCGTTGAGGCGCAGGGTGTGAATATGCTCGGAAAAGCTGATGCCCAGCCGTCCGCTGAAGATGTGCGAGACGGCGCTTTTGCTGATGTGCAGGGCGTTTGCGATATCGGTGATGCCGATATCCTCGCGGTAATGCTCACTGCAATATTGCAGGATGCGGGCGACGGTGCTGTTGGTGGTGTTGCTTTTTTCGATGCGGTAAAAGGTGAACAGCTTTTCGAAAAAGGCGGTGAGACACGCTTCCACGACGGGTGTGTGCCCGTCCGTCTCATATTCGTCCAGCGCCATTTTGAACAGCGTCACCGTATGCTCGTCGGGGTCCTCGCACGCGCTCATCAGCGGACGTCCCTGAAACAGCAGGTCGTGGCTCGTCGGCTTGACAATGAGCAGAATGTATTCGCCGTTGCTGCTGTCCACATAGTGGTGCACCTGGTTGGGAAACGCGATGAAAAAGGAATTTTCCCTGAGCATATAGCGTGTGCCGTCGCAATAGGCGACCGCCGTGCCTTTTTTGATATAGACCAGCTCCACATCCTCGTGAATGTGAGCGGGATAGTCCAGCTGAACGGTGTTAAAAAAGGTGATTTCTCGTTTGGTTTCCCGAAAAACCGCTTCCATCATCGGCACCTCCTGCATTTTTTGTCTTATTTTCCGCACTTATTGACTTGTATTGTAACATTATTTATTTTATAATACAAGTAGATATGACATTTTTTATAATTTTTTTAACCAAAAGGGGCATTTACTATGAAAAATGTGAAACGGCTGATGGCATGTGTATTGGCTCTGGCGATGCTTGTCAGTATGATGATGACGGGCGGCGTGATGACGGCGTCCGCGCTCAGCGGTGTCGGCTGTGCCGAAAACGACAAGAGCATTCTCGGTATCGACCTGTCGTACTGGAATGTCGGCGGCAGCTCGCTGATCTATTCGCGTGTCGATTTCGACAAGCTGGTGGCATCGGGCTGTAAATTTGCCATCCTGCGTATCGGTCTGGGCAGTTCTTCGAATACGCCGAGTATGGACAAGGCGTTTCTGGAATACTATCGCCGTGCCCGTGCGGCGGGTATGCACCTGGGCGTGTATTTCTACTCCCACGCGCTGACCTATGCGCAGGCGGCGAAGGAAGCCAAGTGGTGCATCAACGTGATCGAAAGCAACAATATGTATTTTGAGTATCCGATTTATGTGGATATGGAGGAATCCGATCAGGTGGCACTCGGCTCGACGGCATTCACCAACGTGGCGCTCGGCTTCTGCGACACGATGGCGGACGCGGGCTACTACGCGGGCTTCTACGGTATGCATTCCTCGCAGTCGAAGCTGACCAGCTCCTTCACGAGCAAGTATGACCGCTGGACGGCAAAGGTCAAAACCGCTTACGACACCTCTAACCAATACACCTACAGTTCGCAGAACTACCGCGCCAACTACTGTATGTGGCAGTTTACCTGGGTCGGCGTGAAATACTTCAGCGGTGTCACGGGCAACGGCTCCAACCTGGACGTGAACATCTGCTACAAAGATTATCCCACGATCATGCAGACCTACGGCTACAACAATATGAAGAAGAACAGTGCCACCACGGCGGAAAAGCTCGGCACGTATTACATCACGGCACCTTCGAACGATCCGCTGAATGTGCGTGACAGTGCCTCCACCTCGGGCAACCTGATCGGCGAAACCGTGCAGGAGGGTGACATCATTGATGTGACCGAGCGCTCGGGCAACTGGGGCAAGTTCGTGACCCCAAAGGGCGCGACCGGCTGGGCGGCGATTGCCAATTACAGCAACTACATCGGCGTGGATGCCTTAGCATATGAAAACGAGGCTCCGTGGGGCGGCGTCAACGCCTCGGTCGGTACCGACGGTGCGGTGACGCTGACGAATACGGCGTCGGAGCAGCTGGCGTACGATTTCAAGCTTCCGCATCCCATCGGCACGGCGACCACCCCGTATTTCTGCATTCAGATCGTTCCCAACAACGGCAACGGCTATTATTTCGGTCTGAATCAGCTGGGCACCGGCCATTTTATGATGCGCGACTGCACCTCGGGGGATCAGCTTGTCGAGGCGCAGACAGCCCCCTATATGACCGATACGGAAACGCTGGAGATCAACCTTGTGGACTGGTGGACGACGACCGAATATCAGATCGATGTGGTGCGTGTGTACCTTGCGGCGAATTCGTCCGTCACCATTAACTATATGTACTTCGCCGCAAACAGCGGTGTTGTGAAGAGCTCGGCGTACAACCTGAAAAACGGCTCCGCTTCGGCGGCGATCAACCACACGCTGATGGTTCCCGATACGCTGGCGGTTGTCGATCCGACCAAGAACGGCGGCTACACCTATTCGAACGGTATGCTTGCCGTGACCTCCAACGAGGACAGCGGCTACGATGTCGTGTTCAACCTCAACAAGGACTTTGACCTGAACACCGTGACCCGTTGGCTGTTCTCCGTGGAAAGCGATGTGCGCTTTGATGTGATCATCACCGCATCGACAACGGTCGGTGACTGGGACTTCGGTCTGTGTTCCGACTTCTACCCGAACATCACGGGTGAGCAGGACAACGGCTACATCCCCGCAATGACGGGCAGCCGCGGTCTGGATTTCAAGAGCTGCTTTACGTGGAACAATGTGTTGCCCGAAAACGGCATCACGACGGTGCGCAAGGTGACCGTGCGCGTGGGCGGTAAGGGCACGACTTACCTCAGCGCGCTCCAGCTTGCCAACAGCGACGAGCTGGTGATGTTCTATGACGGTATCACCAAGAGCGAGACAACGCCCGCGGAAACGCCCGACGATGACGAGCGCCCCACCCCCACGGTGATGCTGGGTGACCTCAATGACGACGGCGATATCACCACCGCTGACGCCCGTGTGATCCTGCAATACAACGCGGGTCTGACCATGCTGACTCCCGAACAGCTTGAGGCGGCAAACTACAACGGCGACGAGCTGATCTCGACCATGGATGTCCGCGAAATGCTTCGCATTCTGATGGCTTAAACCTTCAACATATTTATACAGGAGGAAACAATATGAAACACATTTTCAAATCGGCAGTCAGCTTTGCCTGCATCCTGGCGATGATGATCAGCCTGCTGAGCATCGCTCCGCTGACCACATCGGCAATGTCGTATCCCGGCGCAGAACCGAATCCCGTTCAGCGTCAGTGGGATTCCAAATGGAAGAACTATTACATCGGCGGTCGTACGATGTACGACACCGCGTGCGGCATCTTCTCCATTGTCAACGCCGTCGGCTTTGCCACGGGTAACACGATGGACGTGATGGAGGTCGGTCGTTGGGCGTACAGCATCAAGGCGTTCAACTACTACTCGGGCGGTACCACCCGCGGTGCGCTGTATCCGTATCTGCAGAAAAAGTACGGTGCGACCTACGGCTTCACCGTGGACTGCAACGGCACCAGCGGCTACTGGGCGGGCTCCTCGAGCAGTAAACTGAAGAACCATCTTGAGAGCGGCGGTACGGCGATCGCGCACGTGAAGGGTCACTTCATTGCGGTTGTCGATTACGATCGTTCGACCAACAAATTCCGCGTGTTCGACTCGGCTCCCAGCTCCTCGCGCGGCAGTGCGGTGACCGGTGAATACGGCTACGGTGACGTGTGGCTGTCCCAGAATCATCTGGCAACCACCACCAAGATGACCATCGACTGGTTCTGCCTGATCACTCCGACGGGCGCGAAGCTCAACGACGGTGACGGCCCGGTTTCGGACAACACCGCCGATAAGATCGGTACCTGGCAGCTCAACAGCAACGCCCCCTCTACCGATAAGCTGAACGTGCGTGACAGCGCGTCCACCTCGGGCAACATTGTCGGCACCGTTGAAGAAGGCGACATCGTCTACACCAGCGAGTTGGTCGGCGGTTCGAGCAACTGGGGCAAGATCAAGAACTTTGCCACCGGCGTTGAGGGCTACGCCAGCATTATGAACCACGCGGACTACATCGGTATTGACGCCCTCGGCGGTACGCCTGCGGTTGCGTGGGGCAGCGTGTCGGCATCCAACGATGCCAACGGTCAGCGTACTCTTGTGAACAATTCGGCAACGGAAACGGTCGGTTACGATATGTATATGCCCATCTACATCGGCACGGAAACGACCCCGTATATGAGCCTGAAGATCACCCCGAACTACGGCAACGGCTATTACTTCGGTATTGCGAACTTCAGCACCGGCAACTTTATGCTGCGTGACTGCAATTCGAGCGATCAGCTTGTTTCCGCGCAGACGGCACCGTATATGACAAGCACCGAGCAGTTAGAGATCGATCTGCGCGACTGGTGGAAGGATTCGGATAACAAGATCGATTGCGTGCGCATTTACCTCGCACCCGGCACCTCCGTTACGGTCAACTATTTCTACTTTGCCGCGACCAAGGGCAAGGTGACCGACACCACCTACAACCTGATTCGTCAGACCACCCCCATTATCAACCAAAACATTATGGATCCCTCCAACATTCAGATCGTGGATCGCACCAAGGCGGGTTCCTGGAACTACAACAACGGTAAGCTCGTCGTGACAGCGGATACCGATGCGGGCTACGAAGTCACCATCGGCATCAATAAGGATTTCAAGCCTGCCGAAGCGCCGAACTGGCTCTTTGACCTGGTGGCGACCACCGGCTTTGATGTGCAGATCAAGGCATCCTGCCTGACGGGTGACTGGGACTTCGGCCTGGTTGCGGACTTCTGGCCGGGTCTTTGCGATACGCTGGAAGACGGCTATCTCCCCGCCGAGACCTACTTCGGCGTATGCGATCTTTACAGCTGCTACACCTGGAACAACATCGTGCCTGCCGACGGCATCAGCAACATCCGCTTTGTGACGGTTAAGCTGGCGGGCAAAGGCTCTGTGACGCTCAACTCCCTGCAGGTTTCCAACACGACCGATATCGTGAACTATGCGGACGGTATTGTGAAGTCGGATTCCAGCACCGGAACGGTGACGCCGACTCCTTCCGACAAGGGCGACATCGACCTGAACGGCAAGGTGGATACCGCGGATGCGCGTACCTTCCTGAAGTTCTCGGTCGGCAACATCACCCTCACCGAGGAGCAGAAAGACGCCGCGGATTATGACGGCGACGGCGCGCTCTCCACGGGCGATGTGCGCAAGATGCTCAAAATGCTCATTGCGTAAGACAGTATGATAAAAGCGGTCGGTTTCCGAAACGGAACCCGACCGCTTTTTTGTTGGTGCCTCCTGTATAGTAGAAAAGAGTGGTCTTTCTTGCCTCCCTTGTCAACGGCCCAGGCCGGCCTCTCTTGTCCCTTTGGGACAATTCACCTTCAGGGAGGGGGACCGACGCGTAGCGTTGGTGGAGGGATTCTTTTTGTTTATTCGCAAGGAATCCCCCCGACGGCTTCGCCGTCGACCCCCTTTAACAAGGGGGTCAAGGATTTTGGGGTGCTTTCCGCCTCGTGGAAAACAGCGGTCTTTCTTGCCTCCCTTGTCAAAGGGGGTCAAGTAGGGGCGGCTATCAGCCGCCCGCATACGTTGCTTTCGGGTTTTCGATACGGGACGGGAAACCCGTCCCCTACAAAGCACGCCGTGAGACGGCAAACCCTTTGTCCGCATTGCGGACATTTCCCCTGACAGGGGAATCGCCTTTGACAAGGGGGACAAGAGGTTGGGGTGCCTCCTGTATAGTAGAAAAGAGTGGTCTTTCTTGCCTCCCTTGTTAAAGGGAGGGGGACCGACGCGTAGCGTTGGTGGAGGGATTCTTTTTGTTTCTTCCTTCGGAATTCCCCCGACGGCTTCGCCGTCGACCCCCTTTAACAAGGGGGACAAGAGATTAGTAGGGGCGGATGCCCACATCCGCCCGCATACGTTGCTTTCTGTTTTTTCGATACGGGACGGGAAACCCGTCCCCTACAAAGTTTGCGGCGGTGCCGTAGGGCGTCACACCTCACTCGCCCTTGATCTCGATAAGCCGTCCGTAGCCTGCTAAGCACGGGGCGGCAACGTACTGCGTCACGCCGTTTTCAAAGCGGTCGATGTGATCAAAATGCAGATGTCCTGCCAGTACGGCGCACAGCTGTGTGTGCTCCTCACGCACCAGGCGGTTGTAGCGGTCGATGTTTTCGCCGTCTCCCGACAGCCCGAACAGGAAGTAGGTGACATCCTGCCAGTAGTCCACTGCCGCAGGGTGCAGGGTGTCGCAGTCCACGGGGATATGATGCACCAGGATCACGGGCTTGTCGCCGTGAACGAGCTGTTCCAGGGTATCCATCACCTCGTCGCTGACGGTGTGACAGCCGTTGTCCACGCCGACAACGATCAGCTCGCCGAGATCCACCGCCTGCAAGGCGGGATGGCCGTTGGTGGCGGCGGCAAACATCTCGGGAAAACGGATGCCCTGCTCGTGATTGCCGGGAACGTAAAGGTAGCGGGAGAAGCGTGCATAGCGCTTTGCGCCCTCATCGGCGGTGCCGACCGACGGGAAATCGGTCATATCCCCGCACAGCACGGCGAGATCCACCTGCTCCTGTTCGGCAAGAGCGACAAACGCTTCAAAATTCTCCTCCTGCGGCACACCGTTGCCGTGTTGCATCCAGATATCGCGGTGCTTGGCGGCTTTTTCGCGCATCTCGGCGGTGTCTAAGGGTGAATCGGGGCTCATATGGCTGTCAGCGAGCTGTAAAAAACGATAGCTGCGCGTCAGCCCCGGAATGATCAGGGTTTCGCGTTCAATGCGATAGCGGGAATCGTGGTACAAAGCGGTCACTCTCCTTGCTTCATATGGATATTCAGGTGATCGTAGGTCATCTCAATGCCGTCCTCGGCAAAGGCTTCGCGGATATTCTCGCTCAGCGCATAAAACGCCTTGCGGTAGTCGGACGGTGCCGCCCACGCCTGCACCACATACTCAATACTGCTGTTCTGATAGGCGGCAAGCCCCGCAAAGGGTGCGGGTTCGGAAACGATCGCGTCCACGCGCTCTGCCGCGCGAAGCAGTGCCGCCTTGACCTTGTCGGTGGGCGCATCATACGACGCGGTGACGCGGAATTCCACACGGCGCAGTGTCTGCCGCGAGAAATTGACGATGGCGGCGTTTTGCACGGTCTTGTTGGGAATGCGCACGGTTTTGTGGTCGGTGGTCAGCAGGTAGGTGTTCATCAGATCAACATCCGTCACCGTGCCCTCAAAGGCATCGATCTGCACGTAATCGCCGCCCGAAAGCGTTTTGGAGGCCAACAGCAGCATCCCGCTGAACATATTGGCAAGCGTGTCCTGAATGGCAAGCGACACGGCAAGACCGACGATGCTGAATGCGGTCAGCACCGAAGTGATCGGAATGCGCAGGGAATCGGCGGCGATGAGCACGACAACGGCGTACAGCACCGCACGGATAATCAACAGTACCACCCGTTTGAGGCTGGCATCCCACGAGGCGCGGTCGATCAGCCGACGAAGCGGTCGGACAAGAAGGTTGGCAAGTGCGATGCCGATCACGAGGATCAGCACGGCGGACAACAGCATCTGCACGGTGATGCCGCCCAAGGGATAATTCAGAAAGGTATTGATAAATTCCAAAAGACAAACACTCCTTTTCTCTGAAACAGAATGCAACACACCCCGCCCTGATTATGTGCATAACAAGGGCGGGGCGTGATATTATGTTAAGGCTTTTTCAATGGCACAGGCAAGCTGGTCGGGACAGGAGGTCGTGCGCAGACCGCAACGGATACCCTTCAGGCGCGACACCAGCTCGTGTGCGTTCATACCTTCGGCAAGGCGGGAGAGCCCCTGCGTATTGCCGTGGCAACCGCCCGTGAAGACGACATTGCGCACGACACCGCTGTCATCGATGTCAAAGGTGATCTGACGGGAGCAGACCCCCTTGGGGTGATAGGTGTGGGTCATAGCAAGGATTCCTTTCAGCCGCGCTTTTTCTTTTCCTTATAGTTCAGCAGGGCGGCAACGTGCTCCTCGGGGCAGGCGGTGCTTCCCAGCGCACGGGTGGTGCGGGTGTACATACCGTGGAAATCCGAGCCGCCCGTCATCAGCAGGTTCTTTTTGGCGGCAAAGTCGATGAGCTGCTCGCGCTGCTCCTCCGTCTGGGCAGGATGCCAGACCTCCACGCCGTCCAGACCTTTTTCGGCAAGCTCCTCAAGCAGGGCTTCGTTGTTGTACAGATACGGATGCGCCAGCACCGCAATGCCGCCCGCGCTGTGCACAAGGTCGATCACATCGCGGATGTCGGGGTAGGCGATCTCGACGCGGGCACTGCCGTTTTCGCCGAACAGCTTTTTATAGACATCGCCGAAGATGGAATCGGCGTAACCCGCGTCCATCAGGGCGTGCATAATGTGTTGTTTGTAGAAATTGGTACTGCCCGTGGCGTGACGCACCACCATTTCGGGGGTGATGGGGTAGTAACGCATCACGCGGCGCACCATATCGTTTGCCGCCTTTTTGCGGTTTTCGCCGATGCTCTTGCACAGACCCTCCAGACGGTCGGGCGTGTCGCACATATAGCAAAGCAGGTGTGCTTTGCCGTTGCGCTCGGGGTCGGCGGTGGACAGCTCTACGCCGTGAATGATATTCAGGCCCTGGCGCTTACCGATGATGACGGCGCGGGTCGCACCCGCAGTGGTGTCGTGATCGGTCACGGACAGGGTGGTAATGCCGCGGCGTTTCGCCATCGCAATCAGGTCGTCGATCCCCATAGATCCGTCAGATATTTTGGTGTGGCAATGCAGATCGCTGGCCATTTCAGATTCCTCCATTCCAAAAGGGGCTTGTTAATTGATGAAAGATAACACTTCTCCACATTTATACAGTATACAACAAAAAAAGTCAAATTACAATAGAAAAAAGTAACAAAAGAAAGGACGTTCATAATTTTTTCGGTTGTATAAAAAGACAATATGTGGTACAATGAATACATATAGCAACTTCTGAAAGGACGCGACATAACTTATGGGGTTTTTGAAAAAACTGTTCGGTGACTTCAGCTCCCGCGAGCTCAAGCGGATCCGTCCGCTGTGCGACAAGGTGCTGGCGCTTGAGAATACATACACCGTGATGACGGATGAGGAGCTTGCCTCGCAGACCGCCCGCTTCCGCGAGCGGCTGGCGGCGGGCGAAAAGTTAGATGCTCTGCTTCCCGAGGCGTTTGCCGTGTGCCGTGAGGCGACGCGGCGTGTGCTGGAGACACCGCACTTTCCCGTGCAGATCCTGGGCGGCATCGTGTTGCATCAGGGACGCATTGCGGAGATGAAAACGGGCGAAGGTAAAACCCAGACGGTGCTCCTTCCCGCGTACCTCAACGCACTGACGGGCGAGGGTGTGCACATCGTCACCGTCAACGAATACCTTGCCGCACGTGACAGCGAATGGATGGGCGATGTGTTCCGCTTCTTGGGGCTGTCGGTCGGTCTGATCCTGCACGATATGGACAAGGATGCGCGCCGAGCCGCGTATGCCGCGGACATCACCTACGGCACCAACAACGAATTCGGCTTTGACTACCTGCGCGACAATATGGTCGTGGAAATGGTCAATAAGGTACAACGCGGTCACGCCTTTGCCATCGTGGACGAGGTGGACTCCATCCTCATCGACGAGGCGCGTACGCCGCTGATCATTTCGGGACCCGGCGAAAAATCCACCGATTGGTATGAGCGCGCGGATGCCTTTGCCAAAAAGCTGGTCGTCAAGCGTGTCACGGAAATGGACACCAAAGAGGATCAGGAGGCACTTGCCGCCGACGCGGATTACATCATCGATGAAAAAGCGCGCACGGCAACCCTGACACAAAACGGCATCGCAAAAGCCGAAAAGCACTTCCACATCGACGATCTGATGGCGCGCGAGGATGACGGCGTGACGATGGTGTACCAGACGCTGGTGCATCACATCAATCAGGCGATCAAAGCGAACGGCGTGATGCGGCTGGATATCGATTACGTGGTGCGCGACGATGAGATCGTCATCGTTGATGAGCACACGGGACGTATGATGGAGGGCCGTCGCTACAGCGAGGGCCTGCATCAGGCGATCGAAGCCAAGGAGGGCGTGAAGGTGCAGCGCGAAAGCCGCACCCTGGCGACCATCACGTTCCAGAACTATTTCCGTATGTATAAAAAGCTGTCGGGTATGACGGGTACGGCAAAAACCGAGGAGACCGAGTTCCAGCAGATCTATCATCTGGATGTCATCGAGGTGCCGACCAACCGTCCCGTGATCCGTCAGGATCTCAACGACCTGTTCTATGTGACCGAAAAAGCAAAGTTAGAAGCGGTCGTGGAGCAGATCGTGCAGTGCCACGAGCGGCGTCAGCCCGTGCTGGTGGGCACGGTTTCCATCGAGAAATCCGAGCAGCTCTCCGCGATGCTCAAGCGTCGCGGCATCAAGCACGAGGTACTCAACGCCAAACAGCACGAGCGCGAGGCGCAGATCGTTGCGCAGGCGGGTAAGCCGGGTGCGGTTACCGTTGCTACCAATATGGCGGGACGCGGTACCGATATCAAGCTCGGCGGCAATCCCGAATTTATGGCACAGGCGGAGCTTCGCCGTCTGGGCTACAGCGAGGAGCAGGTGCTTTCCGCTAACGACCACGGCGGCAATCCCGACGAGGAAACGCTGGCACTGCGTCAGCTGTTTGCACAGCTGGAAGCGAAATACAAAGACGAGATCAAGGACGATGTGCAGGCGGTCATCGACGCGGGCGGTCTGTTCATCATCGGCACCGAGCGTCACGAATCCCGCCGCATCGACAATCAGCTGCGCGGTCGTTCGGGACGTCAGGGTGATCCCGGTGTCAGTCGGTTTTATCTGTCTGCGGAGGACGATCTCATCCGTCTGTTCGGCGGCGATCGCTTCCGCAGTGTGATGGGGTCGCTGATGACCGCCGCAGGCGAGCAAGCGCTGGAAAATAAAATGCTCACCGATGCGGTGGAGCGTGCACAGCGCAACGTGGAGGCGCGTCACTTTGCCGCCCGTCGCGATGTCATCAGCTTTGACGATGTCATCAATACCCAGCGCACGGCGATCTATGAACAGCGCGACAAGGTGCTTCGCGGTGAAAATGTCCGCGAAAGCATTATGAAGATGATCCACGAGTCCATCGAAAATACCGTGGCGCAGTATACGCAGGATCCCGAGGATCATACGCAGTGGAATATGGATGCTCTGCGTCTGTATTATAACGGCTGGCTGTGCGGCAACGACGATTTCCGCTATACGCCGCAGGAATTAGAGGATATGGAGCGTTCCGATCTGGCGCAGCTGCTCATCGAGCGCGCCGAAGCGCGTTACGAGGAGAAGGAGAGTCGCTACGGCGAGGTGATGCGCGAGCTGGAGCGTATCGTCCTGCTGACGACGGTTGACCGCCACTGGATGGATCACATCGACAGTATGGATGAGCTCAAGCGCGGCATCCATCTGCGCTCCTATGCCCAGCAGGATCCCGTGGTGCGCTATCGCATTGAAGGCTTTGAAATGTACGAGCAGATGATCGACCGCATCCGCGAGGAAACCGCCAGAACCATCCTGTTGGCGGAGATCCGCACGGGCGAAGAGCTGGAGCGCAAGCAGATCGCCAAGGAACAGCAGGCGCAGGTCGGCGGCGACAGTACCCGCGAAAAGCGTCCCGTGCGCAAGACGGCGGCGCAAAAGGTCGGCAGAAACGACTTGTGCCCCTGTGGCAGCGGCATAAAATACAAAAAATGCTGCGGCGCAAATGAGGATTAACGATTGAAAACATACAAACCTGCGCCGTGTCCGTAGGGGACGGGTCTCCCGTCCCGCCTTGCACAATTCAGCGGCAACACCGTATAAAAAACCAAATCCACGTATAGGGGCGGCTGATAGCCGCCCCTACTTGTCCCCCTTGTCAAAGGCGATTCCCCTGACAGGGGAAATGTCCGCAACGCGGACAAAGGGGTTGCCGTCTCCGGCGTGCTTTGTAGGGGACGGGTTTCCCGTCCCGCATCGAAAAAACCGAAAGCAACGTATGCGGGCGGATGTGGGCATCCGCCCCTACGATTGGGGTGTGCACAATCCTTGACCCCCTTGTTAAAGGGGGTCGATGCCGAAGGCATCGGGGGGATTCCTTCTGAACAATCCAAAAGAATCCCTCCGTCACTCGCTGCGCTCGCGCCACCTCCCTGAAGGTGAATTGTCCCAAAGGGACAAGAGAGGCCGGCCTGGGCCGTTAACAAGGGAGGCAAGAAAGCACAATTCAGCGGCAACACCGCATGAAAAACCAAATCCACGTATGGGGGCGGCTGATAGCCGCCCCTACTTATCCCCCTTGTCAAAGGCGATTCCCCTGACAGGGGAAATGTCCGCAACGCGGACAAAGGGGTTGCCGTCTCCGGCGTGCTTTGTAGGGGACGGGTTTCCCGTCCCGCATCGAAAAAACCGAAAGTAACGTATGCGGGCGGATGTGGGCATCCGCCCCTACGATTGGGGTGTGCACAATCCTTGCCCCCCTTGTTAAAGGGGGTCGATGCCGAAGGCATCGGGGGGATTCCTTCTGAACAATCCAAAAGAATCCCTCCGTCACTCGCTGCGCTCGCGCCACCTCCCTTTAACAAGGGAGATGTATGCGGGACGGGTCTCCCGTCCCGCATACATCGGCGTTAACGGGAAGAATCCCTCCACCGCGCAAACCGTGCCTTGCAGAATTGGCTATTGAAAAATCCGCTTCCTTGCGGTATAATACAAGCATCGTTGCAAATGCAGATATAAAGGAGACAGATGTATATGAAATTAGGTATCGTCGGATTGCCCAATGTCGGCAAATCCACGTTGTTCAACGCCATCACCAATGCGGGTGCGCAAAGCGCGAACTACCCGTTCTGCACCATCGACCCGAACGTCGGCGTGGTTGCCGTGCCCGATAAACGTCTGGATGCGCTGGCAAAGCTGTACAATCCGCAGAAAATTACACCTGCTGTGATCGAATTTGTGGATATTGCGGGCCTTGTCAAGGGTGCGTCCAAGGGTGAGGGTCTGGGAAACAAATTCCTGTCCAACATCCGCGAGGTCGATGCCATCGTGCACGTGGTGCGTTGCTTTGAAAACGACGATATCATTCACGTGGAGGGCTCGATCGATCCTCTGCGCGATATCGAAACGATCGATCTGGAGCTGATTTTTTCGGATATGGAGCTTCTCCAGCGCCGTCTGGACCGCGACCGCAAGGCGCTCAAGGGCGACCGTTCGCTCGCCGCGCAGATCAGCTTCTATGAGCGCGTGATGGCGGCACTTGAAGAGGGCAAAGCGGCGCGCACTGTCGAATGCACCGAGGAAGAAGCCGCGATGCTTGACGATGTGGCGTTGCTGACGAAAAAGCCCGTCATCTATGCGGCAAACCTCTCCGAAGAGGATTTCACAGCGGGTGATTTAGACAGCAATCCCTTCTTCCAAAAGGTCAAAGCACTTGCTCAGGCGGAGCACGCCGAGGTGTTGCCCATCTGCGCTCAGCTTGAGGCGGATATTGCGGATATGGATGCCGAGGAAAAGGAGCTGTTTCTTGCCGAGCTCGGTCTGGAGCAGGGCGGTCTTGATCGCCTGATCCAAAAGAGCTACCACCTGCTCGGTCTGATCTCCTATCTCACGGCGGGTGCTCCCGAGGTACGTGCGTGGACGATCACCCGCGGCACCAAGGCACCGCAGGCGGCGGGCAAGATCCACTCGGATTTCGAGCGCGGCTTCATCCGCGCCGAGGTCATTCCGTATGAGCAGCTCATCGAGATCGGTTCGCTGGCGGCGGCAAAGGAAAAGGGTCTGGTGCGTTCGGAAGGCAAGGAGTATGTGATGCAGGACGGCGATGTGGTGCTGTTCCGCTTCAATGTGTAAGAAATTCCGTAAGTTTGCATCTTGCAACAGCGGGAATAGTATGGTATACTGTATATACGAACTATGTTCGGGAGGAAAAAATACTTGAAAGGATGGATTCCAATGAAAAAGATTCTTGCGATCGTGCTGTCGGTCGCCATGCTGATGTCTGCATTTGTTGTGGGTGCGAGCGCCGAGGGCGCCGTGCCGATCACCTTTACGGCACAGTCGGTCACCGCGAAAGCCGGCGACACGATCACGGTCGATATTTCCGTTTCCGAAAACCACTATATGGTGAACGGTCAGATCTGGGTGCAGTATGATCCTGCCTGCCTTGAGATCGTGGAAGTTTGGGACGATCCCGACAACCCCTATTTTGAGAATGTCAACACCAAGATCTTCAGAAACAGCTGTATGTGGATGTTTGCGGTTCCCGTGGCGGGCACGGCGAAGTTTGCGTTCGCGACCTCCTCTGCTACCGGCCCCGCAACGGGCGGCGTGATGTTCACCCTGACCTTCAAGGTGCTGGACGATGCCGTGACCTCCGACATCAATGTGGTCGTTCCCGATGGCGATATGAACGCCAACGACGGCTCGTCCACCGAAGACCAGGCTGTGGAGCTGACCTTTGTCAAGGGTGTTGTGACGGTTGAATCCGACGAGCCCGCAGCGGAAGTCGGCGACGTCAACGGTGACGGCGCGGTCAACCTGAACGATGCCACGACGCTGTTCTACCACGTGAACGGCCTGTCCACGCTGTCGGACGAAGCCTTAGCGTCGGCTGACATCAACGGCGACGGCACGGTCAACCTCAGCGACGCAACCTCTCTGTTCTATCAGATCAACGGTCTGCTCGGCTGATCAAATCCATAAAAAAAACGGAGCTGTTCATCGCGAACAGCTCCGTTTCCTTTTGCCTTTTTACTCGTCATCGCCCGAGAATTCCTCGGTCAGCTCCGTCAGAATGGTTTCGATCATTTCCCACTCTTCTTCGGTTTCGATGGGCAACAGCTTGGTCTCATCCTCGTCGAGGTTGTAGACGGACGCGTACACCTTGGTGCTGCCGTCCTCGTCAATCGTGTTGTCCGTGTACACGATGTAGCTCTTACCGTTTTCCTCACAGTCAAAGGTAAACAGCACCTCGCACTCCACCTCGACGCCCTCGTCGTTGAGAATCTGGAAGGTCATATCTTCATTTTCAACCTTGTAATCGTCCAACATACAGCATGTCTCCTTTGTTATGATTTGCGTCCTGCAGTAGTATTAACAATCTCTGCGAGGGGATTTCGCAGATCAGTCCAACAAATGCAACAGATCGTCGGCGCTCATTCCCGCAAGCAAGCCTTCGCCCTCGTGCACAACGGCATCTGCCAGTGCCTGCTTTTGTGATTGCATCGTGAGGATCTTCTCCTCAATGGTATCCGATGCGATCAGCTTGTACACCTGCACGGTGCGGGTCTGTCCGATGCGGTGAGCGCGGTCGGTTGCCTGGTTCTGGGCGGAGAGATTCCACCACGGGTCAAAGTGGATGACAACATCCGCGCCCGTGAGATTCAGACCCGTGCCGCCCGCTTTGAGCGAAATCAGGAACAGCGGCACGTCGTTGCGGTTGAATTCCTCGACAAGTGCGCCGCGTTGCTCCTTCGGAGTGGAGCCGCGCAGCTCGTAAAACGGCACGTTTTCCTCGGTCAGCCGCTCCTTGAGCAGGTCCAGCAGGGAGGTGAACTGTGAGAACAGCAGCACCTTGTGACCGCCGTCAACCGCCTCGCGGATCAATTCGGAGCACGCGTCGATCTTCGCGCTTTCACCGCGGTAATGCTCGTAGCAAAGCGCAGGCGAACAGCAGATCTGCCGCAGGCGGGTCAGCATCGACAGCACGGTGATGTGGTTGCGCGAAAGCCCCTTTTGGGTCAGCTCGTCGCGAAGCAACTGCACATTTGCGGCGTACAGTGCCCGCTGTTCGCCCGTCAGAGGAACGCGCACAACGGCCTCGTGCTTGTCGGGAAGCTCGGAAAGCACATCCTTTTTCAGGCGGCGCAGGATAAACGGGGACACCATTTTGTCCAGTCGCGCCAGTGCCGCTTCGTCGTGCTCGAGCATAACGGGACGCTCAAACCGTTCGCGGAAGCGCGGGTAGCTGAACAAAAAGCCGGGCATCAGGAAATCAAAGATGCTCCACAGCTCGCTCAGGCGATTTTCGATCGGCGTACCCGTCAGCGCAAAGCGATGACGGCTTTTCACCGCCTTATTCACGCGGGCACTGAGCGTGTTGGCGTTCTTGATGTATTGTGCCTCGTCCAGAATGTGAAACGCAAAGGTGTGCGGTACATACAGCTCGTGGTCGCGCTTGATCAGGTCGTAGGAGGTGATCAGTACATCCACGTCGGTCAGATCGGACAACAGCTGTACACGGGTGTCCTTGTCACCCGTGACGGGGCGTGTGCGAAGCGTCGGGGCAAAGCGGGAAAGCTCATCCCGCCAGTTGTAAACCAGCGAGGCGGGACATACCACCAGCGACGGTTGCGTTTCACCCTGCTCCTTTGCGTCGAGCAGCAGGGAGATCATCTGCACGGTCTTACCAAGACCCATATCGTCCGCAAGGATGCCGCCGAAGCCGTATTGCTTGACGGTCTTCAGCCAGCGGAAGCCCGTTTTCTGATAATTGCGAAGCACCTTATCCAGGCTTTGCGGAGGTGAAAATTCGTTATCTGCCACCGCGTTGATATCGCGGATGAGGCGGCGCACGTTTTCGTCGCGGCGCAGATGGATCGACGGGGTGTCGCGCAGGACGCGGTCGATGTACAGCGCGCGATAGGCGGGAACGGCAATGTTGCCCGAGCGCAGGGAGGTGCGGCTCACGGCAAGGCCCTCGGTCAGGGCGTGAAGCCCCTGCAGGGCGGGATCGTCCAGCCGCAGGAACTGTCCGTTTTTCAGGCGGTGATAGGTGCGCTTTTCGCGATAGGAGGTCAGCACGCCCTCCAACTCACCGCGGTCGAGGTCTTCGGAGATGACCGACAGATCCAGCAGATCGCTTTGCATCCGCACACCGACGGCAATGCGCGGTGCGGGTGCCACGCCGATGGCCTTGACGCGCTCGGTCACATACACCGCCGCGTGCTGTTGCAGGGCGGCAAGCCCCTCGGTCATAAAGCGGTAAACGGCATCGTCATCCGCCTGCAGGATCAGACGGCCGTCCTGTTCGTTCACCTGCGGGAAGTGCTTTTTCACCAGAAACCGGATGCGGTATTCCTCCATGGTATCGCGGTTGATGCCGTCAAGATCCTCGTCGGTGAACGCGGTCAGGCGGCGGTCGCCGTAGCAGAAAAGGAGCTTTGCCGCGATGGTATCGGGGGCAGGTGCATCCAGATACAGCTCCGCTTCCAACACGGCGGGACGGTAGGAATCCAGTGCCGCGGTATCGCCTGTCAGCGTAACAAAGCCGTCAACGGCGCGCAATACGCCGCCGCAGAACGCGGGCATATCCTTGTCGGCAATAAACAGGCTTCCGTGGGATGCCTGCAGGGCATCCAGCAGACCGCCGACGCGGTCACTGAATGCGGTGGAACAGCCGTACAGCACACTGTCCGTCAGCACATAGCGACGGCGGGTGCCGGGCAGGGTGATCGGTTGACTGTCGCCCTCTAAGCGGCAACCGCCTGCAAGATGGGAGACGCAAAGAGTCAGTGACGGATCGCCGCGAAGCAACGTGACGGTCAGCTCCTTGCCGTGATAACGGCAACGGACCTCGCGCTCGCGCATCAGGGAGAAAAAAGCATCCAGTGCCACGGGTGTCAGTGTCAGCTCGCGTATGGCGTGACCGCCCACCGTGCCGCGCACGACCGTGGGGATCTGCCCTAAAAGAAACCGCAACAATGCGCGGTCTTCGGGAGCAAAGCTGTCGGGATGATGGAAAAAGGTCAGCTCTTTGCCGTAGGACACGGTATCGTTGGATGCCATCGCCTGCGAAAAGGCGTGCAGATCCCGCAGAATATAGTCACGGTGTCCGCCCACACAGAAGGATAAACGGGCGCTCTGTCCGCTGATGCACAGCTCGGGGTATAACCGCACGAGCGTGTCGGGGGCTTCGGTCTGTGCGGCAAAGCGCGCCGATTCACGTGCGGTGTAGGAGCGGATCATATTGGCGGCGATGTCATCGGTGTGATCCTTCGCCGCGGTGACCTGTACGGCAGGGGATGTGGGTGACCCGTTGACCATATCGGCATAATATTTGTGGGCAAGCAACGCCACAAGATGCTTACACGCGCCGTTGGCGGCGTTGAACACGGGACAGCTGCAATCCATCTGAACGGGCGTGCCGTCGTAATCAAAGCAGATCTCACAGTGATGCAGATCACTGCGGTTATCCGCCCACACATCGGCGGTCATAATTTCCGCATAAGCGTCGCTTGTCGTGCGTGTGGTGTCGCGCACATAGCCGCTGTTATAACAATGAATGCCGCGCAGGTAGGTCTGCTGACCGGCGGCAACGGCGGCGATTTTTCGAAGATTAAATAAAGCCATACTACGACGCTCCTTTCGCGTGGATAGTATAGTATACCACAAGTCCTGTTTTTCGTAAAGGGGAAAACGGAAAAATTCCTGCTCTATACCCCGAAAACGTTACATTTTTGTAAAAATGCCCCAAAGAGATACACAAACCACTTGACAAGAAGTGGTGAAAAGTTATATAGTATAATAGAAGTAAAAGTATGTCCTTCGGACACAACTTACTGTGAAAAGAACTCATATTTCGTTTATGTTTTTTTCAACGGGGAGCGTTAACCGTTCAGCCTTGCACGCGGGATCGCCGCGGTGCAAAACGGTCGCGTAAAGCTCTTCTGTATGTTTGACGCTGTTCGGCGGATAGATTGTCCTGCCAAGACCGCTTGATGAGGCGGCCCGTCGAAACACGTTTTCGTGCAATTTGCATTTACAATTGAACAATGGTTAACACCCCCAAACACACTGTTTAGGAGGTGCAAACAACGATGAACGTACCCATTTGGGTTGCTGTGATCGTCGGTGTCGTCGCGTTGGCGATCGGCGCTGTCGCGGCGTGGAGCATTGCCTTCAAAAAAGGCATCGAACACCGTCGCCGCGAGGCAGAGGCTGTGATCGGTTCGGCAGAGGCGGAAGCGGAGCGTATCCGCAAGGAAGCCAACGATGCCGCGTCCCGCCGCAAGAAGGAAGTCCTTCTCGAGGCAAAGGATGAGATCCACCGTCTGCGTACCGAAGCCGAGCGCGAGAACAAAGAGCGCCGCAAGGAGCTTCAGCGTCAGGAAAACCGACTCCAGCAAAAGGAAGAAACCCTCGATCGTAAGATCGAAAACTACGAGAAAAAGGAAGAGCAGATCGCCAAGAAGCAAAAGGAGATCGAAGCTCGCTTAGAAGACGTTGAGGCTCTGAAAAAGGGCCAGTTTGAAATGCTCGAACGCATTTCCGGCTTCACCGCCGAGCAGGCGAAGGAATACCTGCTCAACATCCTCACCGAGGAACTCACGCACGAAAAAGCGCGTTGCATCAACGAGATTGAGCAACAGCTCAAGGACGAGGCGGATGCCCGTGCCCGTGCGCTGATCTCGCAAGCCATCCAGCGTGTTGCCGCGGATCAGGTGACCGAAGCGACTGTCTCGGTCGTCCCGCTGCCCAGCGATGAGATGAAAGGCCGCATCATCGGCCGTGAGGGTCGCAACATCCGCACCATCGAAACGCTCACGGGCGTTGACCTCATCATCGACGATACCCCCGAAGCGATCACGCTGTCCTGCTTTGATCCCGTGCGCCGTGAAATCGCGCGTATTGCGATTGAGCGCCTGATCTCCGACGGCCGCATCCATCCCGCCCGCATTGAGGAAATGGTGGAAAAAGCGCGCCGTGAGGTGGAGCAAACCATCAAATCCGAGGGTGAGCGCGCTGTTCTCGAAACGGGTCTGCGCGGCATTCATCCCGAAATTATGCGCCTGCTCGGTCGCCTGCACTACCGTACCAGCTACGGTCAGAACGTCCTCAATCACTCGATGGAGGTCGCGTTCCTGTCGGGTATTATGGCAAGCGAGCTCGGCATTGATCCCGTTGTGGCGCGTCGCGCAGGTCTTTTGCACGATATCGGCAAGGCCATCGACCACGAGGTCGAGGGCTCGCACGTCGAGATCGGTGTCGATGTGGCACGCAAGTACAAAGAGAACGAAGCGGTCATCCACGCCATCCAGGCGCACCACGGTGACGTGGAAGCGCAGACGGTTGTCGCGTGCCTTGTGCAGGCGGCGGATGCCATCTCTGCGGCGCGTCCCGGTGCCCGCCGTGAGAATCTTGAAAACTACATCAAGCGTCTTGAGAAGCTCGAAGAGATCGCCAGCGGCTTTAACGGCGTAGAGCGTTCGTTCGCGATCCAGGCGGGTCGCGAGGTGCGCATCATCGTCAAGCCCGAGGTCATCTCCGACGATCAGATGACGCTCCTTGCCCGTGATATCGCCAAATCCATTGAGGAGAATATGGACTATCCCGGACAGATTAAGGTCAACCTTATCCGCGAAAACCGCGCCGTTGACTTTGCAAAGTAAGATATACAAAGAGCCCTGCATCGTGAGATGCAGGGCTCTTTTTTATTTCAAAAAACAGCGGTAGCCCGCAAAACGGTCGGTCGGGGATGCCCGCCCCTACGGTGTACGTCGCAAATTTGTGCAATGCTCAACCCCTTGTCCCCCTTGTTAAAGGGGGATGTCGCCGCAGGCGACAGGGGGATTCCTTGAGAAGAAACAAACGAATCCCTCCACCAACGCTACGCGTCGGTCCCCCTCCCTTTAACAAGGGAGGCAAGATAGCACGTCGCAGGATTGTACAATACGGGACGGGTCTCCCGTCCCGCCTTGCACAAACACGCGGCAACACCGTAGGGCGGGGGCTTGTCTCCCGCCGCTAAACATCCTGTTAAAAGCAGCACATTCACAATGTAGGGGCGGATAGCATCCGCCCGCGGTACACATCAGCGGTGTCGCAAACGGGCGGCAGGTTGCCGCCCCTACGGTGTACGTCGCAAATTTGTGCAATGCTCAACCCCTTGTCCCCCTTGTTAAAGGGGGATGTCACGGCATATGCCGTGACAGGGGGATTCCGTTTGAAGAACCCCTCCGTCTTTCGGCTGACGCCGAAATCCACCTCCCTGAAGGTGAATTGTCCCAAAGGGACAAGAGAGGCCGGCCTGGGCCGTTGACAAGGGAGGCAAGACAGCACGCCGAAAAAACCCGAAAGCAACGTATGCGGGCGGCTGATAGCCGCCCCTGCTTTAACAACACACCGTGGGTTTGCGTTATGTCAACGAATGTATGCATTGCGGGACAAAACACCCGCGTACCGAACGGTACGCGGGTGTTTTGTTGCTGTTTATCAATCCTGTCTTTCGAGCAGTGCTTTGAACGCCTTGTGTGCCGTGTAGACATCTAACTTCGAGATCACCTCAAACGGGGCGTGCATCGACAGCACGGGCACACCGAGGTCCACGGTATCGACATCAAGGTTGGCGATATACTTGGCAACCGTTCCGCCGCCGCCCATATCGACCTTACCGAGCTCGCCGACCTGCCAGATCACGCCGGCATCGTCCATAATGCGGCGGAATTTGCCCATCAGCTCCGCGGCGGCGTCGGAGGTGCCGCCCTTGCCGCCCGAGCCCGTGTACTTGGTGAGCACCACGCCGTTGTTCAGACGCGCGGCATTGCGGGGTTCGGTGACTTCGGGATACAGCGGGTCAATGGCGCAGTTGACGTCTGCCGAGAGGCACATCGACTTCGACAGCACGCGGTGACCCTTCTCGCCGAAGGTGTTTGCGAGCTCTTCGATGAAATAGGGCAGGAACGCCGACTGCATACCCGTCGTGCCGTCCGAGCCGGTCTCTTCCTTATCGGCAAGCACGGTCAACGCGGTGAAGGTGGGAACCTCTAACTCAAACAGCGCGGTCAGCGCGGGGTAGGCGCAAACGCGGTCATCGTGACCGTAGGCACCGATCATACTGCGGTCAAAGCCGACATCGCGCGCACCGAAGGCGGGCACGATCTCGATCTCTGCCGAGAGGAAATCCGCCTCGACGATGCCGTATTTCTCGTGCAGGAGGTTGAGAATGTTCAGCTTGACCATATCCGCGCCTTCTTCATCGCACAGCGGACGCGAGCCGATGAGCACGTCGAGGGCTTCACCCTCAATGACCTTACGGGCGGGCTTTTGCATCTGATCGGCGGCAAGGTGGGGCAGAAGATCGGTCACGCAGAACACGGGATCGGCGGGATCTTCACCGATGGCGATGCTCACGACCTCGCCGTTTTTCTTGACAAGCACACCGTGGATGGCAAGCGGGATCGCCGACCACTGATACTTCTTGATACCGCCGTAGTAGTGGGTATCAAAATAACACAGGTGCTGGTTTTCATACATCGGGTTGGGCTTGAGGTCGAGACGCGGCGAGTCGATGTGTGCCGCGGCGATGGACACGCCCTCGGAAATGGGAGCAGAACCGATGACGGCAAGGATCACCGCCTTGCCGCGGTTGTTGCGGTACACGCGGTCGCCTGCTTTGAGCGCCATACCTGCCTTGTACTCGACAAAGCCGTGCTTTTGTGCCTCGGCAACGGCGTAAGCCACCGCTTCACGCTCGGTTTTCGCGGCATCGAGGAACACCTTGTAATCCTCGCAGTATGCATCTGCCGTTGCGATCTCGTCGGCGGTCATCGCCACGGTGGCATCGGTCGGCTTGTAGCAAAGTGCTTCTCGAAGTTCTTGTGCTTTGGTTTTTTCTTCCATGATCAGAGTTCTCCTTCCGGATCAATTTGATAATATGACTGATAAATATGTTTGGAGGACAGCACGCGGTCGATGTAATGCCGCGTTTCCTCAAAAGGAACGGTGTGAAGGGTGGTGCCGTCGGAGGAATAGGCGGGATCTTCGAGCCATTCCTCCACATTGCCGATGCCCGCGTTGTAGGCGGCGATGACCGCTTGCTCGCTGTCAAATTCCTCGGACAGAAGCGACAGCAAAAATACGCCGCAACGGATGTTGATATCGGCGTTGTACAAATCGTTGACGGTGACCCCGTCAAACTCATCCGTGCGGATCTGCGCCCAGTCAAGGCCCGTCTGCGTGACCTGCATCAGCCCGCGGGCATCCGCCACGGAATGCGCGCGCTCGTTGAAGCCGCTTTCGGTGCGGATGATGCCGTACACCAGCGACGGGGACATCCCGAAATCGTCGCAGGCTTTCATCACGGTGTCGTAATGCTCTAAGCGGAAATGGGAGCGGACATAGGTATCGTAGCCGCCGCGAAGCCCGAAAAACAGCAACACGGCAAGGACAAGCAATACAAAGATGCTCAGCACTGCCAATGCGCCGTTTTTGGGTTTTTTGCGGCGTTTGGTTTTCGCGGAGGAGCGCTTTGCGGTTGTTGAGCTCATACGGGTTCCTCCCAAAGTGTCGGCAACAGCGCCCAAAGCCGCTCGCGAAGAAGCGCTTCGTCGCCGTCGTTGATCAGAATATGATCCGCGCGGGTGCGGTAAAAATCGTCGTCGGGCTGGGCATTCATCCGCAGATGTGCCGCCTCTTCGGAAATGCCGTCGCGCGCTAAAATGCGGGCAAACCGTACGGCGGCGGGAGCCAGCACGGCAAGCGTTGTGTCGCAGATGGCATCCATTCCGCTTTCGAACAGAGCGGGTGCATCGATGACGGCAAGCGATGCATCGGAAGCGGCCAAAAGCTCGTGTGTGCGGGCGATGATGGCGGGGTGCGTGATCGCTTCGAGCACCGCCTTTTCAGCGGGATCGGCAAAGACCTTTGCCGCTAAGGCACCGCGGTTGAGCGTGCCGTCCTCGCGCAGGACATCCTGCCCGAAATGTGCCGTGATCGCCGCTAAGCAGGGTGTGCCTTTTTCCACGACCTCACGCGCTAAGCGGTCGGTGTCGATGATGAGAGCCCCTTTTTGAGCGAGCAAAGCCCCGACAGCGCCTTTTCCTGCGCCCGTCGGGCCCGTCAGACCTAAAATGTTCATGCGTTCACCACCCGAAATGCCGCCGCACGGAGCAAGCGGTTGTATACGGCAAGACCCACGCCGTCTACGGGCGGGCACGCGGCGTACAGCACAGTCGCACCGCGATCGTCGGCAAGGCGCAACGCTTCAAACAGCTCGCGCGCCTGCGCGTCGCGATCCTCCCGTGCGCCGTAGGTGACAAACGGCACGTTCAGCGCCTGCGTCTCGCCGTCAAACGCCATCGCCATCACACCCTCGTCGGCGCGGGCGTTGACATACGCGGCAAACGCCGCCGCATCGCCCCTGACGATGGTGACCTGCGCGCGCGGCGCATAATGCTTGTATTTCATACCCGGGGAGGCGACGACCTCGCCCTCGGCAAGCGGACGGGTGATGGAATCGGCAATGGCGACCGTCCCCAAAACAGCTTCTAACTGAGCAGGGGTGATGCCGCCCGGACGCAACACCGTCGGCGTTTCGCCGCACAGGGAGATCACGGTGGATTCCACGCCGACCTCGCAGTCGCCGCCGTCCACAACGGCGGCAATGCGTCCGTCCATATCCGCCGCCACGCGTGCGGCAGTGGTCGGAGAGGGACTGCCCGAGCGGTTTGCCGAGGGTGCGGCAAGCGGCACGCCTGCGGCACGGATGATGGCGCGGGCGGTTTCGTGCGACGGCATCCGCACCGCAACGGTCGGCAGACCTGCCGACACGATGTCGGGCACACACGCCGCGCGCGGCAAAATGATCGTCAGCGGACCCGGCCAGAACGCGTCCATCAGCGCTTTCGCTTCCTCGGTCACCGTTTCCCATAACGAGTATACGGTATCTTTGTCATCGATATGCACGATCAGCGGATTGTCGGCAGGGCGTTCCTTTGCGGCAAAGATCCCCGCCACCGCCTGCGCATCGAGCGCATTCGCCGCCAGTCCGTACACCGTTTCGGTGGGGATGGCGACAAGCTCACCTGCTTTGAGCAGTTGTCCTGCTTTGGTGATATCGTCGGTTGTGTTTGTCAAATGCAATGTATCCATAGAAATCCTCTGTAGCAACAGTATCCTATTCTCCCGCCAATTTTGCCGCCTGATCGGCGGTGATAAGCGCGTCGATGATCTCATCAAGGGCGCCGTTCATCACGGCATCCAGCTTGTACAGCGTCAGACCGATACGGTGATCGGTCACGCGGCTTTGCGGGAAGTTGTAGGTGCGGATGCGTTCACTGCGGTCACCGCTGCCGACCTGACGGCGGCGATCCTCTGCCGTCGCTTCGGCGGCGGCGGATTGCTCACGCTCGAGCAGGCGGGCGCGGAGCACGCGCATCGCTTTTTCGCGGTTTTTATGTTGGGAACGTTCATCCTGACATTCCACCACAAGCCCCGTGGGCAGGTGGGTGATGCGGATGGCGGAATCGGTTTTGTTGATGTGCTGACCGCCCGCACCCGAGGCACGGAAGGTATCGATCTGCAGATCGTTGCGGTCGATGCTGACCTCCACCTCTTCGGCTTCGGGGAGCACCGCCACCGTCACCGCCGAGGTGTGAATGCGTCCGCCGCTTTCCGTTTCGGGAACGCGTTGCACGCGGTGTGTACCGCTTTCGAATTTGAAGCGGCTGTAAGCGCCCTCACCGTTGACGAGGAACACCGCTTCCTTGAAGCCGCCGAGCTCGGTTTCGTTGACCGACAGCAGTTCGGTGGTGAAGCCGCGTGTCGGGGCGTACATCGTGTACATACGGTAAAGCGAAGCGGCAAACAGTGCCGCTTCCTCGCCGCCCGTGCCGCCGCGGATCTCCACAATGACACTGCGGTCATCGTTCGGGTCGTGGGGCAAAAGCAGGATCTTCAGCTCCTGCGCGGCGGTTTCCAGCGCGGCGGAGGCATCCTTGAGCTCTTGGGAGGCAAGTGCGCGCAGCTCGTCATCCGTTTCGGTATCCAGCAGAAACAGCGCATCCTCACGCGCGGTTTTCGCCGCCTGATAGGTGCGGTAGCCCTCGACGATCGGTTCAAGGCGTTTTTGCTCACGCATCAGCTCGCGGTAGGCGGCGGTGTCGCCGATCACGGCGGGATCGCACAGCCGCACGCCGATCTCCTCGAAGCGCTTGACGGCCTGTTCGAGTTCGGTGAACATCACTCTACCCCCTCGTCACGCTCGATCTTGCGGATGAAGCGTTCGATCTTGGAGCGGGGGACAAGCATCTCGTGCGCACAGGTCAGGCATTTCAGCCGAAAATCCATACCCGAGCGCAACACCTCAAAGCGATGTCCGCCGCACGGATGCGGCTTTTTGAGTTCCAGACGGTCACCGACACGTACGTCCACAGCGCATCCCTCCATAAAGCTTAATCATCATCAGTATACCATAAATCCCCGTGTTTGGCAATGGGTTTTCGTGCATAAAAACGCCGCGGACTCCTGTGTCAGAGGAGCCGCGGCAAAAAGGGACGTACAGCGGTCAGAAGGTGAACATTTGCACCCAGGAATTTGTCGAAGGATCGTAGCCGACGGCAACGCCGGTAAACCAGTCGCGCAGGATGTTCTCGCGGTGACCCTGAGAATTCATCCAGCCGTCCATAACCTCTTCGGGGGTCAGGTATCCCCACGCGATGTTTTCACCGCACGCGTGCACGGGCAAGCCCAGCTCCTCCGTAACCGTATAGCACTTCGTGCCGTCGGGGCGGGTGTGGGAGAAGCAGTAGCTGATTTCCACGGCGCGAAGGTCAACACCCGGCTGAAGCGCATAGCAATACTCCAGCGGTGCCACACCTGCTTTGGCACGCTCTTCATTGATCAGCTCAAATACGCGCAAGGCTTCGGCACTCGGAGCGGCGGGCGTGGCGGCGGGCTTGGTGGTTGTTGTGGTTGCCGTGGTCGTCGTGGTCGTCGTGGTGGGGCGGAAGGTGGTCATCGGGGCTTTCGTTGCGGTCGTCGATTTGACCGTAGTCGGTGCGGCTGTGGTTATGATCGTAGTGGCCGCGGTCGTCGGCTTGACGGAGGTCGGCGCTGTTGTCGGCGCGACGGTCGTTGTGATCTCAGCCGCTGTCGTGGTTGTGGGGGCGGCGGTTGTTGTGGTGGTTGTCGTGGCAGACGTAGTTGTCGCGGCCGTCGTTGTGGTTGATGTAGTGGTTGTGGTTGTTGTCACGGGGGCGGTGGTCGTTGTAGGTGTCGCGGTTGTTGTGGTGACGGTCGGTGCGGGCATCGGCGCCGGCTGTGCGTCACAGCTTGCAAACGCAAACGCGGTAAGCAGGGTGATCAGGGCATACAGTACGAGCGTTTTGATCATGGTCTTCATTGTCGGATTCCTTCTTTCTTTAACATCGGTTCATATTTTCACGTGAACGCCTGTGGAAAATATTACCAACCGATAACGCGCGGTTTTCGCACGGATGTGCAAGTTTTTTCGGAATTTTTCGTAATGTATGCAAAAAATTGCACTTTTCCCTTTACGAATGCCCGTTTGTGGGATATAATAAGGTGTATGAGCAAAAAATTTCCGAGAGGAGTTTGTGTTTTATGGTACGTATCGGCATTGATTTAGGCGGCACCAACATTGTGGCGGGTGTTGTCAACGAAAACAACGAGATTATTGCAAAAGCGGAGTGCAAGACCAACCTGCCTCGCCCGTACAAGGCGATTTTGGAGGATATGGCGGCACTGTCGAAGCAGGCGGTGGAAAACGCGGGTCTGACGATGGAGGACGTGAAGTATGTCGGCGTCGGTTGCCCGGGCACCTGCAACGTCTTCACGGGTCTTGTGGAATATTCCTGCAATCTTGATTTCAAAGAGGTACCCCTGCAGGCGGAGCTGGCGGCGATGGTCGGCAAGCCCGTCTACATCGAAAACGACGCCAATGCGGCGGCACTCGGCGAGGCAGTTGCGGGTGCGGCGAAGGGTGCAAAGAATGCGCTGTGCATCACGCTGGGCACGGGTGTCGGCGGCGGCATCATCATCGACGGCAAGATCTACGACGGCTTCAACTGTGCGGCGGCAGAGCTCGGTCACATCGTGATCGTGGTGGACGGCGAGCAGTGCGGCTGCGGCCGTCAGGGCTGCTGGGAGGCGTATGCCTCGGCGACGGCACTGATTCGCCAGACCAAAGCGGCCATCGAGCAGAATCCCGACAGCCTGATGGCGAAAGCCGCGCAGGAAAAGGGCAAGGTCAGCGGTCGTACCGCATTTGATGCGATGCGTGCGGGTTGCCCCGTTGCGAAGGCGGTCGTGGATCAGTATATCAAGTATCTGGCAAGCGGTCTGACCAATATGGTCAACATCTTCCAGCCCGAGGTGCTGTGCATCGGCGGCGGCATCAGCCACGAAGGCGATGCGCTTCTCAAGCCCGTGATGGAGCACATCGAGCGTGACCGCTACAGCAAGTACAGCAAGCACCAGACCCGTCTGTGTGCCGCGGCGCTCGGAAACGACGCGGGCATCATCGGCGCGGCGTGCCTCGGCGAGCAATAAGACAGTAAAAAGGGGCTGTCGCGTTAAGGACATTTTGCACAATTCTCTTGGCTCCCCCTTTGGGGGAGCTGTCGAGCCGACAGGCGAGACTGAGAGGGTTTTCAACAAAAAAGCAATGCTTTTACTCGGTGCTTCTTAACGGAGAAAATGGCGGCAACATCGTAGGGCGGGGGCTTGCTCCCGCCGCGTTCCCGTAAGGGAACGGTAGCGTGAAACGCGACAACATCCCCCCGGTTTCGCTTTCACTCAATCGCATTCCTTTCACAAGGGGCGAAGGAATGCCTTGCACTTCGTTTCCAAATTAAAACAACATACAGACAATCCTTTCACTAAAACAGAAAGAGAAGGTTCGGCATACTTGCTGAACCTTCTCTTTCTATCTTCTGTAAATAAGGGGTTCGGGTTCACCCGATGCGTTTGTACCACAAACGCGAAACTCACCATAAAACGATAAAATCAGATATGTTACCGGCGGCGGGAGCAAGCCCCCGCCCTACGTTCTCTTTTATAATTCTCCGCTAAGGACAACTCCCGTTTCGCCGCTTTTCTTTTACCCTCTCCGTCACTCGCTTGCGCTCGTGCCACCTCTCCCGGGGAGAGAGGCAAGATGGTTTGTGCAATTGTTCCTTAACGCGACAGCCCCTTTTCTTACAGATTGTCAAGCTCGCGTCAGACGCTTTCGAGACTGTATGTGTACAGCGGATGCGTCGGATCGGGTAAGATTTTCACAGCTTCACATCCTTTTTCATATAACACACAGCGCGTTTCATAAGGGTCAATGAGTAAATTTGTCAAACCAACGCGGCTTGCGCGGTGTCGGCGAACACACAGGACGGTTGACCAGGATCGTCTCCTCGCCGATGATCTCGATCTCCTTCCACGGAATCACTAAATCCTCCTCGTGTCCCGCAAAGCCGAACAGCTTCGGCTTGCCGTGAATGACGATGGCGCAAAGCTGAGCGGTGCAGGTGTCCACCTCGACATCGTCCACGCATCCTAAGCGGTTGCCGTCGCAGATGTTGATGACCTCTTTATCGTGTATGTCCGTAATCTTACAAAGCATAAAAGACGCCTCCTTTGTAGATGTGTATGTACAAAGGAGGCACGGTATTACAGAATTTTATACAGCATCGACGCGTCGTTTTTCGCAACGGTCTCCTGCACGGCGACGACCTCAACGCGCACTTCGCGCGCACCGAGCGTCAGCGCGATCTCGTCACCGACCTTCACGTCGTAGGAGGCGCGCGCCACCTTGCCGTTGACGGTGACACGACCGGCGTCACACGCCTCGTTGGCAACCGTGCGGCGTTTGATCAGGCGGGAGACCTTCAGATATTTGTCCAAGCGCATGGGAAACCCTCCTTTCCCTCCGATACAAGTGATAACAAAAACACCGCAGAGCGTCTCTGCGGTGTTTTGCATTGCCGGAACTTATTTCGCAACAGCGTCCTTGAGAGCCTTGCCGGCCTTGAAAGCGGGCTGCTTGCAAGCCGCGATCTCGATGACTTCGCCGGTGCGGGGGTTCTTGCCGGTGCGAGCGCCGCGCTCACGGACTTCGAAGGTGCCGAAGCCGACAAACTGAACCTTGTCGCCCTTCACAAGAGCTTCGGTGATCGCTTCGACAACAGCGGAGATCGCCGCGTCAGCGTCTTTCTTGGTCAGGCCTGCTTTTTCTGCCACGATGGCAGCCAATTCTGCTTTTTTCATAATGGGTGTACCTCCTGATATTTTTTGTTGTATATCTTACGCGAACTCGCGTTGGATAACGGGGTTATTGTTGCTCCGCTTTGGCGATGTCCCACAGGGCGTCGAGCTCTTCGAGCGAAGCGGTCTGCATATCGATGCCGCGCTGAGCGGCAAGCGCTTCCACCCGCGTGAAGCGGCGGATGAATTTGTCGGTTGCGGCGTTGAGCGACATCTCCGCGTCCGTTTTGAGGAAACGGGACACGTTGACAGCGGAAAACAGCAGATCGCCGAACTCCTCGTCAATGTGCGCCTTGTCGCCCTGCGCGATCGCCTCGCGAAGCTCGTCGGCTTCGCTTGACAGCGCGGCAAGAGCACCGTCAACCGTCGGCCAGTCAAAGCCGACACGCGCGGCACGCTCCTGCACCTTGGCGGCACGCATCAGTGCGGGCAGGGCACGGGGCAGATTGCGAAGCAGGGTGCTTTGCTCGGAGGTGCCCTTCGTCTGACGCTTGATCGCGTCCCACGTTTTGAGCACCGCTGCGGCATCGTCCGCTTTGCCGTCGCCGAACACGTGCGGGTGACGGACGATCAGCTTTTTGCAGACACCGTCCACCACATCGTCATACGAAAAGCGATCCTCCTCCGACGCCATCTGTGCGTGGAAGACCACCTGCATCAGCACATCGCCAAGCTCCTCGCACAGCGCGGGATCGTCACCGTTGTCGATGGCTTCGATGGCTTCGTAGGTTTCCTCGATGAAGTTGGTGCGGATAGAGCGGTTGGTCTGTTCGCGGTCCCACGGGCAACCCTCGGGAGAGCGAAGCGCCTTCATAATGAACAGCAGATCCTCTGTTGTGTAGCGTTCTTTTGTTTCAATATGGATCGCCATAGCGCTCCCTGCCTTTCTGCAACCACTTCACTATACTCTATTTTTTGACAGATTGCAAGTGGTAAGAAGCAATTTTCCCGAAAAAATCCCGAAAAAAGGAAGATTTTACAGCGGTTTACCGCATTTTTTGCAAAAAGCGGCATCTGTTTCGTTGGGAGCACCGCATTCGCGGCACACGCTCACGCCGTCCATCTCGTACAGCTTTGCCTGCAGCTGATCGATCTCCTCCTGCAGCTCCTTGACGGTGTCGAAGGCATCCGCCTTGAGCTGAGTGATATCCTCGCCGGAGGTTTCGGCATCGTACACCAGGCGACCGATGCCCTCAAAGGTAGCGGCCAATTTCTTCTCCAGATCGGAGACGGTCAGCTTGATCTTGGTTTTATCCACAAATTCTCCTGTTTTGTCCTTTACGGAAGCGGCAAGCTCACGTGCTTTTGCCAGTACATCTTCAAAAAACGTCATAACACAAGTCCGTCCTTTCGTTTGAGGTTACTAACAGTATACTCTATTTTTTCAAAACGTGCAAGAGGTTCCGATAAATTCGCGCAGAACACTGCCCGAAGGCACAAGCTCGGGCGCAAGGACGGGGAATTGCGCGAACGCCGCGATCAGCCGCCGCGCGGTTGCCTCGTAGGCGGTGCCGTACAGGGACGGCAGACGGTCGGCAAGCAGACCGCCCAGGACGCAGGGCTCGTAGCCGAGCGACGAATTGATCAGGATATCCGCCGCATCGCTGTAAGGGAAGATGTGGCGCTCGTCACCCGCAAGCACCTTTTGCCACATACTCATTGTTTCCTCAAAATCACTGCCGCGGGTGCGTTCATCGCGGAGCAGGCGGCGTGCTAAACGGATGTCCCGACGGCACAACAGCGGCGTATCGCCGTTTGTATAACGGGTGTGGGTGTTGATGAACAGCCGTAACGGAGAGCCGAGGATCTCGCGCGGGATGCCGTCGGTGAGCAGGGGCGAAAACGCCTGAATGCCCTCAAAGATCACCGCGGTGCGACCCGTGATGCGGAATTGCACACGCAGTGCGATCGGTTGTCCCGTTTCAAAATTGTAGCGCGGAAGCCGTGTCTCACCCGTGGTCATCAGCTCGGTGACACAGCGGCGAAGCTGCGGCAGATCAAGGGCTTCGGGCGATTCGTAGTCGAAGGAGCCGTCCGCCAGTCTGGGGGCGTTGCCGATGCCGCGGTAAAAATCGTCCAGGGAGATCACAAACGCCTGCAGACCGCGGTTTTCCAGTGCCGCGCACAGCCGCTTTGCCGTGGTGGTCTTGCCCACCGAGGACGGGCCGCACATCCACACGATCTGACAGCCGTCGGTTGCGGCGGCAATCGTGTCTGCCGCCAGCGCGATCTGATGATTGTACGCGGCTTCCTCCTCGGCAACAAAGCGATCCGCGTCGGCAAGCTGAGCGCGAAGCGCGGTAAGATCAAGCGTCGGTTGTATCGGAGCAGGATTCATAAAAGGTCACCACCTGTTGTTTGCGCTCCAGCATTTCGTCGAAGCGGTCGATATATTCATAGGGGAATTTGAAGTTGAACACGCGCTCAAGATAGTCGCTGTCGGGAGATTTGAGCTTGGTGACGGCACCCGCACCGCAACCGATGACGGTGTGCGTCTCATCCATCATAAACACGTTGTACAGTCCGTCGTGGCCGTCCTTCGACCAGCCCGTGTTCTCCTGATTGCCCACACAGCGGCTCTGACGGTAGAGGTAATACGGATGATAGCCGTTTTCCCACAGCCGTTCGCTTGCGTAGCGCACCATCTGCGGCGTTTCGCCGCCTGCGTCGTATTCGGAATGGTCGCGCACCACGAGATGCGATGCGCGCTTCATTGACAGGGTATGCACGGTCACGCTTTCGGGCGACAGTGCTAAAATGCCGTCCACCGATGCCTTGAAGCCGTCGAGCGAATCGGTCGGCAGGCCCGCGATGAGATCGGTGTTGATGTGGTCAAAGCCGACCTTGCGCGCCAGCGAAAAGGCATCGTAAAACTGCTTGACGGTGTGACGGCGACCGATGGTGTCGAGCACGTGATCGTGAAGCGTCTGCGGATTGATGCTCAGACGCGTCGCACCGCCCGCAAGGATCGCACGGAGCTTCTCCTCGGTCACGGTGTCGGGGCGTCCCGCCTCGACGGTATATTCGAGGCAGTGCGACAGATCAAGATGGTCGTTCACGGTTGCCATCACCGCCTCTAACTGAGAAGCGGAGAGGGTCGTCGGTGTACCGCCGCCGATGTACAGGCTGTCAAGCCGCAGGCCGAGCTGACGGAGAATGCGTCCCGTTTCCTCAATTTCGCGGCACAGAAGCGTCACATAGGCGGGGATGAGGTGTTGCGATTTTTCGGTCGTGTGCGACACAAACGAGCAATACGAACAGCGGGTCGGGCAAAACGGCACCGACAGATAGACACTGCACGACTGCGGGGAGGACAGCGACAGGATCTTGTCCTCCGCGTGAAGGGTGCGCTGAGCCAGCACGGCTTTTTCGTCACTGCACAGCAAGCGTTCGCGGAAATAGGCAAGCGCCTGCTCCTCGCCGACCTCATGCGTCAGGCGGCGAAGCAGCTTGACGGGACGGACACCCGTCAGCAGTCCCCACGGCTGAGCGGTGTGAAACAGCTCGCAGAACTGCCGATACAGCAGGGTCGCGACCGCCAGCTCCGCCGGTGTGCCCCACAGGGCCATCAGCGGATCGTCGGTGACGATCGGTGCACGCCTCTCGCGGTCATAGTCCCCGAGCATCACGCGGCACACGGCGGTGTCACCCTGCACGCCCGCCGACACGCGCACGCCGTCCCCCTCGGGCACGGCGTCGCACAGCGTGATCGGCTCGTGCGGCAAAAACAGCCGACAGATATTTTCGGGTTCATAGCGGGCGATCCCGCCGTAAAGATGAAGTTGCATAGATTACTCCAGAATGTTACTTGTGATATAATCGACGCCCATCCCGATCAGGCGGGCGGCATCGTCGGGGTGATCGACCGTCCAGCAGTTGACCTTCAGTCCTGCCGCGTGCCACATTTCGACGCGCTCCTTCGTCACCGCACCCCACTGGATATCGATGTCGATGCCCTTGGAGGCGAGTTCCGCGCACAGCCACTCGTGATCGTCGCGCTCACCCGTCAGGAACTGTGCGGGCAGATGGGGAAACTGCTCCTTGAGCGAAACGAGGTTTTCATACCAGAAGGAAATGAAGATCGTTTTGTCAAGATGACCCATTTCGTCGATGACGGACACGACCTTTGCGATGTCCTCATCCTCAAAGCGGTTTTTGAATTCCAGCACGGCGATCTTATCGTAGCGGCGGCAGATGCCGATATATTCCTCCAAGGTGGGGATCATCAGATCCGCGCGGGCAAGCGAGCCGTCCTTGTCCTTGATGCGCACGGCGCGCAGGGCGTCGAACGTGGAGCCCTCCACGGGGATGCCGATCTCGCCTACGCGCGAGGTATCGTCATCGTGGATAACGACGAATCTGCCGTCTGCGGTCTTGTGCACATCCGTTTCGATGCCAATGTGCGAGCGGTTGCCCGCCGCGACGAATGCCGCGCAGGTGTTTTCGGTTTCCAGTCCGCTCATACCGCGATGGGCGACGATGAGGGTGTTGCCTTTGTTTTGCAGATGAATGGTATCCATTGTGAAAAACTCCTTTCAGGTATCGGAAGAATCGAGTTCGGTTTTGGCTTTGTATTTCCGCCCGATGCGTGCAGGCGTGTTCATCGCTCCCGCCCGCACGATGCCCTGAGAGCCGAAGCGGGCGCGGATGCCGTCCACCGCCTTGTCGAGATTGCGCGAGCGGGTCTTGTCCTCCTCGCCGAAGAAGGACAGCTGCAGGGCATCCTCGCGGGTGACGTCAAACAGCGACACCCCTAACAGACGCAGCGGTGCGCGCGTCTGCCACAGCTCGGTAAGCAGGGCTTTGACCTGCTCGAACACCTCATCGGTGATGTCGGTCGGGGTATCAAGCTTGCGCTGGTGTGAGCGGGTCTTGAAGTCGGTCGTGCGCACCGTGACCCCGACGCCGAACGCCTTGGCGCCGTCGGCGCGCATACGGGCGGTGACGCTGTCGGTCAGTGCCAACAAAATGGCGTGAGCGGCATCGGTCGTTGTGACGTTGTCCTCTAATGTGGTGGAGATGCTGTAGCCCTTTGGCTCTTCGGGCTCGGCAAGCACGGGGCTGTCGTCGATGCCGTGCACATAGCGGTGAAGCTGTTCACCGTACGCGTTGCCGACGATGGCTTTCAGGCGGTTGGGAGCGATTCTCGCCACATCGCCGACCGTACGCAGGCAACAACGGCGCAGTTTTTCGGCGGTGGAGGCACCGACACCGATCAGATCCTCCACGGGAAGCGGCCACAGCTTGTGTTCGATTTCGTGCAAAAACAGCGTATGTACCTTATCGGGCTTTTCAAAATCACCCGCCGTTTTGGCAAGGAGTTTGTTCGGCCCGATGCCGATGTTGACGGTGAAGCCCAGGGTATCGCGGATGCGGTTTTTGAGCAGATGTGCCGCTTCGACGGGATCGGGGTAGAGCAGATGCATCCCGCTCATATCGAGGAAGCATTCGTCGATGGAATATTGCTCAACAACGGGTGCAAAATCGCGGCAGATCGCCATAAACGCGCGGGATTGCGCGAGATAGAGCTTGAAATCGGGCTTGACAACGGTGAGGTGCGGGCATTTGCGCAGTGCCATCGAGACGGGTTCTCCCGTTTTGACCCCCATTTTCTTGGCGGTAATGGACTTGGCAAGGATGATGCCCGTGCGGGAATCGCGTTCGCCGCCGACTGCCGAGGGGATCAGGCGCAGATCCTGGCCGCCGTTTTGCAGCTCGCGCACCGCCGACCACGACAGGAAGGCGCTGTTGACATCCACGTGAAAAATCAGCCGCTTGTGCATCTCCGTCACCTCCCATGTCTCCCATTATACCGCGATTTTTGCAAAAAAACAGCCTATAATGGGAAAATTTTTTATTAATAAAATATTTAAATAGAAATCCTGCACAGACATTGCGTTTTGGGTGAAATTGTGCTATGATAAAATGGATAATCGGTACATATTGCTTTTTAGGGAAAAGGAGGGACGGCGCGTGGTGATTTTAGGGGTCGATCCCGGCTATGCGATCATCGGTTGGGGTGCGATCCGCTACGAGCGCGGGCGGTATCAGCCGCTGTGCTTCGGCGCGATCACGACCGAGGCGCACACGCCGTTCAACAACCGCCTGTTGCAGATCTACCGCGACACGGTCACCGTTTTAGAAAAGGTCAGGCCCGATGCACTGGCAATCGAAAAGCTGTATTTCACCAGCAACAAAACCACCGCCGTGCAGGTGTGTGAGGCACGCGGGGTGATCCTGCTTGCCGCGGAGCAGGCGGGCGTGGCGGCGTTTGAATACACACCGCTTCAGGTGAAATCGGCGGTCACGGGCTACGGCAAGGCGGAAAAGCCGCAGGTGATGGAGATGACCCGCCGCCTGCTCCGTCTCAAAGAGGTACCCCGACCCGACGATACGGCGGATGCGCTTGCCATCGCCATCTGTCACGCACAGAGCGGCGCATCGGCGATCAAACAACAGTTGATGAACAAGGAGTAACCGTATGTTATACAGTGTCAAAGGAGAGCTCATCCATCTGGAACCGAACGTGGCGGTGATCTGCTGCGGCGGTGTCGGCTTCAAATGCCGCATCACAATGAACACCGCCCGCCGTCTGCCCAAGCTCGGTACGGAGGCGATGCTGTTCACGATGATGGATGTGCGCGAGGATGCCATTGAGCTGTTCGGCTTTGCCGAGCATAAGGAGCTGGAATGCTTCAAGCAACTGCTCACCGTCACGGGCGTCGGGCCGAAGGCGGCGATCGCGGTGCTGTCGGAGCTGTCACCCGATCAGGTGGCACTTGCCGCCGCGTCGGGCGATCACAAGGCGTTCACCCGTGCGCAGGGTGTCGGCCCGAAGCTTGCCCAGCGCATCGTACTGGAAATGAAGGATAAGGTTGCCGCACTGACCTCGTCGGTCGGTGTTGCGGAATTGCCCACGGGCAATGCGGTCGGCTTCGGCAACGCCGCCGAAGCGGTCAAGGCACTCGGTGTGCTCGGCTTCTCGCAGAGTGAAGCCGCGGCGGCAGTCGGCAAGTTAGATGAAACGATGAGTGTGGAAGAGCTGGTGCGCCAGGCACTCAAGCTGCTCGCGAAGCGGTAATTTACAAGCGGAAATGTTGCGCATCCTTGCCTCCCTTTAACAAGGGGGACAAGACTCAAACGGACAGTCCTTCGGGTTGTCCGCCTTCTCCACAAGGAGAAGGCTTCAAAGGAGGCGTTTGTATGATTGACGAAATGGATTTTGAAAATCGCCTGGTGTCGATGGAATCCCTGCCTGAGGACGACGGGGACAACCCGCTTCGCCCGCGAAGCTTAGACGAATACATCGGTCAGGAAAAGGTAAAAGAAAATTTAAAGGTGTTTATTGAAGCGGCGAAGATCCGCTCGGAAGCGTTGGATCACGTGCTGCTGTACGGCCCTCCCGGCCTGGGCAAAACGACGCTTGCGGCGATCATCGCCAATGAGCTTGGTGTCAACTTCCGTATCACCTCGGGACCCGCGCTGGAGCGCCCGGGGGATCTGGCGGCATTGCTGACCAATATGGACGAGGGCGATGTGCTGTTCATCGACGAGATCCACCGTATGCCGCGCACGGTGGAGGAGATCCTTTACCCTGCGATGGAGGACTTTGCCATCGATATTATGAACGGCAAGGGACAGGGCGCGATGAGTATCCACCTGCCGCTTCAGAAATTCACCCTGATCGGCGCGACCACCCGTGCAGGACAGCTGTCCGCACCGCTTCGCGACCGTTTCGGTATGCTGATGCGGCTGGAGCTGTACACCCCCGAGGAGCTCGGGCAGATCGTGCGTCGCTCGGCGCGTATTCTGGGTGTCCCCTGCACCGAGGACGGCTCGCTGGAGATCGCGTCGCGTTCGCGCGGCACACCGCGTATCGCCAACCGCCTGTTGAAGCGTGTGCGCGACTTTGCGCTGGTGCTGACGGGCGGCGAGATCGACGAGCAGGCGGCGCGCATTGCGCTGTCGCGGATGGACATCGACGAGCTCGGACTGGATATGGTGGACAGACGGATGCTGTTAGCGATGATTGAGCATTACCGCGGCGGTCCCGTCGGACTGGAAACGCTCGCCGCGATGATCGGCGAGGAAGCGGTCACCATCGAGGATGTGTATGAGCCGTATCTGATGCAGATCGGCTTTTTGAGCCGCACACCGCGCGGACGCGTGGTGCTTCCCGCGGCGTATCAGCATCTGGGCGTCCCGATGGACGGTCAGCAGAGTATGTTTTAATCAGGAGACACCATCATGAGGTTTACGGAAAACTGGAAAGACTATGAATTGCTCGATGCTTCGGGCGGGGAGCGTCTGGAACGCTGGGGAGACATTCTCCTCATCCGTCCCGATCCGCAGATCGTGTGGAATACACCCCGCGTGCATCCGCTGTGGAAAAAAGCGCACGCGCGCTATCATCGCTCGAAATCGGGCGGCGGGCAGTGGGAAACCTACCGTCCGATCCCCGATGTGTGGGAGATCGGCTACGATACCCTGCGCTTTCGCCTGAAGCCGATGGGCTTCAAGCACACGGGACTGTTCCCCGAGCAGGCGGTCAACTGGGATATGATGGGCGAGATGATCCGTCAGGCGGGCAGACCCATCCGCGTGCTGAATCTGTTCGGCTACACGGGCGGCGCGACCCTTGCCTGTGCGAAGGCAGGCGCATCGGTCACGCACGTCGATGCGTCCAAGGGTATGGTGACGTGGGGACGCGAGAATGTCACCGCGTCGGGACTTGCCGACAAGCCCATCCGCTGGTTGGTGGACGATTGCGGCAAATTCGTTGCCCGTGAGCAACGCCGCGGCAATACCTATGACGCGATCCTGATGGATCCGCCGTCCTACGGCAGAGGCCCCGGCGGCGAGGTGTGGAAGTTAGAAGAGCAGATCTATGATTTTGTGGCGGAATGCGTCAAGCTGTTGTCCGACGATCCGCTGTTCGTGGTGATCAATTCCTATACGGCGGGATTGTCCCCGTCGGTGATGCACTATATTTTAGGCAGTCTGATACAGGGCGGCACCGTGACGGCGGACGAGATCGGTCTGCCTGTGACGCAGAGCGGACTGGTGCTTCCCTGCGGTTCGACCGCCGTGTGGAAGGGCAAGTAACCGAGGTGAACAATATGTCTGAAGCGATCCTGCAGGCAGAGCAGGTAACATTTGAATACAACAGCGGGGATGCCGAGCCCGTCAAGGCGCTCTGCGGCGTGGAGCTCACCGTCACGCGCGGCAGCTTCACGGCACTGTTGGGACACAACGGCTGCGGCAAATCGACACTGGCAAAGCAATTCAATGCGCTGCTGTTGCCCACGGGCGGCAGGGTGCTGGTGGAAGAGATGGACACCGCCGACGAAAGCCTCATTCCGCAGATCCGCCGCACGGTCGGTATGGTTCTGCAGAACCCCGACAACCAGTTAGTATCCACGGTGGTGGAGGAGGATGTGGCGTTCGGCCCCGAAAATTTGGGGGTTGAGCCCCACGAGATTCGCATCCGTGTGGATGAAGCGCTCAAGGCGGTCGGGATGTACGACTACCGTCACCACGCGGCGCACAAGCTGTCGGGCGGACAAAAGCAGCGCGTTGCCATTGCGGGCGTGCTGGCGATGAGACCCGATGTGCTGGTGCTCGATGAGCCGACGGCGATGCTTGACCCGTCGGGACGAAAAGAAGTGATGCAGACGGTGCACCGCCTTTGCCGTGAACACGGGATGACGGTGATGCTGATCACCCACTATATGGAGGAGGCGGCGACAGCCGACCGCGTGGTGGTGATGGAGGGCGGCAAGGTGATGCTCGACGGCACCCCGCGTGAGGTGTTTTCGCGCGTATCGACCCTGCGCGAGGCGGCATTGGATGTGCCGCAGGCAACGGAGCTTTGCTATGAACTGCACAAGCACGGTATCGAGGTCGCGACCGATGTCCTGACCGTTGAGGAATGTGTGGATGCATTGATAACATTACTGGAGGCACAGCATGGCCATTCTTGAGGTGCGACAACTGAATTATGTGTATTCGGCGGGTACCCCTTACGAAAAGGCGGCACTCAGGGATGTTTCTTTTTCTGTGGAGAAGGGGGACATTGTCGGCGTGATCGGGCATACGGGCTCGGGCAAATCGACGCTGATGCAGCAGCTCAACGGCCTGCTGACTCCGATGAGCGGACAGGTGCTTCTGGATGGCAGGGACATTTGGGAAAACCCGAAAAAGATCCGCGACATCCGTTTTCGGGTCGGGATGGTGTTCCAATATCCCGAATATCAGCTGTTTGAGGAGACCGTGCGCCGCGATATCGCGTTCGGCCCACGCAATATGGGACTGTCCGAGGAGGAGATCGAGCGCCGTGTGCGCCGTGCCGCGACCTTTGCGGGACTCCGCGAGGAGCTGTTAGAGGTATCGCCGTTTGATCTGTCGGGTGGACAGAAGCGCCGTGCCGCGATCGCGGGCGTGATGGCGATGGAGCCCGAGGTGCTGGTGCTCGATGAGCCGACAGCGGGGCTTGATCCGCGCGGCAGGGAACAGCTGCTGTCCCGCATCGTGCGCTATGCCCGCGAAAACGGTACGACTGTGTTGCTGGTATCCCACAGTATGGAGGATGTGGCGGCGGTCGCCGATAAGGTGCTGGTGATGAACAAGGGCGAGGTGGCGATGATGGCACCGACTGCCGAGGTGTTCTCCCGCGCCGAGGAATTGCAGGCGATGGGACTGACCGTCCCTGCCGTCACACAGATCTTTATGAAATTGCGCGATAGCGGATATGCCGTCGGCGAGAATGCCTACACGGTGGAGCAGGCGGTGCGGCGGTTACTGCCTCTGATCAAAGGAGGTGCCGCCGGATGCTGAAGGACATCACCATCGGGCAGTTTTTCCCCGGTAATTCGCTTCTTCACCGCTTGGACCCGCGTGTGAAGATCGTGCTGACGATCGCCTTCATCGCGGCGGTGTTCGTGCCTAAAACGTGGGCAGGACTCTTGCTGGCGATGGCGTTTTCGGTGATGGCGGTCGCGCTGTCGCGCCTGCCGTTTGCGCTCATTTGGAAAAGCATCAAGCCCATCCTTCCCATCGTGCTGATCACCGCGTTGCTCAGCGTGTTTTATGTGCGTGAGGAAGGCGATCCGCTGTTTTCGTGGTGGATCATAACGGTCTATAAAAAGGGTATCTTCAACGCGGTGTTTTTAGCAAGCCGCATTGTGTGCCTGATCGTGGGAAGCTCGCTTCTCACCTACACCACCGAGCCGACCACGCTGACCGATGCGCTGGAGCGTCTGATGAAGCCGCTCAGGCTCATCCGCGTGCCCGTGCACGATTTAGCGATGATGATGACGATCGCACTGCGGTTTATCCCGACGCTGATCGAGGAAACCGATAAAATTATGTCGGCGCAGAAAGCGCGCGGTGCCGATTTAGAAAGCGGCAACCTGATGCAGCGCATCCGTGCGCTGATGCCCATTATGATCCCGCTGTTTGCGTCGTCGTTCCGTCGCGCCTATGAGTTAGCGACGGCGATGGAATGCCGTTGCTACAACGGCGGCGAGGGTCGCACACGTATGAAATCCTACCGTATGGCGGCAAGGGATTATGTTGCGCTTGTCCTGACAGCGATGCTGATCGCGGGGATGATCGTGCTGAATGTGTTTTTGCCCAATGTGATTTAAACCCGATCGTTGTATGGTTGCGCACACGAGGCGGAAAGCACCCCCAAACCCTTGTCCCCCTTGTTAAAGGCGATTCCCCTGACAGGGGAAATGTCCGCAACGCGCGACCGCGTCCTACAGGCGCGCGGGTCGTCGAGGACGCCGACCCCTGCAACATTGGTTCTAAGCGGCAGGTTTGCCGTGTGCATGTAGACCACGGCCTGTGTGCCGTGCCGCCTCGCACGATCTTGCGGCAACGCCCTCTCCGTCATCGCCTTGCGGCGATGCCACCTCTCCCAAAGGGAGAGGCAAGGATTGTGGCTCTGCGACAGTATACCGCAAACACGCGGCAACACCGTAGGGCGGGGCTTGTCTCCCGCCGCTGAACATCCTGTTAAAAGCAGCACATTCACAATGTAGGGGCGGATAGTATCCGCCCGCGGTACACATCAGCCGTGTCGCAAATTTGTGCAATGCTCAACCTCTTGTCCCCCTCCTTTTAACAAGGGAGGCAAGAATACCCGAAAGGAGTGAACCCCTATGGCACGCATATTGCTGACGCTTCGCTACGACGGCACGCGGTATCACGGCTGGCAGGTACAGCCGAATGCCGTGACGGTGCAGGAAGTCCTGCAGGACGCGGTGGAACGCATCACGGGCGTGCGAAGCGGCATCACGGGATGCAGCCGCACCGATGCGGGGGTTCACGCGAATATGTTCTGCTGTGCGATGGATTCCGACACCCCGCTTCGCGGCGACAAGCTGTGCAAGGCGCTCAATGCCGTGTTGCCGCGCGATGTGGCGGTGTACGAAGCCAAAGAGGTCGCGCAGGAGTTCCATCCGCGCTACGATGCACGCGGAAAACGCTACGAATACCGCCTTTACAACGGACAGCACCGCCATCCGTTTTACGAAGGCTACGCGGTGCATATCAACCGCCCGCTAAATGCGGAGCTGCTGGACCGTGCGGCGAAGGACTACCTCGGCACGCACGATTTTGCCGCGTTTTGTGCCAGCGGCAGCAGTGTGGAGGATACGGTGCGCACCGTGTCGCACGCCGCTGTGAGACGGGAAGGGGATCTGGTCATCTTCTCTGTGGCGGCAGACGGATTTTTGTATAATATGGTACGCATTATGGTGGGTACCTTACTGGATATTTCGACGGGACGCATCGCAAGCGACGCGATCCCCGACATTCTTGCCTCCTGCGACCGCGACCGCGCGGGTGTCACGGCACCGGCGTGCGGGCTGTATCTGCAGGAAGTGTATTATGAGAGGAGTGACGCGGATGTCACGCAGGACATATAAAGATGCGGGCAGATCCGGGCAGGAACCGACCGGGCGGCAGAAGAAAAAGGGCGGCGGTCTCAAGCTGTTGCTCCGTTTTGCGATTCTGTGCGCGGTACTGCTGTTGCTGTATGCGCTGGTGCTCAACTGGAAAAGCATCGCACCCGACAGCTTTGTGGCGTGGGTGGACGATCTGGTGGACGGCACCACGGGCGGAAGCTGGCCGGTTGCCTTGACGGGCGACACCGTGTTTGATATGCAGGAGGCGGGTGCCAACTTGGTGATGGTGACCGACACCGCCGTGAAATATTATAACCAGACGGGCGGCGAATCGGTCAGGCGTACCTGCGCGTATGCGTCGCCGATGTTGCGCATCACCGATAAATATGTATTGATCTTGGAAACGGGCGGCAATCGCTATCGTTTGGAGACCCGTTCGCAGATCGAGGGCGAATACACGGTTTCGGGCAAGATCTATACGGGCGCGGTCAGCGCCAAGGGCGATGTCGCCGTGGTGACCGACTCGTCGCAGAGCCACGTGTCTGAGGTGACGGTGTACAGCCGCTCGGGCAACCGCCGCTATCAATGGCTCAGTGCCGAGTGGCTGGTGATGGATGTGTCGTTCTCGCGTGACGGCAACACGATGGCGGTTGTCGGATGTCGCGCACAAAACGGCGCCATGCAATCGGCGGTGATGGTGTTTGATCTGCGCGGTAAGGAGGAACAGCCCGCGCAATACATCGCCGACGGCGTGCTGTATTCCCGTGTGCAGTATATGAAGAGCGGCACGGTGGCGGCGATCGGCAATTCGCAGACGCGGTTTGTCAACCCGACGGGCTCGCTGGACAGCGCGGTGATGCACAGCGATGTGGAGCTGATCGGCTTTGCGCTGGGCGGCAATGAGCTGGCACTGGTGACGCGTCCGTACGGCTCGCAGGACGGCGGCACCGTGACGGTGTATGCGTCCTCGGGAGATGTGAAGGTGGAAGGCACCTTTGAAGGGGAATTCCGCGATATCGCCGCGACAAACAAAGGCTTTTTGGTGCTGTCGGACGAACATCTCTATGAGCTGGGAAGCAAAGGCATCACCGACCGTGCACCGGTTCTGGCAGACAGCCTGATGACGGGAACGGTGGAAGGGAAAGCGCTGGTGCTGGGACTGACTCAGCTGACCTTAGCGGAGTGGGAGAGTCAGGCAACAGCCGCTCCGACGACAACAACCGTGGCAACGACGGCACCGACAACGGCATCGACGACCGTGGCGACTGCCGCAACCACGGAGCCGACCACGACAACCTCCGCACCGACGGAGGATGAACCCTACGAGGATGAATCCTATGAGGACGAAACCTACGAGGACGAAACCTACGAAGATGAAACCTATGAGGATGAACCCTACGAAGACGAATCCTATGAGGACGAACCCACGGAAGAACCCACAGAGGAAGAATGACGGAGGTATGACACAATGACAACGGCACTTATTCTGGATATTTCAGCGGTCGCGCTGGCGATCGTGTTTCTGATCGTCGGCATCAAACGCGGCTTCATCAAATCCATCGTGCGCCTGCTGGGCTTTGCGGCATCGATGATCGCGGCGGCGTTGATCAGCTCACCCGTGGCGACCTGGCTGTATAATACCTTCCTGCATGACCGTATGGAGCTTGCGGTGTCCGAAAAGGTACAGCAGGGTGTTGCCGATGCGGCACAGACGCTCAACGAACAGATTCAGGCGATCACCGAAGCGTTGCCCGACTTCCTGCAAAACCTGCTGACGGTCTTCGGCGACAATGCGCAGACCGTCTCGGGAACGGCGCAGTCAAACGATTCGCTGGTTCCCACGGTGATGGACAGCGTGGTGGCACCGGTCTGCACGGCACTGTTGCAGATCATCGTGTTTTTAGTGCTGTTTCTGATCCTGTTCTTTGTGGTTCGTCTGCTCGGAGCGTTGCTGGACAAGATCTTCTCGAATATCCCCGTCATCAAACAGCTCAACGGCATCCTCGGCGGTGTGCTCGGTCTGGCGGAGGGTGTGCTGGTGGTCTTTGTGCTGTGCGCGGCATTGCAGCTGTATGTGTCGCTGGCAGGCGACGGCAGTATGCTGTCGATGACCGAGCTGGAGCAGAGCCACGTGCTGAAATGGTTTATGGACATCAATCCGTTTGTATAAAAGAAGGGTCGTTATGAAAGTGAAGTGGACGTGGACGGTACCGAATGTGTTATCATTGTTCCGCATTGTATTGGTACCGGTTTTCGCGATATTGTATATAAAGAGTGAGCAGTACCCGTCACTTGTCTGCTGGGCAATCGGCGTATTGGTGCTGTCCGGACTGACGGATATGCTGGACGGTCTGATCGCGCGGTCGTGCAATCAGGTTTCCGAGCTCGGCAAGGTGCTGGACCCTGCCGCGGATAAGCTGACACAGGTGACGGTGATGCTGTGCCTGTCGGTACGAATGAAACAACTTTGGCCGTTGTTTGCCGTTTGCTTTGTCAAGGAAGCCCTGCAGTCTGTCGGCGCAATGCTGTTGCTGCTCCGAAAGCGATCCGAGGTGCAGGCGGCACGGTGGTACGGCAAGATCTACACGATCGTGTTTTATCTGACGGTGGTGCTGTATGTGGTGTTTCCGCCGGCACCGACCGTGGGACTTTTCGGGTCGTGGAATATGCCGTTGTGGCTGTTCGCGGCACTCGCCGTTCTGGTCGGTGTGTTGCTGTTGATCAGCTTTTACGGGTATGCACGGGTGTTTTTGGGAATTGTCAGGGATAAAGGAGACAAGACAAAATGATTTGTAAACGCTGTAACAAACGTCCTGCGGTCGTGTTTGTGGCACGCACCGAGGGCGATAAAACCTATAACGACGGCTATTGCCTGACCTGCGCCAAGGAGCTGAACATCGGGCCTGTCAACGAGATGCTCAAGCGGTTCGGTATCTCAGACGAGGATCTTGAGCAGATGGATGAGCAGCTGGGCGGGATGATGGGCGAGATGCAGGGACTGATGGGTGATCCCGATGACCCCGATTCGTTCGATCCCGGCGGAGCGGCAACCTTCCCGCCGTTTTTCCGCAATATGTTCGGCGGTGAGCCGCAAAGTGCTCAGGAGGACGGCGAGCTGACCGTATCCGAAAGCGACGGCGGCGAAAAGGCGGCAAAGAAAGCCGAGAAAAAGGCGAAGAAAAACGAGAAAAAGCGCAAATATCTCTCGCAGTTCTGCACCGATCTGACTGCGCGTGCCCGCAAAGGCGAGCTGGACCGCATCATCGGACGCGACCGCGAGATCTACCGTATGGTGCAGATCCTGTGCCGCCGTTCCAAGAACAATCCCTGCCTCATCGGTGAGCCCGGTGTCGGTAAAACGGCGGTCGTGGAGGGACTTGCCCAGCGCATTGCGGCGGGGGATGTCCCGCCGCGTCTGCGCGGCAAGGAGGTCTTCCTGCTGGATATGACCGCTCTTGTGGCAGGCACGCAGTTCCGCGGTCAGTTTGAAGGCCGCATCAAGGGCCTTGTGGAGGAGGTCAAGGCAGAGGGGAACATCATCCTCTTTATCGATGAGGTGCATACCCTTGTCGGTACGGGTGACTCCGAGGGCAGTATGTCTGCCGCCAATATTATGAAGCCCGCTCTGTCACGCGGCGAACTGCAGGTGATCGGTGCGACCACCTTCAACGAATACCGCAAGCATATTGAAAAGGATGCGGCGCTTGAACGCCGTTTCCAGCCGATCACGGTGGAAGAGCCGTCGGTGGAGGAGACCATCGGCATCCTGATGGGCATCCGTTCCTATTATGAAGAATTCCACGGCGTCAAGCTTGCCGATGTCATCGTGCGTCAGGCGGTGCGGTTGTCCGAGCGTTACATCACCGACCGCTTCCTGCCCGACAAGGCGATCGACCTGCTGGATGAGGCGTGTGCCGCGGCGGCACTGCGCAACAAAGCGGCGGATAAGTATGCCGACCTTATCGAAGAGGCGGCGCGTCTGCAGGAAGCGGAAAAGGAATGCGCCGAGCAGGAGGAGATCGACTACGAGCAGATGGCGCAGGTGCGTATGGAGCTGGTGCGCGTGCAGGAGGCGGCGGACAAACTGCGCGAAGCGGCGACCGAAGCTCCCGTGATGCCCGACGATTTAGCGCGCGTGATTGAGCTGTGGACGGGCATCCCCGCGTCCAAGGTGCAGGAGAATGAGCTCAAAAAGTTAGCCCGTCTGGAGGATGAGCTGCGAAAGAGCATCATCGGTCAGGACGAGGCGATCGCCTTAGTGTCGGATGCGGTGCGCCGCAGTCGCGTGCAGATCAGCGCCCGCCGCCGTCCCGCATCGTTCATCTTTGTCGGCCCGACGGGTGTCGGCAAAACCGAGCTGGTCAAGGTGCTGGCGCGCGAGCTGTTTGACACGCCCGACACGCTCATCCGGCTGGATATGTCCGAATTTATGGAAAAGCACGCGGTCTCGCGCATCATCGGTTCGCCTCCCGGCTATGTCGGCTACGACGAAGCGGGTCAGCTCACCGAAAAGGTGCGTCGCAAGCCCTATTCCGTGCTGTTGTTTGATGAGATCGAAAAGGCACATCCCGATGTGCTGAATATTTTGCTCCAGATCCTGGACGAGGGTCGCGTGACCGACGCACACGGGCGGGTGGTCAATTTTGAAAACACCGTCATCGTGATGACCTCCAACGCGGGCAGTCAGGTGCAGGAAAGCCTTGTCGGCTTCGGCAAGACCGCCGCGCAGGCATCGCGCGACAAGGCGGAAAAGGCGTTGCGTCAGTTCCTGCGTCCCGAATTTATCAGCCGCGTGGACGAGGTGGTGTATTTTGCGCCGCTGTCGCAGGAGAGCTTCACGAAGATCGCGTCGCTGATGCTGTCCGAGCTCAAAGGACCGCTTGCTGAGCGCGGGATCACCTTCTCGTGGACGGAGGAAGCGGCGGCAAGGCTTGCGCAGATGTCCGCCGACGGCAAGCGCGGTGCGCGTGACCTGCGCAATGCCGTGCGCCGTCACGTGGAAAACAAGATCGCGATGATGCTCGTCGAGCAGGGAGATGCCGCCCCCGCCGCGATCACCGTGGTGCTCAGGGACGGTGAGGTCGTGCTGGAAACGGCGTAAAAGGCTCTCGACGTGAAAAGTGACAATGTCCTCTTGCAACGACTGAAACTTTATGGTATACTGACACTGTATACTCCTATTTTATAAACGGAGGCGATGGATATGAAACGATTGACAGCCATCCTGCTGGCGCTTGTGATGCTGTTTGCTATGACCTGCACGGCATCTGCCGAGGAAGCGGTGACGATCACGGTCGGTTCCGTCAAGGGTGAGATCGGCGATGTGATCGAGGTGCCCGTTACGGTGTCCGACGATCACTATATGGTCAACGGCCGTATTTTTCTGACCTATGACCCGACGGTGCTGGAGCTGCAACAGGTCTGCGAGGATGGGGATACCCCGTATTTTGAGACGGTCAACCCCGACATCCTTGACAGCTCGTTTATGTGGGCGTTCTCCACGCCTGCGGCGGGCAAGGCGAATTTCGTGTTCGCCACCTCGTCGGCAACGGGCAACCGCACAGGCGGTGCGATCTACACGCTGACCTTCAAATTGCTCAAGGAAACGGGGAACAGCACCATTGTGGTGACCGTTCCCGAGATCAAGACGAACAGCACGGGCGGTGACGATACCGCGGCGGTGCTGACGTTGGTGGACGGCACGGTGCGCGTGACCGAGGTGGACAACACCCCTGCGATGCGCGGTGACACCAACGGCGACGGCAATGTGAACTTAGCGGATGCGACCCGCTTGTTCTATTACATCAACGGTCTTGCCGAGCTGACGGATCAGCAGCTGCTCAATGCCGATCTCACCGGTGATGGGTCGGTGGATCTCAACGACGCCTCGCAGCTGTTCTATTTTGTCGCCGGCATAGGCGAGCTGTAAACGGCATATAAAAACGGTATAAAACGGTCGGATTTTCCGACCGTTTTATTTTTTGTTCCCGTATTGCAAAACGGAGTTGTTTGTGCTATAGTAAATATGTATAAGTATCATTATAGGGTAACTATACCCTGTGCAAACCAAAAGAAAAGGACGGGATCGTGTATGAAACTGTTTGTTACACCTGCCGATTCAGCGTTGAACGAGGGCATCGGCTTGCTCGGCTTCCGCGGCATTGCGCTTGCGGCATCTGCGGAAGAGGCGGATGTTGTCGTGACTGCGGCAACGCAGGAGGCGGGTCTGACCGTGTCCTATGACGGTGCAAAGGCGGCAACCATCACCTACAGCCGTCGTGTGGAATTCTTCCGCGGCGTGTCCTACCTGCTGGACGGTAAGGCGGTCGAGGTCAGCGAGAAGGCACATTTTGCGTCCAACGGCTTTATGCTGGACTGCTCGCGCAACGCCGCGCCGACGCTTGAGACGATCAAGGAGACGCTTGCCCGTATGGCACTGATGGGCCTGAACACGATGCAGCTGTACACCGAGGATATGTACACGTTAGAGGATCGCCCGTTCTTCGGCTATATGCGCGGTCGCTACACCGACGAGGAGCTGATCGCCGTGGACGATACGGCGTACGCACTCGGCATCGAGGTGGTGCCCTGCATCCAGACACTGGCGCACCTGCCGACCGTGCTTCGCTGGAGTGCGTTCTCGCATCTCATCGACTGCAACGACATTATGATGGCGGGCGAGGACACCACCTACGAGTTTGTCACCGAAATGGTGAAGAAGATGCGCAAATGCTTCCGCAGTAAGCGCATCAACATCGGTATGGACGAGGCCCATATGATCGGCCTGGGCAATTATATGAAGAAGCACGGCGTGCGTTCGCGCGTGGACATTATGTGTGAGCACATTGCGCGCGTGCTGGGCATCTGCAAGGAGTACGATTTCACCCCGATGATGTGGAGCGATATGTTCTTCCATCTGGCGGGCGGTTCGTATAACGACGCCGAAAACGGCATTGATAAAGCAATCATCGACAAGGTGCCGCAGGGCGTGTCGCTGGTCTACTGGGAGTATTATTGCGACGACAAGTGCCGCTATGACACGGTTCTCAAACAGCACAAGCAGTTCCACAACCCCATCGTGTTTGCGGGCTGTGCGTGGAAGTGGAACGGTCTGCTTCCCGAGCTGAAATTCTCGCTCAAGGCATCGCGCGCGGCACTGACGCAGTGCATCGGCAACGAGATCGCCGATGTGTTTGCCACGGCGTGGGGCGATGACGGCGCGGAATGCCCGCTCAACGTCGTGCTTCCCGTACTGCAGCTGTATGCGGAGATCGATTATCACGGCGGCGACATTTCCGATGAGGTGCTGGCCGAGCGCTTTGCCACCTGTATGGATGCCTCGCTTGCGGACTTCCTGCTGCTGGATAAGCCCAATCGCACCACGGAGAATCAGCCCGCGATCGGTCTGAACCCGACCAAGTATCTGCTGTATCAGGACGTGATGCAGGGTCTGTTCGACCGCCACGTCGATCCCGCCACCTTCCCGACCTTCTTTGCGCAGACGGCAAAGGAGCTTCGTGCGGCAGGTGAGCGCAACAAGGCGTATCAGTATCTGTTTGAATATGAGGCGTCGCTGTGCGATCTGCTCAGCGTCAAGTCGGTCATCGGCATCGACCTGCGCGCGGCGTATCTGGCGGGCGACCGCGAGAAGTTAGAGGAGCTCGTCAACACCGCTCTGCCCGAGGTAGCGGCGCGTCTGACCACCTTTACCGACCTCTTCTTTGACGGTTGGATGCGGGAAAACAAGGCGTTCGGCTTCGACACCATCGACCTGCGTCTGGGCGGTCTGCAGAACCGTATCCGCACCGCCGAAAAGCGCATCCGCGCGTATCTGGCGGGAACGGTTGACAAGCTTGAGGAATTTGACGAGGATCGCCTGTTCTTCGATGCCCGCGAGGACGAAAACGCGGATGTCAACACCTTCTGCAACACCTGGAGCCGCATTGCGTCGGCATCGGTGATCTCGTAAGGAGGGTGTAACGATGAAACGGGTATTGGCAATTCTTTTGGTTATGGCGATGTTGTTCGCCGTGTCCCCGATGACGGCATTTGCCGCGGGTAAAGGCGACTACAACAACGACGGTGCCGTCAACACCAGGGACGTGCGTGAAATGGTGATGGCCGCGATTGCGGGTACCACTGCCACGTACAAGCAGATCTGGTGGGCGGATTACGATCAGAACGGCGTCATCAACACGGTGGACGCCAGAAGGGTGCTGAAGCAGACAATGAAGGGAAACAGTACGGTTGATTATACGGCGGCATCCAACACCGATTGCTGGGGCGAGAGATCCGTTGCCATATTAGGCGACAGTATTTCGTTCGGCGCGGGTTGTGAGGGCAACATCGCCGACACCAGCTACGCAGGCATCGTGAAAAAAGCGGTGAATGCGAAAAACGGCTCGCCGAACTACGGCTTTATGCCGGCGTACACCACCAACTGGTCGCCCCGTTCGGACGAGATCTGCTCCTGGCCGGAGATGACGGGCGGACCGGGCGTGCCGGGCAACGATCAGGGCTGGTCGGAAACCGACAGCGGCGATCGCCTGATGTATTTCGGTCTGACCGCATACAAGCAGTATGCCTCGCTGACCTACAAGCTGCGCAGCGGCTACAAGTATGACTATTTCTGCGTGTATTACCAGACGGGTCCCGGCTACGGCACCTTCGTGATGTCCAATGTTGTGGACGGCCTCGGCTACGATCAGGCAACGGTGGACGGCACGGTGGTGTATGACTGCGAAAACACCGTCAACGAAACCAAGCGCACGGGCTTCTACCGTGTGTCGGATTTCCAAAACGGTATGACCGTTGCCATCATCAGCAACGACAACTCGCCCGTTACCATCACAGGTCTGGGCTTCTACAACGATATTTCGGGCAACTATGTGACCTTTAACAAATACACCCGCGGCGGCGCGATGCTGACCCCGCTTTCCGACAAGGTACTGTCGCAGGCGGCATCTGCAAGCACGCTGATCGTCGGTCTGGGCTACAACGATGCGATGTGGGGACGCGACTACAATTACACGAAAGAGAGCTTCTCCGACCGCATTGATTATCTGATCGCCGAGTGCAAGAAAAACGGTACCAATGTGATCGTCAACGATTACCTCTGGGACAACTACCGATCACAGGCATCGTATACGGGGTGCAGTGCCGCGGTACGCGCCTCCATCGATGAGAAGTTTGTGTTCTTCAGTCAGGAGCTCAAGCGTCTTGCCGCCGAAACGAACGGCATTTACATCGATCAGGAAGCCCGCTGGGGCAACGAACTGATGACCTATGTCAACGCCAACGACGGTGTTCATCCGCTCAACGGCGGTCACAAGCTGATGGCACAGGCAATTCTGGAAGCAATGGGACTGGCGTAAAGCCGTTTCCCATAGAATAAAGGAGAGAGAACGATGAAACGAATTCCGGCAATTCTGGCAGTCATTTCCGTTGTGGCAATGCTGTTTGCAGCGATGCCGATGACCGCCCTTGCCGCAGGCAAGGGTGACTACAACGGCGATGGCAAGCTCAATACTCTTGATGTGCGCGATATGCTCAAGAATGAGCTTTCCGGTGAGCACACACAGCAGCAGATCTTCTGGGGCGACTATGATGTTGATAACACCATCACAACGGCGGATGTGCGACTGATGCTCACGGATCTGCTGGACACCGTCGGCACATCCGCACCCGATTATGCCAAGCCGACGGACAACGATTACTGGGGCGAAAACGCGGTCAACGTGCTGGGTGACAGCATCTCGTTCGGTGTCGGCACTTCGAACGACAAGACCACCGACGGCTCGTCCTCGTCGCTGTACAACACGACGGGCGGTATTCCCGAGCGCAGCTATGTCAGCTATGTGAAGAAGGCTGTGCAGGCGGCAAACGGCGGCAAAATGAACTACGGCTTTACCTCGGCATACACGACTGCCTGGCCGGGCGTGGCGCGTTCGGAAGAAATCCATTACTGGCCGATCCGTTCCGAAAAGTCGGACGGCACCACCGCGTGGGTCTGTGACAACAACGATGACGGCAACCGCCTGACTTCGATCGGTATGACCTCGACCACCGCCTGGTCGACCATCAGCTACAGACTCCGCAAGGCGTATGTCAACGAATACAAGTATTTCTGCGTGTATTATCAGTGTGAGCCGAACGGGGCGTATTTCTGCGTTGCGGACGGCAACGGCGGCGAAGTGGCGGATATCAAGGGCAGCAAGCTGTATGTTGCCACCGCTTCCAAGGACGGCAGTTCCACCACGATGCGTACGGAGTTCTATCCGCTTGCCGGTTGCAAGAAGGACAGCAACGGCTCGCCCGAGATTACCATCTGCCACGACGGTCGGGAGGGGCAACCCGTGACCATCACCGGCATCGGTTACTATAAAGAGCTGCCCAAGGCGAACAATGCCGACGGCTATGTGACCTTCAACAGCTTCACCCGCGGCGGTATCAGCCTGATCAACCTTTCCGACGACGTGCTGGATAAGGCAACTTCGGCGGACACCTTCATTATGGGTCTGGGCTTCAATGATTTCAACTTCAACCACGTTCGCGTTAACAAAGGTGAGTTCAAGGCGAAGATCGACACCTTGATCCGTCTTTGCAATGAAAAAGGCACGCAGGTTATTGTTAACGATTATGTGTGGAACAACCCTGTGCTGTCGGCGAACTGGGCAAATTCGCAGGCGAGCGCTCACGCGATCGTCAAGAGTGAGCTCAAGCGTTTTGCGCGTGAGACGGGCGGCGTTTATGTCGATCAGCAGGCGATCTGGGGCGATGCGATCATCAATGCGATCAACAACCGTCAGGAGATCGGCGCCAACAGTTCCATGACCGTGGGTGACAACATCCACCCGAACCACGCCGGCCACAAGATGATGGCAAAAGCCGTTGTCGAGGCAATGGGTCTGACCTGGACGGAAGACTGGACCTGATGACAGTGCATAAGGGGCTTTGGTGCTTCTGCCGATTGTTGGGCGGAGAAATCGTCTTGCGGGACGGATTCCTGTGCGTAAAACAACTCTGAATCGGAGGGAATATGATGAAACGGATTTCGGCAATTCTGGCGGTCATTTCTGTTGCCGCAATGCTGTTTGCGGCAATGCCGACGACGGCACTTGCCGCAGGAAAGGGCGACTACAACGGCGACGGTCGCCTCAACACATTGGATGCCCGTGCGATGCTCAAGGATCTGCTGAGCGGGGAAGCGGTAACCAACCAACAGATCTGGTGGGGCGACTACGACATTGATGACGCCATCACAACGGGAGATGTGCGTACGATGCTGACCGATCTTCTGGATACGGCGGGCTCCTCGGCAATCAACTATGCCAAGCCGACAGGCGAGGACTACTGGGGCGAAAACTCCATCGCCATTTTGGGTGACAGTATCTCGTTCGGTGCCAAGGCAGACGATCCCCTTCCCGAAAATACCTATGCGGGTTATCTGAAGAAGGCAGTTTCGGCGGCAAACGGCGGCAAGCTGAACTACGGCTTTACATCGGCGTATCCGACGAGCTGGTCTTCAAACCGTGCCGATGAGATCCATATGTGGCCCGACCGCTCGAAAACGGCGGACGGCGGCAATGCGTGGCTTTGCGATCAGGACGATATGCCCGAGGGCTTCAAAGCCGAAAACGGCAACCGCCTGACCTCTGTGGGTATGACCTCCTGGACAAAATGGTCAACCATCACGTATACCCTGCGTAAGCCGTATGTTGACCAATACAACTACTTCTGCGTGTATTATCATATGCAGCCCAACGGTGACGGCTTCGTCATTGCGGACGGCAATCAGGGTGAGGTTGCCGATATTAACGGCAGCAAAAGCTATATTCCCACCGCCTCCGACACGGAGATCACGATGCGCACGGCGTTTTATCGCCTTTCGGATTGCCCGAAGAATGCCGACGGTCAGCCGCAGATCATCATCTGCCACGACGGCAACGAGGGCAAGCCTGTCACCATCACGGGCATCGGCTATTATAAGGAGCTTCCCAAGGCGAACAACGCCGACGGCTACGTCACCTTCAACAGCTTTACCCGCGGCGGTATGCGTTTTTGCTATCTGAGTGATACCGTGTTGCGTCAGGCGGCATCGGCAGATACGCTGATCTTCTCGCTGGGCTACAACGATGCGCACTACGGCAATATGCCCGACGAGAGCTTCAGCAAGGAGTATTTTGCACAGCGCATTGATTTTATGATCGACTTGTGCAACGCAAACGGTACGCAGGTGGTGGTCAACAACACCACGTGGCCGGATGTGCAGACGGAGCCCGGCAAATCGAACATTGCATTTGTGCATTCCGAGCTTCGCCGCCTGGCGCGGGAGACAAAGGGCATTTACGTGGAGCAGATCAAGGTTCACGGCGATGCGCTGTGGGAGCAGATCTGGGCACCCAACGGCGACAATGTCCATCCCGGCTCGAACGGCCAGAAGATGATGGCACAGGCGCTTGTCGAGGCATTGGGTCTGACCTGGACGGAAGACTGGACTTGATTATAGTATGTAAGGAGCTTCAGACCTCCTGCCGACTTTACGGAGAAGGCAGGAGGTTGGCTCCGTTTTCGGCGGAGTAACCGTCTTGCGGGACGGCTCTCCGCCTGTAAAACAACTTTGAATCGGAGGGATACGATGAAACGGTTTATAGCGGTATGCTTGACGCTGTGCCTGCTTCTTGCCACAGCGCCGATGACGGCTCTTGCCGCGGGCAAGGGCGACATCAACAATGACGGCGCGGTCAATACGATGGATGCCCGCTCGATGTTGCGCGCTCTGTTGACGGGTGACAGCTTCACTCAGCAGGAGATCTGGTGGGGCGACTATACGATCGATGACGCGATCGATACGGCGGACGCGCGCGTCCTGCTGAAATCCTTATTGGGAGGCGAGGCTGTGACCTCTGTCAATTATGCCAACCCCACGACCGAGAACTACTGGGGCGAGAGAGCGATCACGCTTTTGGGTGACAGCATTTCCTTTGGCGTCGGTGCTTCCGATCCGCTTCCCGAGACCAGCTATGTCAGCTATGTCAAAAAAGCGGTGCAGGCGGCAAACGGCGGCAACCTCAACTATGGCTTCACCTCCGCTTATGCGGGTCACTGGCAGCCGAACAACTTTGCCTTTGAGCTTCACAGCTGGCCCACGCACAGCGTGTTCAGCGACGGCACACCGCAATGGATCTGCGACAACATCGACAAAGGCACGCGCCTGACCTCGGTGGCGATGATCTCCGAAAGCCCGTGGTCGTGGATCACCTACAAGCTGCGGGAAGCCTATGCATCCGAATACGAGTATTTCACCGTGTATTATCACGTAGAGCCCAACGCGGCGCATTTCTGCATCGCGGACGGTAACGGCGGCGAGGTGCCCGATATCAACGGCAGTAAGGCATACATCAACACCGCTGCTCCCGACGGTGTGTCGGAGTACACGACGCGCACGGCGTTTTATCGTCTTGCCGACTGTCCCAAGGATGAAAACGGTCTGCCCAAGATCACCATCTGCCACGACGGCACCGAATCGCCCGTGTCCATTACGGGTATCGGCTACTACAAGGATATCACCGACAACGGCGTTACCTTCAACAGCTTCACCCGCGGCGGTCTGAGCCTGCTCGTGCTCAGCGATACGGTGTTGCAGCAGACGGCAAAATCCGATACGCTGATCTTTGCGCTCGGCTACAACGATGTGGCGTCCTTTGCGGACAGAGTCATTGCCGGTGAATTTGCGGCAAAGATCGACCGTATGATCGCGCTTTGCAAGGCAAACGGTACAAAGGTCATCGTCAACGATGTGACCTGGCATCAGGATTTTGATGCCGCGGGCAAGATCCTGCAGGCACAGACGATCGTGCGCAGTGAGCTTCGTCGCTTTGCGCGCGAAATGGGCGGCATTTATATCAATCAGCCCGCGCTTTTAGGACAGAGCATCTTGGATGATCTGAACACGAAGGGCGACGGCATCCACCCCTCGTCGGACGGTATGCGCCTGGTGGCGAAGCAGGTCGTCGATGCGATGGGATTGACCTGGACGGAGGACTGGACATAATATGAAACGCATTCTCTCGGTATTGGCGGTGTGTGCCATGTTACTGACCGTGTTTGCGGGTTGCGGTGACAAGGAAACGCCGTCCTATGAAACAATTAACAACGATGTGGTAAACGTCACACCGACCGACGTGTTCGGCGAGCACTCCATCACCGTTTTGGGCGACAGCATTTCGCACGGCGCGGGATCGGTGGATATTTCTAAAAACGGCTGGGTCGGCCTTGTCAAACAGCGCATCAACGAGCTGACAGGCGACAACAACTACGGCTTCACCACGGTGGAGGGTACGCTGTGGGGTCAGCTTATGAGCCACGAGCTGCACGACTTCCCCGAAACGGAGGAAGGCTTCAAAAACCGCGGCGATGCAGGCAAGGGCTGGACGGAATACCGCACCGCCGAGCTGCTCGGCACGAAGGGGCTCGGCAGCAGTGTCAAGGGTGCTACGCTGACCTTCACCGCCAAAGAGCACTACAAGTATTTCTATGTGTATTACGAAGCGGGCGAAGCGTACGGCACCTTTGAGGTGCTGGATTCGGCGGGCGAGATGCTGATGGATGTCGATGCCTCCAAGGGCGACGGCTACGCGCGCACCGAGCCCATCGAACTGCCCGAGGACAACAAGGTCATCCTCAAAGCCACCTCCGACAAAGAGGTCATCTTCACGGGCATCGGCTACTACAATAAGCCCGACGGCGTGGTTGTCAGCAGCTATGCCAACGGCGGTCTTCAGCTGGCAGGCACGGGTGTCGCCTCGGACGGCAACACAACGGGACTGGACAAAAAGTTCCTCGAGCTTGCTTCCAAATCGGGCACGCTGATCTTTGCCATCGGCTACAACGATGCGTATTTCTCGACCGATATGGAGGTGTTTGCCGAGAAGATCGACTACCTCATTGAGAAGGTCAAGGAAAACGGCACCAAGGTGATCGTCACGGACTTTGTGTGGGATAAGAGCAACGGCGACAAGCTGGCGCAGATCCGCACCCCGCGCGTGTTCAAGGTCAAGGAACAGCTCAAGCGCCTTGCCGACGAAACGGGCGGTGTGTACGTGGAACAGCAGGCGATCCACGGCGAGGCGATCCTGAATACCCTTTATGACGGCGTGCATCCCAACGCCGAGGGTCACGCGCTGATCGCCGAAGCGATCTTAGAGGCAATGGGACTGGCGGAGGATGCACAATGAGCCTGCAAAAACAATCCTATGAAAAAGAACGGGCATCCACCCTCGGAATGGGACTGAAAATGTTCGGCTATTCCGTTTTGGCGGGCATTATGGCACTGTTCCTGTATTTTTCGATGACGATGATCGCCAACGGTGCGTTCCAGAAGCCCGTTGCCTACCGTGTGTATGAGGTCGTGGACGGCAAGCAGGTGCTTGTTCAGGAAATGACGTGGGAGGAGTTCACCGCGATGGATCCTTCCGAGCAGATCATCACCGATGACAGCCGCTTTTCGGGCGAAACCGTGATGGGGCCGAAAAACAGCGTGTGTGCGGTGCTGATGGTCGCTATGCAGGTGCTCACGCAGGCACTGATGCTGTTTGTCCTGATCGGACTTGTCGGCTATTATGTGTGGGCGGAGGGTGACCGCGACCGCAATCTTGTCAAGCATCATCAGCGGCTTGAAACCCCGCTTCGCGGCTTGTGGATCGGCGTGATCGCCGCCGTACCGTCGTTGGTGCTGTATGTGTGTCTGGTGCTCGGCAAGCTCAATCTGTTTGCCGCGGACAGCGTGCAGGGCGTGTACCGCCTGCTCAATCCGCCGTTTGTGCCGCTGATCCTGCAGATCATGCCGACGGACACCTACCCCGCAACGGCGATCTCGTTCGGACAGCTTTTCCTGCTGTTTCTGCTCCAGCTGGTGATCCCTGTGACCTGCGCGGTCGCGTATCAGCTCGGCTATCACCGTGTGTTCAAAAAGAAAAAGAAAAAAGCATAAAAACATCTTTATTGCGAGAATTGCCGTTTGTGACACAAACGGCATCGGGCAACCCCGTATCGTACAAAAGAGAAGGTTCACGCGCTGAACCTTCTCTTTATTGTTGCAAAACGGCACGGCAGTGCGGGACGGGAGACCCGTCCCCTACAGACACGCGCCGCAAATATGCGGGAGCGCACAATTCTGACGCAGGAGCGGGCAAAACCGACCGCCCGTATGCCGTGATTTCGGGTGCTCCCGATGCGGCGCACCCGACGACGAAACCGCAAGAGCGCAATCGTCGTCGGCATCCGTTCAAAAGCATTGTAAGACAAGCATAAGGGCTGTTACGCTTTCAAAAGCGCAACAGCCCTTGTTGTTTTATTTCTTTGTGTGCCGTTCGCGGCGAAGCAGGGCGTATTCCGCTACGCTCAGCAGATCGCCCTCTTTTGTCAGCGCGAATTCCCGCCGCGTACCTTCGTATTGCATCCCGCACGCCTTCATCACCGCACCCGAGCGGGGATTGCGGATATCGTGGATGGCGGAGAGGCGGTTGTAGCCCACCTCGTCGAACAGGAAGTCCATCACCGCGCGGAGCGCCTCCGAGACATATCCGCGATGCCAGAACGCCTCTCCGATGCAGTAGCCGAGCTCCGCGGCGGCGGCATCCTCGTTTTGCCGCACGACACCGATCGATCCGATCGGCTCACCGAGCTCCCTGAGCACGATCGCCCACTGATAGCGGTTGTCCGCTTCGTATTCCGCCACCCAACGGTTGACGATGTCGGCGGTTTCCTCCACGGAGCGGTGCGCAAACCACGTCAGATATCGCGTGACATTGTCGTCGGATGCCCAGTTGCGAAACATCGTCGGTGCATCGTCAGGCACAAACCGCCTGAGCGTTAGCCGCTGTGTGACGATCGTCACGGTTCCTTTATGTGTCAGCATCGGGATCACCTCTTTCGGAAGGATACTTTCACTATATCACAGTTTACGCGCGGTTTCAAGACGCATACTATAGGAAGGCATTGGTACTTGACAAAGAGGGTACTGATAACTTAAAATATTAGTATATATATACTGCCTGAAAGAAAGGTGGAGAGCTATGGCGTTTTATCTTCCGGGAGTGCACACTCCCCACAGAAAGCATACGCAGAACAGCCCTGTTATCCGCATGGAGATCCCCAAAACCGTCACCATCCCGATGGCGATGCATATCGGCAAGCCCGCCACACCCGTTGTCAAGGTGGGCGATCTTGTGAAGGTCGGCACGAAAATCGGTCAGGCGGACGGCTATATCTCGTCGGATGTGTATGCGTCGGTGTCGGGTAAGGTGATCCGTGTGCAGGAGTTTCTGCAAAGCAACGGTGCCGCAACGACGGCGGTCGTGATCGAATCCGACGGTGAGATGAAGGTCGATGAGGCAATCGTGCCTCCCGTTGTGAACACTGCTGAGGAGCTGGTCGCCGCCGTGAAGAACAGCGGCATCGTGGGCTTGGGCGGCGCAGGCTTTCCGACCTATGTCAAGCTGAATGTCGATCCCGCGCGCATCGAGTATCTCATCATCAACGGCGCGGAATGTGAGCCGTATGTCACCAGCGATACCGTGACGATGATCACGCGCGATGCCGATATGGAATATGCGCTTGAAGCACTCCACCGTTGCCTCGGGATTTCCGAGGTCATCATCGACATTGAAAACAATAAAAAGGATGCCGTTGCGAATATGCGGCGGATGGCAGACCGTATAACGGCGTGCAATGTGCAGGTGAAGGAGCTTCCCGCCAAGTATCCGCAGGGCGGCGAAAAGGTGCTGGTGTACCACACCGTCGGACGCACGATCCCGACGGGTAAGCTGCCCATTGATGTCGGCTGTGTCGTGCTCAACTGCACCACGCTTGCCGCCATCGGCGCGTATCTGCGCACGGGTATGCCGCTTGTGGAAAAATGCGTTACGGTGGACGGCGGTGCGGTGGCAGAGCCGCACAACGTCATTGCCCCCATCGGTGCCTCGATGAACGATCTGTTTGCGTGTTGCGGCGGACTCAAAGAGGAACCCGCCAAGCTGTTGTACGGCGGACCGATGATGGGTATCACCGTGCCCGATGCTCAGGCACCCGTGCTCAAAAATACCAATGCGATTCTTGCGCTGACGAAAAAGGAAGCGCGTATCCCCAAAACGACGCCGTGCATCCGTTGCGGCGCGTGTATCAACACCTGCCCCTTCGGCTTGGCACCCGCGACGATCGCGCGCGCCTTTGCCGCCAAGGATGTGCAGGCTCTTGAGGAGCTGTCGGTGGAGGCGTGTATGGAATGCGGCACGTGCAGCTTTGTGTGCCCTGCCAACCGCCCGCTTGTGCAGACCAATAAGCTGGCAAAGCAATTCCTGAAAGAAGAACGGAGCAAGGAGGAACGCAACGCATGAGTGCAAAGACGAAAGTGGCGGTTTCGCCGCATATTCATTGCGGTCGCTCAACAAGCGGCATTATGCTGGATGTGGTGCTCTCGCTGTTACCCGCGACGGTGGCAGGTGTTGTCATCTTCGGATGGCGCGCGTTAGCGGTTGTCGCGGTGTGCGTGGCGTGTTGCGTCGGCTTCGAAGCCCTTTTTAATGTGATCACCAAAAGAGAGCAGACGGTCGGCGATCTGTCGGCGGTCGTGACGGGTTTGTTGCTTGCTTTGAACCTGCCCGCCAACCTGCCGCTGTGGCAGTGTGCTGTCGGTGCGCTGTTTGCGATCGTGGTCGTGAAATGCCTCTTCGGCGGCATCGGCAGTAACCTTGTCAATCCCGCGATCGCCGCGCGCGTGTTTATGCTGGTGGCGTTCGGTGCGATGGCAACAGCGGCATTCCCTGTGGATGCCACGGCGGGTGCCACCCCACTTGCCTCTGAGGAGCTGCCGTCGCTGTTGACGCTGTTTTTGGGCAATTACGGCGGTGCCATCGGCGAAACGTGCACGGCGGCGTTGTTGCTCGGCGGCGTGTACCTGCTGGTGCGCCGTGTGATCTCGTGGCACATCCCCGTCGTGTTTATCGGCACAGTATTTGTGTTTTCTCTCCTGATGGAGAATTTCGACGCAGTGCGTGCACTGTCGCTGACGATGGCGGGCGGCGTATTCATCGGCGCGTTCTTTATGGCGACCGATTATGTTACATCCCCCTCCACCGCGTGGGGCAAGGTGCTGTTTGCGCTGGGTGCGGGTCTGCTGACCTGCCTGATCCGCTATTTCGGCAACTATCCCGAGGGTGTGTCCTTTGCGATTCTGTTTATGAACATTCTCACGCCCTATATGGAGCGTTGGACGCGCAAAAAGGTGTTCGGAACGGGAGGGCAGACGGTATGAAGACACACTTGAAACATTTAGCGGTGTTCGTGTGCATCTGTGTGGTGATGACGGCACTGTTAGCGGTCACCAATGCGGTCACCGCCCCGCTCATTGAAAAGAATCAGAATGCCGCCGCCAATCAGGCGTTGCTGGCGGTGATGCCCGACGGAAGCGGCTTTGAAACGGTGGACATGGCGGCGTATGAGCTGCCCGCAACGGTCACCGAGGTCTATAAGGAAACCGCGGGGCTCGGCTACGTTGTCAAGCTGACAACCGCAGGCTACGCATCGGATATGGTGATCATGTGCGGCGTAAAGGCGGACGGTGTCGTCACGGGTGCCGTGTGCCTGTCCTCCAACGAAACGTTAGGCAAGGAAAAGACCTACGGTGAGAATTTCACCGATAAGGATGCGGCGGCGGTGGACGCGGTCGATGTGATCGCCGGTGCGACCAAAACCACGCAGGCGTATAAAAACGCCGTCAAGGATGCTGTCAACACGGCGATCATCTTAGGCGGCGGTTCGGTGGATATCCGCACCGAGGAGGAGATCCTTGCGGACAATTTGGATGCCGCTCTGCCTGCGGGCGAGAAGGCGTTTGATAAGGTGTTCCGCGTGGATGTATTTGACGGCATTGACGCGATCTATGCGGCGCAAAACGGCGCAGGCTATGTGTTTGTTGTCGGTGAGCAGTTTGTCGGCGTGAACGCGGACGGTACCCTCGTGACAGCGGGTGCGGACAACGCGGCGATGTATGCGGATGCGGTGACGCGCCTGCAGAGCTCGACGCTGGAGGAGATCGATCTTACCGCGTATCCCGCTCTTGAAAAGACGGTCGTTAAGGCACACAAAACCTCCGCGGGACATTACGTTGTGGAGACAAAGGGTGCGGGCTACGGCATCAAGGGCGGCAACGAATATCATCCCGCCTCCAACGAATATATCCTCGTGCGTGTGGCGATGACCGCCGACGGCAAGATCCTTGACTGCCTGACCGTGTCCGAGGCGGAGACCGACGGTCTCGGCGATGCGTGTGCCGACGAATCGTTCTACGGGCAGTTTGTCGGCAAGACCGAGCAGGACTACACCGACATCGATGCCATCAGCGGTGCCACGATGACCACCGATGGCTACAAGCAAGCAATCGAACGCGCCTTTGAGGCGGTAAAACTTCTGAGCGGGGGTGATGCGTGATGGAGAAAAAGACCACAGGCTCCGTGCTGTTCAACGGCATCCTTAAAGAGAACCCCGTGCTGGTTCTTATTCTCGGCACCTGCCCGACGCTCGCGACCACCTCGACGGTCAACGGCGCCGTCGGTATGGGTCTTGCCGCGTTAGTGGTGCTGGTTTGCTCCAACGTGTTTATTTCGCTGTTGCGAAGGATCATCCCCGAAGCGATGCGCATCCCGTGCTATATCGTCATCATTGCGGGCTTTGTGACCATCGTCAAGCTGCTTGTGCAGGCGTTTTTCCCCGATCTGTACAGCACGCTCGGCGTATATCTCGATCTCATCACGGTCAACTGCATCATTCTCGGCCGTGCGGAAATGTTTGCCAATCAGAATCCCGTTGTCGCGTCGGCGCTTGACGGCATCGGTATGGGCATCGGCTTTACGCTGGCGCTCGGTGCGATGTCCACCGTACGTGAGGTGTTCGGTGCCGCCTCCTTTGCGGGCATCGCGATCCCGTTTTTAGAGCCGTATAAGATCGAGTTCCTCACAAAGGCTCCGGGCGGTCTGCTGGTGTACGGTCTGCTGATCGCGCTTATCCACGTGATCACAAAGGGCAAAGCCCCGAAAAAGACATCCTTCTCCTGTGCATCGTGCCCGAACGCGGGCACCTGCCGCACGGGATCGTGTGCTGAGAAAGGAGCGGAGAGCTGATGGATATGTTCAAAACGCTGATCGTGATCCTGTTGTCCTCCGTGCTGGTGGATAACTATGTTCTCAGCCGTTTTTTAGGCATCTGTCCGTTTTTGGGTGTTTCCAAAAAGCTCGATCAGGCAACGGGTATGGGCATTGCGGTCACGGCGGTGATGCTGATCGCGACCGCCGCAACGTGGCCGATCCAGTATTTTGTGCTCAACACCCTGCATCTGGAATTTCTGCAGAACATTCTGTTTATTCTGATCATCGCGGCACTGGTGCAGATGCTCGAGCTGCTTCTGCGCAAGGTATCGCCCGCATTGCATAAGGGACTGGGTGTGTATCTGCCGCTGATCACCACCAACTGCGCGGTGTTAGGTGTGACCATCAACAACATCACCGACGGCTATTCGTTTATCGAGTCGATGGTCAGTTCGCTTGGTTGCGGTCTCGGCTTCCTGCTGGCGATGGTGCTGTTTTCGGGTCTGCGCTCGCGCATTGACGAATCGAACATTCCCGCACCGTTTCGCGGTCTTGCCGTGACGCTCATCGCCGCGTCGTTTATCTCACTGGCGTTTATGGGCTTTGGCGGCATTGTCGATAACATATTCGGAGGTGCCGCGGTATGAGTAGTGTGTGGATTGCGGTAGCGGTCGTGCTGGGAATCGCACTGGTCGCAGGCGTTTTGCTGCTGGTGTTTTCTCACCTGTTTGCGGTGGCGGAAAATCCGCAGAAAAAGGCGATCCGCGAATGCCTGCCCGGCATCAACTGCGGTGCGTGCGGTTATAAGGGCTGTGATGACTATGCCGACGCACTGACGCAGGGCGGTGTCAAGCCCAATCTCTGTGTCCCCGGTGCGCAGAGCGTTGCCGATCGGATCGGCGGTATCCTCGGTGTGGAAGCCGAGCCGTTTAAGGATGTGGTGGCGTTTGTGGCGTGTAACGGTCACTGCGAAGCCACCTTCCGCACGGCGGAATACGACGGCATTCCGACCTGCCGTGCCGCATCGATGGTGTACGGCGGTGCCAACGCCTGCCGCTTCGGCTGTCTGGGCTTCGGTGACTGTGCCGCCGCGTGTCCGTCGGATGCCATCTGTATGACAGACGGCATTGCGCGCGTGGATACCTCGCGTTGTCTCGGATGCGGACTGTGTGCGCAGACCTGCCCCAAGCGCATCATTACGATGGTGGCGCAGGAAACGAAGACGGTTGTGATGTGCAGTAACAAGCAAAAGGGCGGTCCTGCCGCCAAGGCGTGTAAGAATGCGTGTATCGCGTGTCGGAAATGCGAAAAAGCCTGTCCGCACGGCGCGATCACCGTCAAGGATAACCTGGCGACGATCGATTATGACAAATGCACCGATTGCGGCACCTGCGTGGCGGAGTGCCCCACGGGCTGTCTGAAGAGCGTCTTCTTCCCGAATCTGCCCGAAACGGACAATTGAGATGATGAAAAAGCAAGAAGAAACACGTCCCCGCCGCGTGCGCAACGACATCCTGCTGATTGCGGTGCTGTTGCTCGTCGCGGCGGTCGGCGCTTTGTATTTGTTTGTGTTCCGCGGCGCGGGAAACACCGTCACCGTCACGGTGGACGGACAGCTTTACGCGACCTATGCGCTGTCGGACACGGTGGAAGTCGATATCGACAGCGGTGACGGCACAAACCGCCTGATCATCCGCGACGGCAAGGCGTTTGTCGAAACGGCAAGCTGTCCCGACGGCATCTGCGTTGCCCACCGCCCGATCTTCCGCGACGGGGAGAGCATTGTGTGCCTGCCCAATCGTGTGGTGGTGACGGTGACATCGCGGGAGCAGACGGATGCTCCCGATATCGTGGTATAAAAAAGGAGGTCCGTGCCGATGAACCGCGCCAAAAGCATTGCATTCACGGGGCTGTGCGTCGCGCTGGCACTGATCCTTGCCTATGTGGAGCTGTTGCTTCCGCCGCTTTCAGCGGCGATCCCCGGCATCAAAATGGGGCTGCCCAATGTCATCATCGTGTTCCTGCTGTATCGCCGTTCGGCACGCTCTGCCGCTCTTGTGTCGCTGCTACGCATCCTGCTTGTCGGGATGCTGTTCGGCAACGCAATGTCGCTGATGTACAGCCTTGCAGGCGGCGTGCTGAGTCTTGCTGTGATGATCCTGCTTCGTCGCCTTGACCGCCTGTCGGCGGTCGGTGTCAGCGTGGCGGGTGCGGTGGCGCACAATGTGGGACAGATCCTGGCGGCAATGGTGCTTTTAGATACCTCTGAGCTGGCCTATTATCTTGTGGTTTTGGTGATCACAGGCACGGTTGCAGGGGTGCTCATCGGGCTTTGCGGTGCCCTGCTTATCCGCCGCATTCCCGAGAGTTTGTTAAAAAGTTGACAAATCGCGCATACTATTGTATGATACAGGTGTTTCCTGAATTTTTATATAAAGGAGAAAACGGTATGAAAAAAGCAATGGCAATGACCCTTTGTGTGATCCTGGCATTTTCGATGTTACTTGTCGGCTGTTCCGGCAAGCCCGCAACCCTGAAATTCGGTGCAGGCGTGTATGTCACGGCACCCACGGCAACGGATGCAACGGCGGATAAAGACGGCTCGGGCAAGGTGGATGTCACGGTGGCGGCGGTATCGGTGGATGCCGACGGCAAGATCGTGGCGTGTGCGTTGGACACCGCGAGCAACACCGTGAGCTTCACTGCGGACGGCAAGGCTGTCGCCAATGCGGAGTTCAAGACGAAGTACGAGCTCGGTAAGGACTACAATATGGTCGCTTACGGCGGCGCAACGAAGGAATGGTACGAGCAGGCGGATGCCTTTGAGACGGTTGTCGCGGGCAAAACGCTTGCCGAGGTCAAGGCGCTGGTTGCCGAGGGCAACAAGGGCAATGAGGATGTGATCGCGGCAGGTTGCACGATTATGATCCACGAGTTTGTCGGCGCGATCGAGAAGGCGTACAACGCCGCGGCGGAGTCCGATGTCACGGCGAAGGATACGCTCAAGGTGACGGCGGCGACCGAGCAGACCTGCACCGATGCGACTGATGAAAAGGACGGCTCCAACAAGGTGTCGGTCACGGTGTTTGCCGCGGCTGTGAACGCGGACGGCAAAGTGGCGGCGGCTTCGAGCGACTGCGTTGAGGTGTCCTTCACCTTCACCGCAAAGGGCGTGTCCACGCTGGATACCGCCAAAGCGGTGCTGACCAAGAAGGAGCAGGGCGCGGACTACGGTATGGTCGCTTACGGCGGCTCTGCCAAGGAGTGGTTCGAGCAGGCGGCGGCATTTGATGCGGCTTGCATCGGCAAGACCGCCGCGGAGATCGCGGGTCTTGTTGCCGAGGACGGCAAGGGCGTGAGCGATCTGCAGGCGGCAGGCTGCACCATTTACGTGACCGGTTTTGTCAAGGCGGCTTCGAAAATCTGATCAATAGGACAGGCAAAAAGGGAGACACGTCTCCCTTTTTGTTATTAAGATGCGTATGAAACAACGATTTTGCGGCGTGACAGCCGCTCTGTGCGTGTTGCTGTGTACGGTGCTGTCGTCCTGTACATCGCAACCGATAAAGCAAAAATTTTCCACCCACTCGATGGACTGGTTCGATACCGTGATCACGATCACGGGGTACGAATACACGCAGGACGCATTCGATGCCGTGGCAAACGATGCCCTGGCACAGCTTGGGGACTATCATCGGTTGTATTCGATTTATCATCGCTTTGAGGGCGTTGAAAATCTGTGCACCGTCAACGATCTTGCAGACGGCGCGCATCGCACGGTGACAGTGGATCGCCGCATCCTTGACTTGTTGCGGTATGCCAAGGAGATGTATACCCTGACAGACGGCACGGTCAATGTCGCGATGGGCAGTGTGCTGTCCCTCTGGCACGATTACCGCGCGATCGGTCAGGACGATCCTGCAAAGGCGTCCCTGCCGCCGAAAAGCCTTCTCCTTGCCGCCGCGGAACACACCGATATCGATAAGCTGGTCATAGATGAGGCGGCGTGTACCGTCACACTGACCGATCCGTTGATGACGCTTGACGTGGGCGCGATTGCCAAGGGCTATGCCGCCGAGCAGGTGGCGCGTTCTCTGGAGGAACGGGGTGTCAGCGGTTATGTGCTGAATGTCGGCGGTACGGTCTGTACCATCGGCAAAAAGCCCGACGGAAGCGACTGGACAGTCGGCATTGAAGACCCCGACGGGGACGGCTATCTGGAGTACCTGCAGCTGAGCGGTCAGCGCGTGGTGACCAGCGGCTCGTATCAGCGGTATTACTATGTGGACGGACAGCGCTATCATCATATCATCCATCCCGACACGCTGATGCCCGCTTCAGGGTTTACATCCGTGTCGGTGGTGTGTGACGATGCCGCGCTCGGTGACGTGCTCTCCACGGCGCTGTTCTGCCTGCCGCTTGAGCAGGGACTGGCACTGGTGGAATCGTTGCCCGAGGTGCAGGCGATGTGGCTTGCGCAGGATGGCACCGAAACCGTGTCGTCGGGCTGGGCAACCTATGTAAAGAAATAAGGTGAAAAACGTATGGAACAGTTTGTGATACAGTATAAGGATTTTTTGTACCCCTTGGCGGAGATCTCGGCATACACGCTGGAGCTTGTCGGTATTCTGATCATCGTCATCGGTTCGCTCCGCGCCTTGGTGCGTCTGGTGCAATGCCTGATCAAGCGACAGCCGTTCCACGTGGTTGTGGATCTCGGTAAGGCGCTCTCGCTGGCATTGGAGCTGAAGATGGGTGCGGAGATCATCAAAACCGTGGTGATCCACAACTTGGAAGAGCTGGCGATCTTAGGCGTCGTGATCGTCATCCGTGCGTTGCTGTCGTTTATCATTCACTGGGAGATCCGTTCCGAGGAGCGGGAAGCCGCGCACAAGGCGGATCCGCCGACGGAGGATACAGAGCAATCATAAACAACAAAAGCCCCCGCATAACGACGGTGTTATGCGGGGATTCGTTATGGTAGCGTAATGGTATAACGGTCGTCGTTGCAGCTGTAGTGCGCCGCGTTTTTCATACCGTCGATCTTGTTGATCCTGCCGTTTTCAAACAAGTCCGTCAGAGCCTCTCCCAGAGCGGGCAACACCGAAAAAAAGCAACGGTGTTGCGGGATAACAGGGCACCGATGCATCTTTACTTTTCTTCGGAAATGTAGTATAGTAGTGGGGAACGAAACCGTGCAGGGGAGGGAGAGCCGTGGCGTGGTGGATAACGCTGAGAGACGGGATCGTCTCGGTGATTTGTGAGGAATGGTTCTGGGCGATTATGGCGGTGGTCAGCACGTTGGTGATTTTCATTCTCCAGCAGCGCACCGAAAACAAAATTTCCCGTGCTACCTTTGTGTACAGCATCAGCAACGATTTTGCCGCAAACGACCGCATTCTGAAGGTGTATCAATGGCTGGAAAAATGCCGCCGTGAAAACCTGAATGTCACCAATGTCCGTGATCTGAAGCTGACTGACAGCGACACCATCTACGATAAGGATGACAAAGAGCTGGCGATCGATTTTATTGATATCGACACCTACATCAACCACTTTGAGGCGGTGTATATCATTCTGGAAACCGTGCGGATCGACAGCATTGACGAGCTGTTCCAGCAACGCTTTTTCTCGTTTATGCTCAATCCCTTCATCCAGAAGGAAGAGCTGTTTGAATGCTTTTCTTCGGATAAAAACGATTTCCTGCTGTTCCGCAAATGGTTGTGCTCCATCTACACACGCAAGGGCAACCGCAACGACGAGATGGTGGAGTATCTCAACACCTACACCTGCGGTTCCTTTGAGTTTTTGCCGCTTCCCGAAGGAGAAGAGCGTCGGCGTCTTCGCTATGATCGTCGCGTAAGGCGGTATCTGCAGAATTACGTGTATTATATCTGCGATCCTCATTGCCGCTACGGCTATTATGCGTTTACCGACAAGCAACGCGACCGCAAGGTGATGCGGCTCATCCGCTCGGCACGGGAGGATGTGCAGGAGATCCTGGCGTTACAGCAGGAGGTGACGCAGGAGCTTTCCGTCAAGGAATGGTTTTGTCCCTCCACGGAGGCGGAGCTGTGCACGGCACTTGCCGATCCGAAGCAATATCTGTGTCTGCAGGTGGTGGATAAGCGGCGCATCGTCGCATTTGCCTATGTGATCCTGCGGCCGGACGCGTCCCACGATCTGTGCGAGGATCTCCGCCGTGAAGGCTTGCTGAACAGGACAACAGCGGCGGTGTTTGAAACCGTCTTTGTGCACCCCGCTTACCGCGGTTACGGGATTCAGGATGTGCTTGTAGATGTGCTGTCCGAATGGTCGCGGGAATGCGGTGCCGAGGCGCTGGTGGCGACGGTACACCCCGATAACACCTACAGTCGGAAGAATTTTGAGCAAAACGGGTATAAATCGCTGACGGATCAGCCGATTGAAAAATACGGATCAAAGCGGATGTATTATGCAAAAACCTTGTCCCGCCGCTGTCGCAGGGATTCCAAGGAGTACACGGTATTTCCGTATGTATAGCGTAACAGGTGCATACCGCAAAAAAAGAGAGGATAGCCCTCTTTTTGTTGAAAAATCAAACCGATTCTGCTATAATACAGTAAGAGACAGGAGGGGTACAGTGAAAAGACAGTATATATTTAAACGATTGGCAGCGGCATTGACGGTGGCAACCCTGTTGCTGAGCCTGACGGCGTGCAACGGCGACACAACGTCGTTGCCCGGCGGCGAGACGCCGCCGACCGGCAATACGGCGCAGGTTCCCGACAGTGAACGGTATCTCGCAACGGCGGAGCTTCCCGTTTTTGTTCAAAGTGAAGACGAGTGCGTCGATCCGTCGAAACAGTATGTGTTGCCCGACGGCACGCTTATGAAAACAGGCAAAGTGACCGTTGTGTCCAAGGATGTTATCAACCATATCGACACGTCTGTGGACGAGCAGGGTGAAACGGTCGGTCTGATCAAGGGACAGCGTTACGGCTCGGGAGATGTTCTCAAGGCGTGTGAGGGTGCGTGCGCAACAGGGTATATTGCCGTTGCTGACGGCGATATTGTGCGCTTTAACGGGATTCAGTTTCGGGACGAATCTATCGAACAGGTCGCGCCCGGCGCAATTTATATGCGCTTTTATGACACGTCGTTCCGTCAGGTCGGCGGCGCAGCGTTCTCGGCGTTAACGATCAAAGAGGACTTGCCGACGGTGGCAACCGACATCAAGTACGATGAAGAGGGCGACGTGGCGAGCTTTGCGATCAAAGCAGGTGCGGGCGTGGCGTATTTCCGTATGGCGTTCGTTCCCGAAGGGCTGCAGGCTCCGTATATTACGATCAATCAGGAAATCACCTACGGCGAGGGTGACGGCTGGGTAAAAGTCAAAGACTATTTGCCGACATCCTGGTATGAGGAAGTAGTAAAAACGGTTGCGGATGTGCAGGCGGTCAAAGCGAACAGCAACGGCAATCTGGTGCAATTTATATTCAACTCGGATATTCATCTGGGCGCGGACGGATCGAATCAGCCGTATCTGAAGGATATCGGCAAAGCATCTGCAGGTGTGATGCAGGCGTGCAACATTGCCTTTTTTATGAATACAGGCGATACCACGACCCAGTCTTCCGGTTTTACGCTTGCGGATATGCAGCCGAATATGGATGCGGCACTGAAGTTACTCGAACCTATTCCGCAATCCAATATTTTGTTGACGGTCGGCAATCATGACGGTGCAACCGGCAGCAAAGTGGTAGATGGCGAAACCGTGTACTATTGTTATCAGCTCAACAACAAGCAACGTGAGGATGTGTATTTCAGCTGGCAACAAAAGGATCCGGAGCGTCATTTTGCGCAGGACGGCACGTATTTCTATCTGGACGATCCCGAAACGCAAACCCGTTTTATTATGGCGAATTCGTTCTGGGAGTTATATGATGGCGATGAAGACGGCTTCGCCCGCGGCAGACAGAACAGCTTTTTCCACAACCCGATTTTCGGACAGGCACAGTTTGATTGGCTGGTGGACGAGGCACTGGTTGTTCCCGAAGGATACAGTGTGATCATCGGTACGCATAACGCGACGGCATCGCGCGACAGCGAATTGTTCAAAGGCATTCTGGATGCGTATGCCAACAAAACGACGTACAGCGGGTTTTATGAGGGTGTCGGCGAATGGCAATCCTCGTCTGTGTCGGCAGACTTTTCGCAGGCGAAGGGCGAACTGATCGCGATTTTCCAAGGACATAATCATAAGGACGAAATTGATACGACGACGTTTGCGGTTCCGTGTATCACGATCACAACAGCGGGTGCCGATGTGCGGGATGAACCCAAAGAAGAGCGTGTGTACAACGCCTATACGTCGACCGCAATGGACGTGGTGACGATCGACAAGGACACCCGCACGATCTATCTGCACCGTCTCGGTGTGGGAAAGGATCGTCAGGTGACCTATTAAAAAGCACCCGATGTAACGAGGTCGCACAGGGTATAAACGCCCTGATCGTCAAATTCGGCGTGTGGTGCAAAAAGAAGCGAAAAGAACCCGATGGATTTCAATGATTGACATCCATCGGGCTTTTTTTATAACATATCGCAACCGCGGATTACAAGATGCATTGCGGCATCGTAGGGCGGGAGGTAGGGGCGGATAGCATCCGCCCGCGGCACGCGAAGGGGTATGGCTTTCAGACAGCCTTTCTCATTTGTCATCCCGCTTGAGATAGGCGGGCGGCACGTGCGCGGTCAGCCAGACACCGTTCTGAGAGCGGTAAAACACAAAGCCGTCCGCATACATCCGTCCGCTTTCCACAACAAAGACGGCGGGCTTGCCGTGACGGGCACCGACGGTCTGAGCGGTGTCCGTATCCTTTGACAAATGGACATAGAGCCTGGTTTGGGGAAGCAGTCCTTCTTTGAGGATGCTGTCTACGTTTTTTTCACCCGTTCCGTGGTAAAGAACCGCAGGCGGCTCAAGCTGTTCAAGCTCAACATCCACGCGAACGGAGTGCCCTTGGTTGGCGCGGATCTTGGTCTTGTCGGCATTGAAGGCATAGCGTTGCTTGCTGTCGGTGCGCACGATCTCCTCCAATTGCGCCATCGTCAGCGGATGACGGTGTGCCATTCCGCGCAGAAGCTGCGGGACGTCCGCCCATCCGTGCTCATCCAAGGTGATCCCCGCGGCATCCGGCTTGTGGCGGAGGAGCAGGCTTAAAAAACGGCTTGCCGCCAACAGGGGATCCGTCGGCGCAAGGCATTCGACCTCAATGCCGACCACGCCGTATTGCGCCTGCTTCTCCTTGCTGTAGTAAGCGTCCATATCGTCGGGGCTTGCGTGCTTGACGGTCTCCTCGGTATAGCCGCATTTCAGCAGGGGCAAAGACGCATATAACTGCGAAAAATGATCAAAGCGGTGCAACGCAACGACCCGCACCATAAACGGCTTTTCCCGTCCCTGTGAACAGCAAAATTCAATTTCGTCGCCGACCTTGATCTGTCGGCGCTTCTCATCATACAGGCGCAATTCGATCGTCTTTTGTCCGCGACGGATCATACGGAACGGCTGCGAACGCAGTTTCATCAGATGTCTCATAGTCTTACCTCCGTATAGATAACACCCTTATTATACCAATCGGGAAAATTATAACGTTTGGCAGTTCGTCAAATCCAATTCGATAATCTTCATTTGTCAGCTCACCACTTCATAGTCAAACGGGCAGTCTGAATTTGCCCAATACTGTTTGTTTTTTTCAAATAATGTTAAGATTTTTTCGACAGTCGATTTTAATTCGCCAGCTATGTCGGCACAACCTTTGATTGTAACAAAGTCTATATCGCAATCTCGATTGATACAATCCCAAAAGGCATCTAAGTTTTTACCGTAATAATCGGGAAACTCCAAGGCGGCTTGTATACGCTCGTGTAACTCGTTCAGATATTGACAACCGCTGAAATCCAATACCGCTCTTTTCATCTTATGATGCTCCTTTATGTGATTTCGTAAAATGTTTTGTAATGATCGTATGTAACGAAGATCAATCCGTCGTTAGAAAATACTATACGTTGGCCGTTTCGCTTGCCATGGATATAATTCAAATCTGCTTCATACCATATGCGTCCTGCTGTGTGTATCAAGTAGATCTTACCGTGGTTGTCTTCGCATTCTTCGCATCGGCGAGAATCGTCTTTGCTGAGGTAATGTTTATATTTTGAGCTTTTTGAGATTTCCGGACGCAGAGGGTGTCCGTTGACAGCTGCCGTAGCAATGGCAATCAATAGATCCATTCACAACACACCTTTCTTATTATACCATACGAACAGAGAAAAAGGAACACAACCCGCAAAAGAACAAATGTTCTTTTGCGGGTTAAAAGGTTTTCGGTCTTTTCCCTCAAACGGAAAAATGCGGAAATTGACAGAAGAAACGGTATATAAGAAACGCCCGAAATCCGCACGGATTCTCGGGCGTTTTCGCATCTTCGTTTTCACAAAACCGCATCAGATAGGAAGTTTTTGACTCTCCCCGCTTACGGCGATTTCTAAAGAAAGCGGAGCACCGCTTTTTAGAAACCACCATAGAAACCCACCGAATTCACCTGTTTTTACACACCGACGGCAGTGCATCTGCAAACGCAGGTTTTACAGCAAAAGAGTCGGGGTCGTGTCACGAGATGCGTTTGAATGTAACCCAAGGTGATTCGTTGTGAACATCATCAAACACTTCAAACATAGTAGCACAGTGTTTTTGAAGCTCTTGATCCAGTTCCGAAAAACCGTGGATTTCAATAGAAACAGGCGTTGCTTCGCACCATAAATACCGTAAACAATCCCATAATGCATCCCAGTTTTCACCATAGTAGTCGGGAAGACCAAATTTTTCTTTTAGCAACAAATGGATTTCTCCGAGGTATCGACAATGACTGAAATCTAAAATGATTGGATTTTCTGTGATCGGCTTAAAAGCACAACGGTCTTGCTCATCAAAATAATTCATAAAAACACTCCGTACAAATCAATTTACAATATCATACGAAAACGCGTTGAATTGACATTGCTTGTTGAATTCAATCTTGTCATCCAGTATTTTATGCATGATTTCTAATTGTTTACGGAACCCTTCCGGCAAGCTCCTTTCTCCGCGGATGATCACTTTATCGGCGTCACATTCACTCCATAATAAATCCCAAAAAGCACTCCAGTTTTTGCCGTACCAATCGGGAAAATCAAAGGCGATGCGAATACGCTCATGCAAGTCATATAATGTTCGGCAGTTTGTCAAATCCAATTCGATAATCTTCATTTGTCAGCTCACCACTTCATAGTCAAACGGGCAGTCAGAGTCTGCCCAGTCCTGTTTGTTTTCTTCAAACATAGCAAGAATTTCTTGCATGGTCGGTTGCAGTTCTTTTGCGACTGTAGAACTACCGACAATCGTCACAAAGTCAACATCGCAGTCGGTGTTAAGACAATCCCAAAAAGCATCTAAGTTTTCACCGTAATAATCAGGAAAATCAAGGGCATCTTTGATTCGCTTATGCAATTCGTCAAGATATTGACAACCGGTTACATCCAACGTGGCAATTTTCATATCAGGCCTCTCCGTTTTCAATTTCGTATACAAAAGGGGGTAAGCGGTGCTGCTTGCGGAAAGCACGGTTTCGTTCCAGTATTTCATGCATTTTTAAAAGGTGCTTGTTGAAGTCTGCAGGCAAGCTCCTTTCTCCGCGGATGATCACTTTATCGGCGTCACATTCGCTCCATAATAAATCCCAAAAAGCACTCCAGTTTTTGCCGTACCAATCGGGAAAATCAAAGGCGATGCGAATACGCTCATGCAAGTCATATAACGTTTGGCAGTTCGTCAAATCTAATTCGATAATCTTCATTTGTCAGCTCACCACTTCATAGTCAAACGGGCAGTCTGAATTTGCCCAATACTGTTTGTTTTTTTAAATAATGTTAAGATTTTTTCGACAGTCGATTTTAATTCGGCAGCTATGTCGGCACAACCTTTGATTGTAACAAAGTCTATATCGCAATCTCGATTGATACAATCCCAAAAGACATCTAAGTTTTTACCGTAATAATCGGGAAACTCCAAGGCAACTTGTATACGCTCGTGTAACTCGTTCAGATATTGACAACCGCTGAAATCCAATACCGCTCTTTTCATCTTATAATGCTCCTTTATGTGATTTCGTAAAATGTTTTGTAATGATCGTATGTAACGAAGATCAACCCGTCATTAGAGAATAAAATGCGATCTGATCCTCGGAATCCAAATGTATAGTTGATATCAGCTTCATACCAAACACGTCCGGGAGCTGACGGAAGGTGTCCATTTTTGTTTTTATATTTCAAATACAATATGGTTTTCGGATAATAAGACTTTTACTTCGTTCAATGTCATACTTCCACCGCCTTTTTATCATCATATCACAAAACAAGCGCAACTGCAATCGGACTATTTCAAAATCCCCTCTTGACTCTTACACTCACATCCTTGAAAAATACGGTTTCCGGTGATATACTGAAAGGGATAAGAGGTGATCGTATATGCTTAAGCAGTACATAGAGGATTATCAAAAAGGATTTGAGTTTTTCTTTTGTGAACGGTTTACGCAGGAGATTGGCGGTGTTCTCATCACGGTAGAGGTGTGGCTTTGTGAGAATTTTGAAAGAAATGAACGCCGACAGAAGGCGCGTGTGACAATGGAAAAAGGGGATGCTGTGTACCAATGTGAATGTGTCGATGTTCACGATTGGAAACGGATGGTTTATCCGCTTGTGATCGATGGTAAAACGGTTCTGTGTTTCCGCAAAACCTTATACGGCTTTACGCTTTTGGATGCGGAGACGCTGGAAGAAGTCTATGATTATTTCCCGAGTGAAGTCACCGAGGGACAGGAATCGTTTATCATGGTGGATGCCGTGATGTTTCACGATCTGATCCTCTTCAGCGGATGCTACTGGGCATGGCCGTATTGGTCGGTGGCATACGATCATCAAAGCAAACGCTTTTTGAATTTGTGCGATGTGAGCGGTATTTATGATGATGCATTGGCTGTCGAGAGCGATGAGATCGTCTTGACGGGAAGAGATGATAAAGATCAAAAGGTTGCAGTAACACTGACCTATGATGAGGTAAAGATGCAGTTAGCCGCGCAGGGAACAACAAGCTTTACCGAACCGAGTATATAAGGAGTGGAAATATATGATGCAGGCTTACGCGGCAGAAGTAAAGGAACGCTTCGGAAACACCGATGCGTATAAGGAACATCAGGCGAAAACCGCCTCCTATTCCGCCGACAAATGGCAGGCGGCGACCGACGGTATGAACGCCCTGATGGCGCAATTCGCCGCTTGCAAGAAAAGCGGCCATTCCCCCGACAGCGCCGAAGCACAGGCACTCGTCAAAGCGTGGCAAGCGTATATCACCGATAATTTTTACACCTGCACGGACGAGATATTAGCAGGTCTTGCCGAGATGTACATCGCCGACGACCGTTTTAGCACGAACATCGACCGCCACGCAGAAGGCACTGCGATGTATATGCACGACGCCATACGAGTGTATTGTGGGAAGTAAGTGAATAGAAACTAAAAATGCGCCTGCAGTTTACGCGGGCGCATTTTTAAGACAAAATATTGAGTGTGGCGGTGTGCTTTTATATTTCCAATTGTTGTAAAGCCTGTTGCTTTATACGTTTGCAGTCCTTGGATCAATCGAGCGTTTCTCGCGGCGTTTGTTTGCGAAAAACAGCATCAAGTCAATGGAAACAACGGTGAGATTGAAGCAGTACAGGATCAGCACATAGTTGATCTGTCCGCCGACGATCTTTCCGGCGATACCGGATATATAGCCGATGATAATGGCGATCATAAAGACAAGGCTCTTTCCTTGTGTGGAGTGGGAAGTTAAGCTCTTGTAAACGGAGATGGGCCAGGACAAGCCGAAGCAGATCAGCATGATCATTTCCAATGTTTGTTGCATGACGGGCTCCTTTCTGTGACGGTGGTTTATCTTTCATCGCACAGTAGTATACCCTTGACAAGCTATAAAGTAAAATATATAATTGTTATGAAATTGATAATATTTTCATATGAATTACGAGGGTGTCATGGAGCTTCAAAAATTGAGATATTTTCACACAGTCGCCAAGTTTCAGCATATGACGAAAGCGGCGGAATACATCGGGATCGCGCAACCTGCCCTGACCCAGGCAATTCGATCGCTTGAGAACGAGTTGGGTGTTGCGCTTTTTGTGAAACGGGGCAGGAATATTGTCCTTACGGAGTTTGGCGAGTACCTGAAAACCCGTCTTGATACGCTCCTGCCGGATATTGACAATATTCTTCCGGAAATTAACCGGATGAAAAAACGGGTAAACAAAACGGTGAAGCTCAATATTCTGGCGGCATCCACATTCGTGATCAACGCAATCGTGAATTATCGAAAGGATCATCCGGATGTCATCTTCGACTTTGAACAGAACGCCTTAAAATACGACTGTGATATCGTTATCTCGACAAACGGGCTTGACAAAGCGTGTTTCGGGAATCCGAAAAAGCGGTATGTCAAGGAAGAGAATATCTTCCTTGCCGTACCGAGCGATTCCAAGTATGCCTCTTATCCGTCGATCGAACTCGCAGAAGTGAAGGACGAAAGCTTTGTTATGCTGTCCAACTCCCGCCTGTTTGGCGTGATTTGCAATACCTTCTGTTCGATGGCGGGCTTTTATCCGAAGATCTTGTTTGAATCCGATTCGCCGGGTGCTGTCCAAAATATTATCAGTACAGGAACGGGCATTGCCTTTTGGCCGGAGTATTCTTGGGGAGCACTGGCCAATCAGGATGTCGTTCTTCTGCCGATCACAAATCCGGTGTGTAAGCGTGAGCTGATCGTCCAACTTCACGATCGCACCCCAAGTTCTCAATATGCAGAGGATTTCTTCGAATTTCTTGTCGAACAGATCGCTGTTCCTTAAAGCGGCGCTTCACGATACGTTTTCGCAAGGAATAAAAAAGGGGCTGTCGCGATAAGGACATTTTGCACAATTCTCTTGGCTCCCCCTTTGGGGGAGCTGTCGAGCCGACAGGCGAGACTGAGAGGGTTTTCAACAAAAAAGCAATGCTTTTTCGCTGCTTTTCTTTTACCCTCTCCGTCACTCGCTTGCGCTCGTGCCACCTCTCCCGGGGGGAGAGGCAAGATGGTTTGTGCAATTGTTCCTTAACGCGACAGCCCCTTTTTCTTGGCGGAGAGTTAGGGTGTCTGATCAGGGAGGTAGTTAAGTGCTTGTCTTTTGGTGCAAGTAAAAACGAGAATAGTGAAATATTGAAAAAAACGACAATCTTCCGGTGAAAATTGTCGTTTTTTTGTGTGGAAGGAGATCTGCCGCTCGCGGATACAACCGTTTATTCCGAACGGGACAAAAGTGATTTTACTTTTTTGCTGTATAGAAACGGCAATATCATTGCATAGATCGCTATCGGCAAAAGTACACCCGCAACGTTCCATTTTGACCATATAAGCAAATTATAGATTGCATGAAAGGTAATGGCAACGGTTAACAATCCGAATGTTCCTGCAAAAAACAGTCTTTTTTCTTTTCGCACATATAAAATACCGCAACCCACCAGATAGGTGCATAAACCGTGAACAAGGCTGCAAGAAATCCCGCGTATCAACGCCCACAGCAGACTGATTTGTTGAAAAGAATTGATTAGATAGTAGGTGTTTTCCAAAATCGCAAAACCGATTCCCAATGACAAGGCAAGGGGCAACACGATTTTTTTATCATCACTAAACAGAAACGCATAAGCCAGCACAGGCAATGCCTTCATACATTCTTCCGTCACGGGAGCAATTCTCAGCGACACGTCATAAACAGGCAGCTGAAACAACAGGCTCAACACGCCGTTGATTTCGGACGCGCTCACCGCCATAAAAGCACCGATAAGCATAAACAAAATCAACGAACGCGATTGCCCCTTTATAATCGGAAGCATCAACGCCAGGGGAACTGCAAAACAAATAAAAATTATATAGACCATCGTTTGCACCCCCAATAAGCGGTGATCACCGTAGCCGCCGACAACAACGAATGGAACAAAATCGGCAAGGTCGTGTGTTCACGAGTGAGCATAGACACCAACATAACAGGCTGCATCAGACAGAACAGCAAGACAACAATATGATACACACGCATAGCATAGGCATATTCACCGGCTTTTGACGGAATAAGCAATCCCAAAAACGCGTAATATGCAGTCAGTGCAACAGGAATCAATAATAATTGCGAAAGAAGGTTATGCCCGTTTGTCGTATTCCATACACCCCACGCAAGTATGATCACCGTTGGCACGCAAGCCAACGCTTTCAAACATATTTTTTTGCATTTCAAATATGCCTTTGGCTCGGCAAAAAAACCGCTAAGCAAAAACAAAAATGTGCCTGCATAGGTTAAATACCCTGCGTGAAAGGCGGGAACGGGAATTAAAATCGCATAAAGAACCCGATAGATCACCGCCAACAAATACGAGCCTGCAGAAAATACGACGATTTTATAAAACAACGTAGTTTGTTGCTTAAAAACGGTTATCACTCCGAATACGACCGCACAAAAAGCAACAATTAAAGCAAAAATATTCATTATTTTTTCTTGCGGCGAATATGCTGAACCAACAAAGTGCCGCCGATTCCCAATGCAATTCCGATTAACAATGTTGTAAATAAAAGTCCGCCGTTTTCTTTTAACATGGTGATCGGCTGGTTGTACAGATTGGGGAGAAAAGTCTCGCCACCGGGCGAAAAACTATCGGGCGGAAGGCTCTCTGTCTCTGCAAATGCAGTTAAAGATAATGCAGTGACCATTGCTATGCAGAGTAAAAATGTCAAAAAAACTTTTTGGGATTTTTTCATACAAACACCTCATTTCTTATATTTACCATCATAATATCACAAAGCAAATCAAAAGTAAATACAAACATAATAATAGCGATCGACGATGTCTTGTGAGGATATTCGTGTTAACGTTTCGGCGAGTAAAAGACTTCAAGCAAACAAAATGGGTGTTTCATCAAGGCGGTAGTTGTGATCTCGTCTTTTGGTGAGTTTGAAAGGCGGCAGTCTCATCAACTCCAACGGGGCTAAAAACGTCACACCGTGACGTTTTCTTCACGCCCCTTTCGAATCCCACCGCAATAACAAAAAAGAGATGGCATCTGACGATACCTGCGATTTCGAGGGTATTGTATTTCTAATAGTCGCATGGTATACTGATTGCAGATCGTATTGAGGAGAGATGGATATGGGCAAGGCTTCGGTGAAAGAGAATAAAAGCGTGTACCAGTTAGCGCGGGAAGAACTTGGACTCAGTCGTGCGGCGGCAACGGATACAATGGATGAATACGGTATGACTGAATACCGTTTGGTGCGCATCGAGGACGGCTCGACAACCATTCAACCGGACGATGTGTATGCTATGGCAAAAGGATATAATGCCCCTCGTTTATGCAATCATTATTGCACCCACGAATGCCGTATCGGTCAGGAATATGTCCCCGAAGTCACGATTAAAGATAATGTGCATGAAATCCTTGTCAATATGGTGGTTTCTCTCGAATCCATGCAACAAAAGAAAATGCGGTTGATGGAGATTTTAGCAGACGGAAAAATCGGAGTGGATGAGCTGGACGACTTTATCCACATCGAAAATGAACTTGCGCGAATTGCCATGACCGTTGAAGCGATGCAGTTGTGGTGTGAAAAGCAACTCGGTGAGAATGATGCATTGCGGCAACAATATGAAGCCTATAAAGACAGACAATAAAATAGAGAAAGCGATGTTCCTGTGAAAAACACGGAAACATCGCTTTTATTTTGCAAACCTTGCAAATGGCATACGGCTATTTTGCAGGGTTTGTTCTATATTTTGATTATTTACGGGTGTACAATGTAAGCGTAGTAAGGAACACCCATAAAACAGAAATGAGGCGATGAATATGAGTGTTCGCAACCGCATCACGGCTCTCCGCTTTTTGGAACAGCAAAAGCGAGACCCGGAATTTGCAAAGCGTTTGGGCGTAACGGTCAAAATCAAAACCAAAGAAGGGAAGAAAGAAAAATGACAAGTGGAGCAAAAAAAGAGTTTATGCTGAAAAAAAGATGTAAACACATTTATGATAAGTGTGCTGTTAAAGCGAAAAAATTACTGCCGAATAAAAAGAAGCTCAGCAAGATCATAAAGAAGGCGAGGAGAATTTTCGAGCGATTACATAATATTCCGCGCTTCGATGTGTTCTCAAAGAATATTTGTGATTTTTGTGATCTTATAACCGACTATTTGGATGGAACATATACAAAGCTCCCGCTGTCTACTATTGTCGCAGCTGTTGCGGGTTTGCTGTATCTGGTGTTGCCCATAGACGTTCTGGCTGATTTTGTTCCGGTTTTGGGTTGGCTTGACGATGCAGCCGTATTAGCATTTGTTATACACACTGAGCAAAATGAGGTTCAAGAGTATTTAGAATGGAAAAGCGGTCAGCCGTTAGGTGAAGAGATTGGCATTGTTGCATAAATCACATATAAATAAACAAGTAAAGGAGAGCATTGACATGGCACGAAGAACCAGAAGTGATTGTACGGTGGGAACGTTTGAGAAAAAACATGGGTTGCCTCCCGGAACAATCCGTAATAAAAACGGTCGAGATACTCGAAGCGACAAATTGATTGGCACGATCAGAAAAGAAAATAAGTACAAGTAAGGGGGAGTTGGTATGACAATCTATACTACAAATGAATATAACGGCTACGGAAAGCAAAACTACTACCACTACGAATACAGACTTGAGGGTGGCGAAGTGGTCAAGTATAAATGCCGTCGTTGGAAGTTTTTTGACGGTGATGAAAACAACTGGGAAACAGATGAGCATGTTGAAGAAAGCTGGGCGATTGACGACCCCGCAATGCCGTCTTGGTTGCATCAATATTTGTAAGGCAAAAGAAACAGAGGGCATCCCAAACGGGATACCCTCTGTTTTTGGCGGAAGCGGTGGGTATTTCATCAAGGCGGTAGTTTTGATCTCGTCTTTTGGTGCAAGTAAAAATGGGAATAGTGAAATATTTGCCTTGCGGCAAATGTGAAATAATGACCTGTGGTCATTGTGAAATCGGATGCTACGCATCCGGTGAAATGAAATAAATCCCTTAACACGCCGCAGGCGTATTTCATATGGCGAAGCCATATTTCATATCCGAAGGATATTTCACAAATCCCGAAAGGGATTTATTTCGTTGAACAGAAAAAGGACACCTTATCGGTGTCCTTTTTCTGTTCTGGCGGAAGCGGTGGGTGTTTCATCAAGGCGGTAGTTTTGATCTCGTCTTTTGGTGCAAGTAAAAACGGTAGTTTCATCAACTCCACGCCCTAAAAACAGTCCACCGGACTGTTTTCTTAACGGGCTTTCGAATCCCACCGCAATAACAAAAAAGAGATGGCATCTGACGATACCATCTCTTTTTTCATGGCGGAAGCGGTGGGATTCGAACCCACGAGCCCGTGAAGGCTACCTGATTTCGAGTCTTTTCCCGCAAACGGAACAACGCGGAAATTGACAGAAGAAAACGGAATATAACAAACGCCCGAAATCGGCTTGATTTCGGGCGTTTTCGCATCTTCGGTTTTACAAAACCGCATCAGATATGAAGTTTTCAGGTCTCCCCGTTTACGGTGATTTCTAAAGAAATTCCAACACGGCTTTTTAGAAACCACCATAGAAACCTGCCGAATTCACCTGTTTTTGCACAACGGTGGTAGTGCAATCTAAAATCACGGTTTACGAGGAGAAGTGTCGAGATCGTGTGGTTTGGGCCACTGTGTTTTGACAGCGTTACTCAGTTCCGAGATACTCGTAAAGTTAATCTTTGTCAACAATAATTGATAGTATACTTTCAATCTTTGCTGACAAAGATTGATTTTTCAGACAGTTTTTGTGATTTGGCGCCCGTGGCGTGAATTTAGAGCATAAAGAAATCCGAATTCCCTCTTGACTCTCACGTTGCGTCATAGTGTATACTATTCGTGAGGTGAGGATGATGACGGTCAAAGAACTGGCGACACTGACGGGAGTCAGCGTGCGGACACTGCATTATTATGACGAGATCGGACTGTTGAAGCCGGCACGCGTGGATGCAATCACAGGTTATCGGTATTACGGCGACGAAGCCGTTTTGCGGATGCAGGAAATCCTCTTTTTCCGTGAGCTCGACTTTCCGCTCAAAGCCATTGCTCAGTTGCTGGCATCTCCTGCGTATGACCGTGCCGAAGCAATCGCTAAACAACGGGAATTGCTCATCCTCAAACGCGAGCGTCTTGATCGGCTGATCAACGCGCTCGACGAAGCCGAGAAAGGAAGGATTGATTGTATGAGCACATTTGATAATCACGAATATGAAACCGCCCGCGATACCTACGCGGCAGAAGTAAAAGAACGCTGGGGTAATACCGATGCGTACAAGGAACATCAGGCGAAAACCGCATCCTATTCCGCCGACAAATGGCAGGCGGTCACGGACGGTATGAACACCTTGATGGCAAAATTCGCTGCTTGCACGAAAAGCGGACATTCCCCCGACAGCGCAGAAGCACAGGCGCTTGTCAAAGAGTGGCAAGCGTACATCACCGATAACTTCTACACCTGCACCGATGAGATCCTCGCAGGCCTCGCCGAAATGTACATCGCCGATGACCGCTTCCGCGAAAACATCGACCGCCACGCCCCCGGCACCGCCGCCTTCATGCATGATGCTATAAGAGCGTATTGCGAAAAGAAGTGAATAACCCCATCCTCAAGAGGTGTCGCAAAAATGAACAAGTCCAGTAAAAACGGACAATAGTAAAAAAAGGCCTCCTATGGTAGAATGAAAACACTACCATAGGAGGTTTTGTTATGCCTAGAAGTTACAAACACATACAAGACTATGCAAG
>SVPN01000042.1 GCA_015065805.1 Oscillospiraceae bacterium | reverse complement strand
AAATGTCTTGGGTGGAAAACTCCTACTGAAGTTTTCTTTGAAAAAAGTGTTGCACTTGCTTGACAATCTGCCATGTCACGGCATATGCCGTGACAGGGGGATTCCTTACGAATAAATAAAAAGAATCCCTCCGTCTTTCGGCTGACGCCGAAATCCACCTCCCTTTGACAAGGGAGGCAAGAAAGACCACCTTTTTCTACTATGCAGGAGGCACCCCAACCTCTTGTCCCCCTTGTTAAAGGGGGATGTCGCCGCAGGCGACAGGGGGATTCCGTTTGAAGAATCCAGTATTCGTATGCCTGCAATCGGACAAGAGCATCGTCGAAAAAACGCGAAAAACAAACCCCGCCGTCAATCCGAACGATCGATGGCGGGGTTGCGCAAATTGTCAATTAATCTTCGGTTTTCACGATCGAGAGGCTCAGCTCGGCGAGCTGGGCATCGTCAACGGGAGACGGGCACGCCGTCATCGGCTCGGTCATATTCTGCACCTTCGGGAAGGCGATGACATCGCGCAGGGTCGAAGCGCCTAACATCTGCATCACGAGGCGGTCAAGACCGATGCCCATACCGCCGTGGGGCGGTGCACCGTAGCGGAACGCGCCCGTGAGGAAGCCGAATTTCTCTTCTGCCTCTTCGTCGGACAGTCCGAGCGCCTTGAACATCTGCGCCTGCAGGGCGGGGTCGGTGATGCGGATGGAGCCCGACGCCAGCTCAATGCCGTTGAGCACCAAGTCATAGGCCTTGGCAAACACCTTTTCGGGTGCGGTTTCCAGATAGGGGATGCATTCGTCGAGCGGCGAGGTGAACGGATGGTGCATCGCGTCCCACTGCTCGGTCTCCTCGTTCCACTCAAAGAACGGGAATTCGGTGATCCACAGCGGCGCATAGCCCGTGCGCTCGATGCCCAGGCGGTCGGCAACCTCCGTGCGGAGCGAGCCGAGCGTGGACAGCACGCGGTATTTCACCGTGTCCGCGACGATGAGCACCACATCGCCGACTTCGGCACCGGCGGTGGCAAGCAGACGCTCCATCTGCTCGTCGGTCATAAACTTTGCAAACGAGCACGCGCGGTTATCCGCCGTCCAGCGCACCCAGGCAAGACCTTTCGCACCGATGCCCTTGACATACTCGGTCAGCTTGTCGATCTCCTTGCGGGTCAGCTTGTCCGCCGCACCCTTGGCGGTGATGCAACGCACCGTGCCGCCGCCTTCGATCGCACTCTTGAACACGACAAATTCGGTGTCAGCAACGGCGTCGGTCAGGTCGCAAAGCTCCATCCCGAAGCGCACATCGGGCTTGTCCGAACCGTAGCGGTTCATCGCCTCGGTGTAGGTCAGGCGGGGAAGCGGCATCGGCAGGTCGATGTCGAGTACCTCTTTGAAGACGGTCTTCATATAGCCCTCACCGATGGCAAGGACATCCTCCACATCGACAAAGGACATCTCAAGGTCGATCTGGGTGAATTCGGGCTGACGGTCGGCGCGCAGGTCTTCGTCGCGGAAGCAACGCGCTAACTGCATATAGCGGTCAAAGCCTGCCACCATACAAAGCTGCTTGTAGATCTGCGGCGATTGCGGCAGGGCATAGAACGTGCCGCCGTGCAGACGGGACGGCACTAAGAAGTCGCGCGCACCTTCGGGCGTGGACTTGATGAGCATCGGGGTCTCTAACTCGATGAAGCCGTTCTGATCGAAATAATCGCGGGTCACCTTGGTGATGCGGTGACGCAACAGAATGTTTTTCTGCAGATCGGGACGGCGCAGGTCGAGATAGCGGTATTGCAGGCGGATGAGCTCATCCGTTTTGCAGTTTTCCACGATCTCAAAGGGCGGGGTTGCCGCCTTGTTGAGGATGCGCAGCTCCGTCACGGCGATCTCGATATCGCCTGTCGGCAATTCGGGGTTTTTGGAGGTGCGCTCACGCACCGTGCCGACAGCCGCCAGCACAAACTCACTGCGAACCGTGGATGCTTTTTCAAATACATCGCGTGCGACGGTTTCGTCAAACGCTAACTGAACAAGACCCGTGCGGTCACGCAGATCGACGAAGATCAGCTGACCGAGGTCGCGCTGACGCTGAACCCAGCCGAACAGCGTGACGGTGTTGCCCGCATCGGCGGCACGAAGCTCGCCGCAATAATGGGTGCGGGATAAGCCTTTGATGGTTTCCATAACAAACAACTCCTTGAAGTCTTACTCTTCCACAACGGCAGAGAAAATATCCGCCATACCGGCAAGCTCGCGGTCGAGCGCCTTGTTGTACAGCGTGGTGTACAGGCTGTCGTCGAGCGCAATGTCGATCTGCTCGCCCGTTTCCATATCCTTGAGGCGGGCGGTTTGGGTCTCCAGCTCGCTGTCGCCGATGACGATGGTGTAGCGTGCACCTAACTTATCGGCGTATTTCATCTGCGCCTTCAGTCCGCGACCCGCAAGATCGGTTTCCACCGACACGCCGCCTTCACGCAGGCGAAGCGCGATGTCGAAGCACGCGGCAACGGCTTTGTCGCCCATCGGGGCGAGGTACACCTCGCAACGCGGCGGCTCGGGCAGGGGGGCTTCCTTGGCTTCCAGGATCATCAGCAGGCGCTCCAGACCCATACCGAAGCCGAGGGAGGGCAGGTGATTGCCGCCCATTTCCTCGATCAGACCGTCGTAGCGACCGCCGCCGCAGACCACCGCCTGCGAACCGAGCGCGTCCGAGACAAATTCAAACACGGTGCGGGTGTAATAGTCCAGACCGCGCACGATGTGCGTGTCGATCTCATAGTCGAGCCCGGCGGCATTCAGGCACGCCTTGACCTTGTCAAAATGCTCCGCGCAATCGTCGCAGAGGTAATCGAGCATCACGGGTGCTTTGGCGGCAAGCTTGTGGCACACGGGGGATTTGCAGTCAAGAATGCGCATCGGGTTGCGATCCAGACGCTCACGGCAGGTGCCGCACAGCGTGTCAACGTTTGCCTCGAAATACGCCTTGAGTGCCTCGTGGTATTTCGCGCGGCAGGTGGGGCAACCGATGGAGTTGATGTGGAGCTTCACGCCCGTCACACCTAAGGTTTTGAGCAGGGTATGCGCGACGCTGATGACCTCGGCGTCTGCCTGCGGAGCGGCGGCACCGAAGCATTCGATGCCGAACTGGTGAAATTCGCGCAGACGACCTGCCTGCGGCTTTTCGTAGCGGTAGCAGGAGGTCAGATAGCAGACCTTCACGGGCAACGCTTCGGTGTGCAGACCGTGCTCTAAAAGCGCACGTGCCGCGCCTGCCGTGCCTTCGGGACGCAGGGTGATCGAGCGGTCGCCTTTATCGGTGAAGGTGTACATTTCCTTTTGCACCACGTCGGTGGTCTCGCCGACCGAACGCTGGAACAGCTCGGTGTGCTCGAACACGGGGGTGCGCATTTCGCGGTAGCCGAAATCGCGCGCGACGGCAAGCGCCGTCTGCTCAATGTATTGCCATTTGTAGCTCTCGGCGGGCAACACATCCTGCGTGCCGCGCGGGGCTTTGGTGATCAGTGCCATGTTGAATGTCTCCTTTGGAAATCACAGCAACCGAAAACAGGCTGCTGTCTGTGATAAAAGGGCTGCAACGTTAAAAGCAATCAGCACAAGAAGGGCAAGAGGATTTGTACGGATTCCTTTTAACGCGACAGCCCCTAAAATGACGTCGAAAATCAGGCGAACTGCGGGTTGACGATGTTGCGCCAGTCGAGGTCACCGCGCTCCAGACCGTGGATGAGCACCTCGGCGGTGGCGATGTTGGTGGCGACGGGGATGTTGCGCATATCGCAAAGGCGCAGCATATCGTGCTCGTTGGGCTCGTGATCCTTTACGGTGAGCGGATCACGGAAAAACAGCAGCAGGTCGATCTCGTCGCACTGAATACGCGCGGAGATCTGTTGAGCACCACCCTGCGCACCGCTTAAATAGCGCAGGACGGGCAGACCCGTAGCCTCGGCAACCATCTTGCCGGTGGTGCCCGTTGCACAGATGTTGTGTCGGCTGAGGATGCCGCAGTAGGCAATGCAGAATTGCACCATCAGCTCTTTTTTGGTGTCGTGAGCGATCAAGGCGATGTTCATAAGGGGCACGCTCCTTTGCTAAAATATATGTGTGAAAGATCAACCCATTTTTTCTAAGCGGGCAAGCGGGACGGCCTGTCCGCAAAACCGCGAAGCGATGTTGCGAAAGCACAGCGCGGCGTTGGATTTTTTGGGAAGCAGCTGTGCGTTGGCGGTGGCAAGCGTTACCGCTTCATCCTCGGGAATCACACCGAGGAGCGGCACACCCGCCATATCGATCACGTCGTCCAAGTCAAGCATTTTGGCTTTCATCACCGCGCGGGGACGCAGGCGGTTGATGACCATTTTATACGAAATATTCAGACGGTCCAGATGCGTGGAGGTGATGTAGGCATCACGCGCGCACACGGGATCGGGAGTGGCCACGATAATAGCGCGGTCTGCAGAGGCGATCGCCGTCCGGAAGCCGCGACCGATGCCCGCAGGGCAGTCGATGATCACGGTGTCGTACACCTGCGCGAGACCTTCGCACAGATACTGCATTTCGCTGGGGGTGCAAAGCCCGTCAAGCGTGGTCGGGGCGGGGATGAGAAACACGTTCGGGCAGAGGGGCGATTCACAGATCGCCGCGGAGGTTTCACAGCGACGCGCAAAAATGTCCGACAGATCGTACACCGCTTCGTCGATGCCGAGCATCAGGTCCAGACTTCGCAGACCCGCATCCGTGTCGATGAGCAGGACGCGCTGTCCCATTTGCGCAAGGGCACAGGCAAGACCGACACTGACGGTCGATTTTCCGACACCGCCCTTGCCGGAGGTCACCACTACGATCACGGAGCACACCTTCCTTCGCGTCCTTTTGTGAATGCCACTTATTCTATTTTATAGTATCACAATTTAAAATGGATGTAAAGAAGTTTTCCGCAAAAAACTGTCAGAAATCGCACAAAAACCGCCACAAGGATGCCGACGGCAAGCCCATCACGGTGTAGAAATCGCCCTCGATGCCGTTGATGTGGCGCAGGCACCGTCCCTGGACGGCATATGCCCCTGCTTTATCCATACTTTCGCCCGTGGCGATGTAGGCGCGGATCTCCTCGTCGGTCATCGGCGCAAAATGCACGGTTGCCTGATCGACAAAGCCGTTTTCACGCTCGCCCTGACACACCCACACACCCGTGATCACGCGGTGAGAACGCCCCTGCAACGCTTGGAGCATCCGAAAGGCGTCCTCTTCGTCGCGCGGCTTTCCGAGGACGGTCGCGCCGTTTTCGGTGTCTAAGATCACGCTTGTGTCGGCGCCTAAAATCGGCAGATCGGTGGTCAGGCGGCTTGCCACCTCGCGCGCTTTGGCGCGGGACACGGCAAGGGCGTTATCCTCGACGGACAGCGCGGGATCAAACGGCGGCTCTGCCGCGGCGGGCATTACCTCAATGTCGATGCCCAACAGACCGCAGATCTCACGGCGTCGCGGTGACGCGGAAGCGAGTATCAGTTGCATAGTGAAACTCTCCTTAATTCTCAGCAGGTACGGATGATCAGAATCAGGATCAGCACGGCAAACGCGATCCACAAAAACGGGGCATTGAGCAGAGCGCGACGGCAATGCTGTGCGGGCTTTTCGCGGGTCAGCGGATGCCGCCACAGCCACAGCGAGGCAACGCCGCCCGACATCAGCACCACGATGAGGATCACCAGTCCCCACAGCGAAGCGGTGGCGGAATCGGTGTACAGCCGCAGATAGCTTGTCAGCACGGCGACCGTGTTGGAGAGCGCGTGCACGGCAATGACAATGCCGATGGAGGCGCTGTGCGTGTAGATGCCGCCTAAGATCAGGCCCATCAGACACGCGTAGGGTGCCTGAGCGAAATTGCCGTGAAGCAGACCGAACAGCAACGCCGAGATCACCACGGCGGAGATATCCCCGACAGGGCGGATCGTGTTCAGCACAATGCCGCGGAAGAGCAGTTCCTCCATAACGGCGGGGACGATCGCCAGTACGGCAAGGTCGTACAGCAGGATCAGGAAGCTGCCGTCACCCATCGAGGGCATCGACGGGGTGGGCAGACCGATGTTGTACAGCAGGTCGGAGAAAAAGGAGGAAAAAATATTGGCAAGCACACACAGTGCCACGCCGAACAGCGTCAGACAAAGACGGCGGTCGGCGGAGAGCTTCGGCGGGGTGTCGGTGCGCGGTGCTTTCGGATACAGAAACGCGCGGCACAGCCACAGCGGAATCCCCGCCGTCAGCAGATACATCAGCAGATACAGCGACAGATAGGTCGCGGCGGGCAAGCCCCAGAAATCGGCGGAGGTGTCGTTGCCGCACAGCCGCAGGATCCACAGATACAGCGCGGGAAGGGCATACTGAAACAGGGTGATGAGCAACAGCATCACACCCGTTGTGTTGGCACGCGCCACGGCACGCTTGTATTGCAGCTTGTGCTTTGTCGGCTTGGGCATCGGAACACCTCCTTTATGAAACGGAAACAGGCGGGAACGCACAGCGGTCAGCCTTCCTCTTTGAGGGAGGTGGCATCGCCGCGCGGTTGTGCGTTACGGAACGGCACGCAGGCCGTTCCCTACGGTGTCGGCATATACGGATTACAGCGGCATTCGTGCGAGACGGTGGTCGGCTCGCCGTGACCGGGGTACACGCGCGTGTGGCTGTCAAGCGAAGCAAGACGGCGAAGCGAGGCGCGCATCGCCTGCAGATCGCCGCCCGGGAAATCGGTTCTGCCGATGCTTTCGCAAAACAGCGTATCCCCCGCAAACAGCACATCGCCGCTCTGAAAACAGACGCTTCCGACCGTGTGTCCCGGGGTATGAAGCACCGTAAAGGTCATCTCGCCGAACGACAGCTCGTCACCGTCCTCGATACAGACGGCATCGGCGACGGCGGCGACGGGGCAACCGAAAAAGGCGGACAGATTGAGCCGTCCGTCCCGCAATGCGGGAGCATCCAGCGTATGGCAGAAGACGGGAATGGTGTTTGCAAGCGCGGCAACCGCGCCGATGTGATCAAAATGGGCGTGGGTGAGCAGGATACCGCGAAGCTGAAGCGAATGCTCCTCCAGTGCGCGGCGGATCGCGGCGGCATCGGCACCGGGATCGATCGCGACGGCGGTACCGTTTGCATCGCTCACGAGATAGCAGTTTGTGCTGAGCTCGCCGACGGGTATGGTCAGAATGTTCATTGGTCGCCACCTCGCCGCGGGGCTTTCAGCTGCTCACTGTCCAAAAGCAGCGTGACAGGGCCGTCCGCGACCATAGTGATCCTCATATCCGCACCGAAGACGCCGCTTTGCACGCAACCGGGGAGCAGCTCCCGCAGTGCCGCCAAAAATGCCTCATACAGCTCCTTGGCACGGGCGGGAGCACACGCACCCGTAAAATCGGGGCGGCGTCCGCGACGGCAATCGCCGTACAGCGTAAAATTGGAAACGGCCAGAATGTCCCCGCCGATTTCCTCGATACTGCGGTTCATACGGCCGTTTTCATCTTCATATACACGCAGGCCCACGGCTTTTTTGGCAAGAAGCACCGCGTCCTCCTCGGTGTCGTCAGGGCCGATACCGACCAGAAGCAGCATTCCGCGGCCGATGGAACCCGCAAGCACGCCGTCAGCGGTCACGCTGGCACGCGAAACGCGTTGAAAGACGACTTTCATAAGGGTTTACACCTCGCTCATCAGCAGGGCGATACGGGTCAGGCCCTGCACGCTGTGGGTCAGAATGGTTTCACTCACATCGCCGAAGACCAGATCGGCGGCGGTCAGCATCCCACTGTCCGCGTCGTAGGTGACGTTGAGCGAGCAGGAGGCTCCGTATTTGTCGGAGACGGGGAAGGTGGCGGTGTTGTCGCCGGTCATCTCGTGCTCATAGCCTTCCAGATCACTCCACAGCATTTCGGGATGATGCAGTACAAACAGCTGATCCATCGACAGGCGCGTTTCGGGAAGCGCCACGGTCGGACGGGTCTCCAGCACCTCTTCGGTCGTGGTGGTGACGGCTTCAGACGGGTCATCCACGGGATCGATCACGGTGGGAGGTGCCTGATAGCAGGCGGTGAAGCACAGCAGGAACAATGCTGTGACGGTGGCAATGATCGCAGTTTTCATAACAGTCGCTTCTCCTTTCAGTCTTCGCCCATGGCAATCATAATGGTGCGGATGACGAGCGTGTTGTCGCTGAGCACGTTCACCGAGGTATCCTTATACGACAGCACCGCTTCGGAGATCGCATCGGTGGCGGGGTCGTAGGTGACCGACAGGGTGCATTCCTTGCCGTAGTTATCGGCAACATCGAAGGTGGCGTGGGTGTCATCCACATCGGTGTGGTTGTATGAGCTGATCTGGCTCCATTTCATATCTGCCTTCATCACGCCCAGCAACAGGGACAGCGTCATCTGTCCTTCCTTGGCGGGAAGCGTCGGGATGGGATCGTGTTCGGTGGTGGGGGTGTTGTTCGGGAGGACGCCGCCGGGCTGTTGATAGCAGGCGGACAGCGTGAAGGCAAGCGCCGACACGGCAACGAGTGCCGCAACGCGGCGCAAAACAGACAGTTTCATAATAAATCGCTCCTTTTTGTTAAAATACCCGCAAACCCGTCAGCTTATCGGTGGTCGCCCGTGCGGGTCACGTGGACAACACCGCTGATACGGCTGAGTTTGGCAATGACCATTTCTAAATGCTCCAAGCTGTTGACGCCGACGGTGATCTGCATCTCGCCGTGGTCATCCTTGGGCTCACGTGCATTGATGGCGTAGATGGTGACGTGCATCAGGGCAAGCTGGGTGGTGACATCCGCGATCAGGCGGTCACGGTCCTTGGTTTCGATGAACAGTCCCGCCTTGAAGCTGCCCGAGGGCATCGCGCTTTCCCATTCGGCACCGACCCAGCGCTCGGGATGCTCGCAGGCATCGAGGTTTTTGGGGACATTGGGGCAATCGCGCTTGTGGACGGATACGCCGAAGCCGCGGGTGATAAAGCCGATGATATTGTCGCCGGGGACGGGATCACAGCACCGCGCAAATTTCACAAGGCAGTTGTCCATATTTTCGATGATGACACCGCCCGAATGCGCCTTGTGCTTCCGGGGCCTTTCTATTACCTGTCGCACCGCCGCTTCCTCGCGGGCGGCACGGGCGTGCTCGTCGCGGATGCGCGGCATAATGCGGGACAGCAGGATACCGCCGTAGCCGATGGCGGCGAAGAAATCGTCTGCGCTTGAGCAATGCTGGCGGCGGATCTCCGTTTCCAGCAGGCGGTCATATTGCTCGGAGTTGAGGCGGATATAGTTGCGCGCCAGCTCCGCGTCGAACGCGGCACGACCCTCTTCGATGTTTTCCTCGCGGCGTTCGCGCTTGAACCACGCGCGGATCTTGCTTCGCGCTTCGCCCGTCTTGACGATCTTCATCCAGTCGCGGCTCGGGCCGTGACCGGGTGCCGAGGTGGTGACGATCTCCACGATCTGACCCGTCTGCACTTTGGTGTCGAGCGGGACAAGACGGTTGTCGATCTTCGCGCCGACCATACGGTTGCCGACGGCGGAGTGAATCGCGTAGGCAAAGTCGATGACGGTACTGCCTACGGGCAGGGAGATGACATCGCCCTTGGGGGTGAAGACGAACACATCGTCCTCGGCAAGGTCGGTGCGGATGGTGTGCACGATCTCCGCGCGGTCATCGACATCCTGCTGGCTTTCGATGAACTGACGGATCCACGCCACGCGATCTTCAAGCTTATCCTTTTTCTGAATGCCTAACTTGTATTTCCAGTGCGCGGCGATGCCGTATTCCGCCGTGTAGTGCATATCCCAGGTGCGGATCTGCACCTCAAAGGGAATCTTTTCCTTGCCCAGCACGGTGGTGTGAAGCGACTGGTACATATTGGGCTTGGGGGTGGAGATGTAGTCCTTGAAGCGGTTGGGAAGCGGACGGAACATCTCGTGCACGTGTCCGAGCACATTGTAGCAATCGTTGACAGTGTCCACGATGACGCGCACGGCGTACACATCGTAGATCTCGTCGAACGTTTTCTGCTGCATAAACATTTTGCGGTGGATGCCGGGGATGCTCTTGATGCGTCCCGACATATACGGCTTGATGCCGTGGGCTTCCAGCCGTTCGCGCAGGCGGTCCTGCACGTTTTCCAGCAGGTCGGCGCGGGTGGCGCGACGCTTTTCGAGGGCTTCCTCGATCTCGGCATAGGCGATGGGGTCAAGGATGCGCAGGCTGAGGTCTTCGAGCTCCTCCTTGACACTGCGGATACCGAGGCGGTGTGCCAGCGGTGCGTAGATGTCCATCGTTTCCTTTGCCTTGTCGCGGCGCTTTTGCGGCGGCCAACCGTCGCTGGTGCGCATATTGTGCAGGCGGTCGGCCAATTTGATGATGATGACGCGGACATCCTTGCCCATTGCCATAAACATCTTGCGCACGTTTTCCGCCTGTTGCTCTTCCTTGGAGAAGAAGTCGATCTTGGTGATCTTGGTCACACCGTCAACGAGCAGGGCGACATCCTTGCCGAAGTCGCGCTCAATGTCCGTAAGCTCTAATTCGGTGTCCTCGACGACGTCGTGGAGAAGACCGGCTTCGATGGTTTCGCTGTCCATACCGAGGTCAAACAGGATGATCGCGACGTGGAGCGGATGGCACACGTATTCCTCGCCCGAGCGCCGACGCTGACCGTTGTGGCAGTCCACCGCCAGCTGAATGGCGCGGTCGATGCCTGCTTCGTCGTAGGAACGGTCGCTTTTATTCAGTTTGTCTTTGAGGATACGGATCAGTTCAAACGTATCGCAGATCATAAGAATTCACCAACCTTGTAGGGCAAGTATCCTGTCATACTCTCGCGGCGTGCTTTGTAGGGGACGGGTTTCCCGTCCCGCATCGAAAAACCCGAAAGCAACGTATGCGGGCGGATGTGGGCATCCGCCCCTACGATTGGGGTGTGCACAATCCTTGTCCCCCTTGTTAAAGGGGGATGTCGCCGCAGGCGACAGGGGGATTCCTTGCGAATAAACAAAAAGCAACGCGGACAAAGGGGTTGCCGTCTTACGGCGTGCTTTGTAGGGGACGGGTTTCCCGTATCGTACCCCCGATGCAGTGCGCTCACTCCAGCAGCTGTTTCATCAGCGGGGTGGCGTTGAGATCGGCTTTGCCGCTGACCTCACAGACGGCGATCGTAAGGACATCGCCGCCGTTCTGCACGGTGATCAGCCCTGCCTGACGAAGCACCTCCACGGCGGGACGGAGCTTGTCGCAGGGGACGGAATCGTTGAAAATATGGTGCAGACGCTCGTGCGAGCCCTCAAAGCCGTTTTCCGTCTTGAGGTAGCGGTAGAGCGCCGCGATATGTTCACGGGTGGGGGTGAGGGACTCGCGTTCCTCATCGGTGAGGGCTTCACCGCAGATGACGCGGTCAAACAATTGCGCTGCGCGGATGATATCCTCCTGCACGGTATCGGCAAAGCGGATATCCTTGACGATGACCGACACCGACACGGTGCCGCGGAATTCGTTGCGGTCAAGGGACACGGCAAGATGGACAAGATCCCCTTGCTTGAGTCCCAGCACCTCGGGCGGTGTGCCGAAGCGGATGGCGTTGATGCTGACACCGTCGCGGGACAGCGTCAGACGGGTGTGCTTGGTGCCGACAAGGGCGGCATTTTCCACCGTCATTTTGAACAGACCGAACTGCGGAGCGGGATTGCCCGCGCCGAAGGGCTCTAACTGATCCATCGCCTCTAACTTATCCACCTTGATCTGTGACGGCATCAGGCGAAAATCCATCGCCAGCTCCGGCACGGGCATTTCGGGATAATGCTCAGCGGCATAGGCGTTGATACGCTGACGGAATTCGTCCACGCGCGAGGCGTCCATACCGAGACCCGCGGCAAGCTGATGCCCGCCGTAGTTGAGCAGCATATCCTCGCACGAGGCGATCGCGTCGAACAGCGAGAAGCCCGCAAGACTTCTGCCCGAGCCCTTGGCGATGCCGTCTGCCACCGACAGCAGGATGCACGGCTTGCCGTATTTATCCAGCACGCGGGCGGCGATGATGCCGACAACGCCCGAGTACCAGTCCAGTCCCGACAGCACGATGACACGCTGTGCCATCACCTCGGGGTGGGTGTCGATATAGTGATAGACCTCCTTCATAATGGCGGTCTCTTTTTGCTGACGTTCGCTGTTGTAGGTGCCGATGAGCGCGGCATATTCCGCTGCTTCCTCCTCGGTTTCGCACAGCAACAGCTTGAGTGCCGCGTCGGGATCGCCCATACGACCCGCCGCGTTGATGCGCGGTGCCAATGTGAAGACGGCGGTTCCCGCTGTCTGGCGGCGGTTTTCCGCGCCTGCCTCCCGTGCAAGTGCCGCAATGCCGACACGGTCGCCGCGGTTGATCTTGTCAAGACCCTCGCGCACGAGGCGGCGGTTTTCGCCCTCCAGCGGCATCACATCGGCAAGCGTGCCCAGCGCCACTAAATCGGCGTAGCGCTCAAGTGCCCAGTCCTCGTCACCCTCCAACGCGCACACGAGCTTGAAGGCGACGCCCACGCCCGCATACATCTTGAACGCACTTTCGCAGTCCTCACGATGGGGATCGACCACCGCCACGGCGGCAGGAAGCTCACCCTGCGGCTGGTGGTGATCGGTAACGACAACATCCAGCCCGAGGCTATTTGCGTAGGCAACCTCCTCAATGGCAGAGATGCCGTTGTCCACGGTCACCAGCAGGGTGGCACCCGTGGCGGCGATCTCATCCACCGTGGAGGGATGCAGACCGTAGCCCTCATCCTCACGGCGGGGAATGCGGCAGTATACCTTTGCACCCTTTTCGCGCAGATAGGTGACCATCAGCACGGTCGCCGTTACGCCGTCGGCATCGTAATCACCGAACACGGCGATGGTTTCGCCGTCATCGATCGCGCGCTGAATGCGCTCGGCGGCAATGTCCATATCGGCAAAGGCGAACGGATCTTCAAGCTCCTCGTCACCGCGAAGCAACGCCGCGGCAGCCTCCGGGTCGGTGATGCCGCGTGCCGCCAACAGCAGGGCGGCAAAGGAATCGATCTCGCACGCCTGTGCCAGCTCCGCGGCGGCTTGTTTGTCTAATGGCGCAAAGCTCCAGCGCCGAAAACTCATAGAGATTCTCTCCGTTTCCATCCAAGATGCTTCTATTCAAAAAAACACTTTTCCATAATACTTAGATTATAGCATTGTATGAACGGTTATTCAACAATTTTTTTGCGGAATGTGAAAAAAGCGTGAAAAAAGAAAACGGTGCCGTGTCCGTTTTGCGGAACACAGCACCGCCCCTTGGAGGAGAAATGGAGGTAAAAAAATGAAAAACACGGTAGCCGACGCCACCACAACGTCCGACGGCTACATAAACATAAACACACCGCACCGCGCGGTTTTCGCAAGAACCGCAACATTTTTTTGCAGCACCCTAACCTCTTGACCCCCTTGTTAAAGGCGATTCCCTTTGAAGAATCCCTCCGTCACTCGCTGCGCTCGCGCCACCTCCCTTTTACAAGGGAGGCAAGAAGACACGACACAAAACACTTGCAACGGCAGGAAAAGCGGTGTATACTGGTAGCTGTCAACGGTGGGGAAGCGGGTGCAAGTCCCGCACGAGCCCGTCGCCGTGAAGCGCATCCCAGTCGAACCCTCTTACCCGTACGCCGCACGTCGGGGACACGTCATTGGAGCTACCGTGCTCTGAGAAGGCAGGGGGTTCGCCGCGCCGCAGTCGGAATATCCGCCTTGACAACGCCCTCATATTTTATGGGTTGCGAGAGCCGGCCCTACCCGAGGAGCACACATCATACGGAGGAATGCAAACTATGCAAAAGACACGTTTTACAAAAGCGTTGTCGGTCATCGTTTGCGTGGTGCTGATGGCGGCTATGGCACTGCTTGCAAGCGGTTGTAACGACAACCAAACCCCGACCGAGACCCCGTCTGTGATCGGCGGCGTCAAAGGTGAAGGCGAGACGGTGTTTCCCTTTGAGGTCATCAAGCCCGACGGCACGAAGATCTCGTATGAGGTGCACACCGACAAAACCACTGTCGGCGAAGCCTTGCTGGATGCGGGATTGATCGCGGGTGAGGACGGCGCATACGGTCTGTATGTCAAGACCGTGGACGGCGTGACGCTCGACTATGACAAGGACGGGATGTACTGGTCGTTCTACATCAACGGCGAATACGCGATGTCGGGCGTGGACACCACCGACATCACGGCGGACACCGTGTATGCGTTCAAGGCGGAAAAGGCATGAAGCTGACCGTCAGAGAGATCGCCGTGTTCGGGATGTTGGGTGCGCTGATGTATGCATCCAAGGTTGCGATGGAGGCGCTTCCCAACATCCACCTTTTAGGGGTGTTCACGGTAGCGTTGACGGTGGTGTACCGTCAAAAGGCACTGTATCCGATCTATATTTATGTGATTCTGTGCGGACTGTTTTCGGGCTTTGCCTCGTGGTGGATCCCGCATCTGTATCTGTGGCTGGTGCTGTGGGGGATCACGATGCTGCTCCCCAAGCGACTGCCTAAAGCGGCGGCACCGTTTGTGTATGCGGCGGTGTGCGGCTTGCACGGCTTCCTCTACGGCGTTTTGTATGCGCCGTCGCAGGCATTGCTGTACGGATTGAATTTTGAGGCAATGGTGACGTGGATCATTGCGGGTATCCCGTATGACATCGTGCACGGTATCAGCAATCTTGTGGGCGGGATCCTTATCTGCCCGATCATCGCGGTGTTGCGCCGCGCAGAAACCGCCGGATAAAGAAAACAAAAAACGCGGGAGCGTTGCAGGCGTGCAAGCTCTCGCGTTTTTATTATCCGAAAAACCGTTACCCTTGCGGCGATGACGGAGGGATTCTTCAAACGGAATCCCCCTGTCACGGCATATGCCGTGACATCCCCCTTTAACAAGGGGGACAAGTAGGGGCGGCTATCAGCCGCCCGCATACGTTGGTTTCGGTTTTCCGACGCGGCGAGCTAAGGCAGCGCGCGCTACGGTGATACCGCAAGATTGTACAACACGGCACGACACATAGGCCGCGCCCTACGGTGTTGCCGCTTATTCGTTGTCGGTGTTGCCGTTGAGGCGGCGAAGAACGGCCAGCAGCTCGTCGTCCTCGGTGTAAAACGGGTCCAACGTGCCGCCGAGCTGACCTTGCAAAATCACCACTAACTGTCCGAAGCGGATGTCGGGGTTTTTCGCCCAAAGAGCTTCAAATTCCTCTAAAAACGGTTTGATACGGGCGGGATCACGCATAAAAAATCCTCTCCTTTCATAGGGATACCGTTCTGTTCTATATAACAGCAAAAGCAACGGGTATTTCGCGGTGTCTTTTCCGCGGTTTTTCGCAATTTTTTTTGAGGAAACCTCTTGACAAATGCACAGAATGCGGTATAATAATACCCGTTATGAATATTGCGGAATTGTGTAAGGGTAGCACTACGGTCTCTGACTCCGTCTGTCTGGGTTCGAATCCTAGTTCCGCAGCCAACAAAAAACGCACCTTTGTCTACCGACAAAGGTGCGTTTTTTGAATGATGTTTGCCTTCGGCAAATGATGACGGCTTCGCCTAATGATGTTCGCTTCGCGAATGATGTGTGGCTTCGCCACATTTTATGGCAAACATCGCATCATTGCGACCAACGGGAGCAACATCATATTTGCGGAGCAAATGCATCATGTCGCCGCAGGCGATGCATCATTGAAATATGCCACGATTTGTAGTATAATCAATTCGATAAATAAGAATTTGATGAGGAGAACGTATATGAAATACAAAGGAACGCTTATTGTTGTTAAAGATTGTAAACGTGCGTTAAAGTTCTATAGTGATATGTTTGGATTTCAGCTTCTTCAAGACAACGATGGGAATATGGAATTGACGAATAATTTATACTTACAGGAATCGGGATACTGGGAACAATTCACAAAAAGAAGTGTAATTCCAAACAGCAATCAATCTGAGTTGTATTTTGAAGAGCCCAACATAGAACAATTTGTAGAGCGTCTCGAAACACTTTACCCTGAAATCGAATATGTCAATTACCTGATGACACACAGCTGGGGACAAAAGGTGGTCAGATTCTACGATATGGATGGTAACTTAATTGAAGTAGGAACACCGCTGTAATCAACCAATTCCAATTTATCGAACAGATAGCTCACATTACTTTTGGTCGCTCTTTCGCAACAAAAAACGCACCTTTGTCGGTAGACAAAGGTGCGTTTTTTGAATGATGTTTGCCTTCGGCAAATGATGACGGCTTCGCCTAATGATGTTCGCTTCGCGAATGATGTGTGGCTTCGCCACATTT
>SVPN01000041.1 GCA_015065805.1 Oscillospiraceae bacterium | reverse complement strand
GGAAGAAGCACAAAAAGCCGAAAACCCTTGTAAACAAAGGACTTTCGACTATTGCAAACAAAAAAGTCACCTCGAAATGAGATGACTTTCTTGTATCAACGAATGTTGATTATTATGGCAGGGGCAGAAGGACTCGAACCCTCGGCACGCGGTTTTGGAGACCGCTGCTCTACCAACTGAGCTATGCCCCTATATATTCTGTTTTTCGGCACTTCTTCGCGTGCCTCGGGCCCTCTTGCGGTAACCCGAAAACATCCTCGGATGCTTCGCATCTTTCCCTCGATGTTTTCGACCGCGGCGCCAATTCGTGTTCGCTGTTTCGTCCACAGGACGCGCTCACACTCATTGCCCGGCACGGGTTTGTTTCCCGCTGCTCTACCAACTGAGCTATGCCCCTATGTAAAGTTGCGGAGAAGGCGGAAGACCGATCGAGTCCGATCTTCCGCGGCTTCACCTTTTGGTGGGCCTTCAGGGACTCGAACCCGGGACCGACCGGTTATGAGCCGGTGGCTCTAACCAACTGAGCTAAAGGCCCGTTTCACCGTCTGTTGCATATCGTCGCAACGGAACATCCCCTATTTTACCACAAACGGGACAATTGTCAAGTGTTTTTTTCGTTTTCTTGCCCTTCTCCCGTTTTTTCTTTTTCGCAACGATTGCAAAGCCTTTGAAACCGTGGTATACTGATAAAAAAGCAGTGAAAGGGTGATGACATTGAGGATCGGAATTTCCACAGCCAATCTGTATCCGATGAATATTGAAGATACCTTTGCCTATCTGGAAGGACAAGGGGCAAGGGATGTCGAGATCTTTGTCAACACCACCTCCGAGGTCACAAAATCCTTTGCGACCATGCTCAAACGCCGTGCCTATGCGGCGGGGCTCACCATCCGTTCGCTTCATTCCTATACCTCCTGCTTTGAGCCGTATTTGTTATTTTCGCAATACGAACGCCGTTTTGAAGATGGATTGAAGGTCTTCACCACCATCTTTCAGGCGGCACAGGCGGCAGGAGCGGACTATGTGATCCTGCACGGAGACCGTGATCCCGGGGTGCTTCCCGCGGCACAGTCCATCCGTCGCTTTGAAAAGCTGTATGACCTCGGGCGGGAATACGGCGTGACCTTACTGCAGGAAAATGTAGTGCGGTTTCGCGCGTGTCATCCCGAATATGTGCGCGAAATGCGCGCGCAGTTAGGCGACAAAGCGCAGTTTGTGCTGGATTTCAAGCAATGCCGCCGCACAGGTGTCCCGATCCCCGAGATGATCGACGCGATGAGCGGTGCGATCCGCCACGTGCACATCAGCGATTGCACCGACACCGAAGACTGCCTGATGCCCGGTGTCGGACAGGAGGATTTCCCCGCTCTGCTCCGTATGCTCAAGGAATCCGGCTTCGACGGCACGTTGATGATCGAGCTGTATCGCCGCAATTTCGACAAAATCTCCGAGATTTCCAAGGGATGCGCCACGCTTGCCAAAGCCATTGCCGACATTTCAAAGGCGTAACCGTCCATATCTTGTGAAAAATCCGCACAAAACCTTGCATTTTGAAACAAGATGTGGTATTCTACAACTATTAAACCACGCTAAGGAGTGATCCTCTTGAAATGTCCGTTTTGCAGCTTTGTGGAAAGCAAGGTTATTGATTCCCGCCCTACCGATGAGAATGCGCGTATCCGCCGCCGCCGCGAATGTCTGCAATGCGGCAAGCGTTTCACAACGTATGAAATTATCGAAAGTATGCCCATCATTGTGGTGAAGCGCGACAAATCCCGCGAGGTCTTTGACCGCCAGAAGCTGTTCAACGGTCTTCTCCGTGCGTGTGAAAAACGTCCTGTTTCTTTTGAGGAGTTAGACCGCGTTGTGGACGATATCGAGACGCGCATCCAGAATTCGCTTGACCGCGAGGTCACCGCTCAGCAGATCGGTGAATACGCGATGGAGGCTCTCAAGGACATCGACGCAATCGCGTATGTCCGCTTTGCGTCCGTGTACCGCCAGTTTACGGACATCAGCAGCTTCCAGGAAACCATTACCAAGCTGCTCACCGCCGCAACGGATGACAAGAAATAAACAGATATAAAACAGCTCCCCCGTGCTAAGCACGGAGGAGCTGTTTTTTTACAGGCTTGTATGACCGTTGATATAGTAGAACAGTTTCACCGCATCGCTGATGCCGATGTCGCCGTCCCCGGTCACATCGCAGGCGTTGATGGCCTCTTTGCTCAGCGAGATCTGGCCGTTGATGTAGCGGAACAGTCTCGAAGCATCCAGCAAGGACACGGTGCCGTTTCCGTCAACATCGCCCTTGAGGAAGGAGGCGATCTTTACGCCGCCGTCAATGCAGGTTGCCGTGCTCGTGTAGCCGTTCTTCACGCCGTCCTGGGAGATCGCCTGGATATAACCGCCCTTCACAGCGGTATCATCGGTGATATCGGTCAGTGCACGCAAGGTAATGGTGGCGATGACCTCACCGTCTTTGAAAGACACCGCACCCGAGGATTTCAGTGCCGTCATCCAGACCTCCGCATCGTTGGAATGATGCGGCTTGATCGGCTCGTCGTTGAATGCCTTGTTTTCAAAGCCTGCGAGAGCACCCTTCCATTCACCCTTGACAAAGCTCCACTTGGACTTGTCGAAGCACAGGTGCAGATCCAATCCGCACAGGTCACGCACTTCCTTCGCCGTCAGGTTGATCTGTACCTCTTCACCCGCCGTGATCGTGCCGACGTGCTCCACCGTTTCGACCGTCACCGTGAGATACGAGGCGCTTGCCTCAGTCGTGGTTGTGGTCGTCGTAGGTCTTGTGGTGGTAGTGGTGCGCGTCGTAGTGGTAGTGGTGCATTTGGTAGTCGTTGTTGTGGGCTTGGTCGTGGTCGTCGTACGGGTCGTGGTGGTTGTGGTCGGGTTCTTCTTCCACACGGCGTACAGAGTGAGATTGCCTTCTTGCTTGATGGGATCGCCGCTGTGATACTGAGCGGTGGTTGCCGAGGAGCTTGTCGCCCAGCCAAGGAAGGTGCTGCCGCTTTTCTCGGGTGTTTTCGCGGTCACATAGGCCGTTGTGCCGTGGTATTTGATCTGATTGGGGATCGAGCCGCTGCCGCCGTTAAGGTTGTAGGCGACGGTATACGTCACGGCATCCACCGAGACATTCACCGTGATCTTATGCAGCAGTGTGTCCGTATCCTTCTCATACACCGACAGGGTGATCACATCCGAGCCTCTGTTCTTGGCATTGATCGTCAGGGGGATCTTGTTGTTGTCGTCCCAGTCACCCCACGTACAGGAAACGTTGCCGTTTTGCGATTTCCAGTTCAGATAGCAAGACTTTCCGTGATAGCCGGATGTCCACACCTGAATCGTCTGCGAGGTCTTATCCCCTAACTTCAGATTGACCGACTGCGTCGAAGCGTTGATCTTTTTGGGATTGCTTTGCACCGTGAACTTACGGCTTCCTTCGAACAGAAAGTCGCCGCCGACCTTCACGGCATAGGTATACTCGCCTGCGGTATCAAAGAAACAGCTGATCCAGGAATCATCCTGATTTTTGGGCTTGTTGGAATGCTTGACCGAGCCGTCGGGGTTGTAGAAGATCAATTCGACATCGTAGTTGTTTGACGACACCTCGTTCCATTCCTTACCCGACATACTGTCCGTCAACCGATAGCAGAGATAGTAGCGGTTGCCGACCTTGAAGGTCGAGGGGATCGAGCCGTATTCGCTGTCGGAAACCCACCATTCGATCGTGGGCGTATCCGCGTGGGTCTTACAGCTGTTGCAGTTCGACAGGGTCTTGGTGGCACCGGTATAATACCACTCGCCGCAGGCGCATTTCATATACACCTTGTGGGGATGTGCCGCTTCATAGCCCTGGTTGAAGGAATGGTTGTGCGACTTCGACAGATATTCCATCGATGCAAAACCCGAAACACCGTTGTAGGTCACGTGTGCCCACGTGCCGTCGGATTTGGTGACCGTCACCGTTGCACCCGAGGGGATCGAGCCGACCTTTGAGTAGGACGTGCCGTGACCGCTGCGGATGGTCAGGTTCAGGCTGGACGTCGTGCAGGTATACTGACCCGCATAGGATGTGGAGCAATTGCAGCCCGAAGGCGTCGAACCCGCATAGCGGCGCACGTGCGTAAACGAGCTGCGCAGGGTTGATTTGGAGATCGTTGCCCCCCAGCGGATGACGCAGTGACCGTCGCTGTTGCAGTCCGTATAGGTAACGGTGTCGCCGTTGACCGCCGTCACATAGATCGAGTGATTGCCGTTTTTGTAACGCACAATATCACCCGCCTTGAGGCTGTCCAAAGCCGACGAGGAGGTTATCGTTGTCCAGCCGTTGGCGTTATTGCGCGGGTTATAGCCGGTGGCATCATAGCCGAGCTTTTCCGCATAGCCCATACATTGCCACGACAGCTGTGAGCCGCCCGGCTGGAAGCCGTTGCAGGTCTGCGAAGAGGTTCCGACAGTGCCGTGCTTGGGACAGGGCGAGGAGGTATAACCGTTCTGATTGTTTACGCTGTTTGAGGAGCCGGGATTCCCGACATGGTTCCAGTACTTTCCGTGAGGAAACTTCGCCTGAAGCTCTGCGATGGACATACCTCCGGCGGCACTTACCGACACGGCGCTCAAGGGTATCGCGGATAGCAGCATCACCAGTACCAGTACCAACGATACAATCCTCTTTGCTTGTTTTCTCATACAAATTCTCCTTATAAAAAATAATAATATTGTGATCACACCGTCCCCTTACAAAGAGAACAGTGTGTCTGCGACGAGCATTGCGTTGTCGTTCGTACCGGATTAAACAACATCGCAACAGGGATTTCGCAAACACACTGTTCTTTTTTTTGAAATTATTGTTTTGAGGGCTCTTCTTTGCGGGGAGCACGATTGAGCCACTGCGAGATCGCGGCTGTCACGCCGCCGCTGAAAAGCACGATCAGGATATCCACGGGAGCAAGCACGATCACAGGGAGGCTTTCAAACAGCAAGCCTTCACCGTATTGATACAGATGACCGCTCAGCAGGATCATCTCACCGATATACATCACGACGGTCATCACGGCGGCTATTGCCGCGGGGATCGCTACCGATACCGCCCGTCGCCTGCCGAGCAGGAAGGATGCCGCAAAGACACCCGCCGTGACACCAAGCAGGATGAAAAAGACGCTCATCAGCATTGCGGACAGCGGCGATACGGCGAGGTTGCCGTCACGCCAGAAGGCGGTGAAGCACGCAAGAATGCACAATCCGAGAAATACCGCCGTGCAGACCGACTGCACCGTGAGCGATTTACAACGGGTAAACTCATCACGCCTGATCATTTGCCCGAAGCCGTACAGGCAGTTGAGCAACGCAAGGATAAGCACCACGGAAATGACGTAAAAATGCAGTTTAAAAGCGGGATTGTAATCCCCCATCAGGATATCCACCGCCGTCTGCGTACGGTAGCCGCCGCTCCAATCGACCAATTCGGGAGGAACCCAACACATATACATCTGCCAGTCCTCCAGCTGAGCCGCCAGCCCATCCGAAACCACGACCGTTTTCTCCAAGAGGAGCTCTGCCGTGAAAAACACGGCAAGTGCCGCGCCTGCTCCGCCGACAAGTGCCGCACGTCTGAGCCAACGCAGACAAAGCGGCATCAACAGCACGCCGACGATGACCGCCACGGCGATGGGTGTATACGGAATGAGGTATTTCGGGTAGTGTTCTTTGGCGACCGTGCCGTCGGCGATCAGGTCGCCCAGCACACGCACTCCCATCCACAGCGGATAGCACGATGCAAGCAGTGTTCCCGCGCACGCGCACCACCAATACAGCGAAAAGCGTTTGGTTTTCATAGTCTTATCCCCTTTCATCCGGCGTTTGTCAACAGCACAAATGCCGATACAATCACCAACACGGCACTGACAACGACCGACAGCCGTGTCAACGTTTTGTACGAGAGAATGTGCCCGATGCGCTCTTTCACGGGAGCACCGCCGAACGCCGAGGAGAGGTTCGGCTTTGGCTGTGCAAAACGAAGCAACAGCCGTGCGTACTCCTTGGCGCGGTCTTCTCCCGACTGCGCCAGCACCTGCTCATCGCACGCCGTCTCCATATCGGCAAGACAGCGTTTTAAAAACAGCCAGCTGAACGGATTGAACCAATGTGCCGCTGTCAGCATCACCGCAAGCAATCGCCACACATTGTCGCCGCGGCGGATATGTGTCTGCTCGTGCAAAAGCACCCATTCGCGGTCGTTGCCGTCAAGCGAGGCGGGCAGAACGATCTTCGGTCGGAGGATGCCGTACACGTAAGGCGATGAACAGCCATCGGAAACATAGATATTGTCTTTCAGGTGGGTTGCCGTGTCCGCCTCACGCCTTGCCGCGCGATACACGACCGCGATCCACACAAGCAAGCCCGCCGTGCCGACGAGCCACACCGCGGCGGCTACCGTAAACACCGTTTCCAACCTGTTCACCTTATAGGTGATCGGGAAATAGGTGTCTGCCGCCATAATACAATTGGTCATCGAAAGTGCAACCTGCTCCGCAGGCTGAAAAACGGTGACCGTATTGGTCGTCACGCGGGACAGCAGTGTCATCACGCCAAACGGACTGTTTATCCCAAACGGCAACGCCATACGCGCAAACGGGATCACCCACAGCATCACCGCCGCCCGACGCGGCAGACACTTTACGGCACGGATACCCCACACGATACCGCCTGTCAGCGTCGCGACAATGCTCATACTGAGCACCCAATAGAACATTTCGTGAAGCATCGGCATCACCTGTTCTCGATCCGGCGGCGCAGTTCCTCGATCTCCGCCTCGGTGAGCGTTTCATCGTCGATCAGCGCGGAAAACAGCGCCTTGCGCGACCCGCCGAACAGCTTCTCCACAAGCGACGTGATCGCCGCCTTTTGTGCCTGATCCCGCGTCACAAGCGGCGTACAGATAAAACCGGGGTCTTCACGGCGGATATATCCCTTTGCCTCTAATTTTTTCAGCACCGTGTAGGTGGTGTTTTTGTTCCAGCCGATGGAGTCAGCGGCAATCACGCTGACTTCCTTGGCGGAGATCGGACTGTGTTCCCACACAATATCCATTACCTTTGCTTCGCTGTCAAACAATTTTTCACGCATCAAAATCCCTCCGTAGACTATCTCTGTAGTATAGACTACCACAATAGTCTGCATTTGTCAAGGGCTTGTACCAAAAAAAGAACGGTCGAAGAGACTTCGACCGTTCCCGGATGATCTCATCACTTGTATATGGGATATGATGGGATTGAAATGTTAGATTATAAAAAATTCAATAAGACGGAGAGGGCGTTGCCGCAAGATCGTGCGAGGCGGCACGGCAAACCTGCCGCTTAGAACCAATGTTGCAGGGGTCGGCGTCCTCGACGACCCGCGCGCCTGTAGGACGCGGTCGCGCGTTGCGCGACGGAATCCCCCTGTCACGGCATACGCCGTGACATCTTCCTCGCCGGAGACGGCAACCCCTTTGTCCGCGTTGCGGACATTTCCCCTGACAGGGGAATTGCCTTTAACAAGGGGGACAAGAGGTTAGGGTGCCTCCTGTATAGTAGAAAGGGTGGTCTTTCTTGCCTCCCTTGTCAAAGGGAGGTGGCGCGAGCGCAGCGAGTGACGGAGGGATTCTTCAAAGGGAATCCCCCTGTCGCCTGCGGCGACATCCCCCTTTAACAAGGGGGACAAGGCACTTGCCGCAAATATGCGGGAACACACAATAATTCGCAGGGGCGGGCGTCCCCGACCGCCCGTTTGCGACACCACCGATTTGCACCGCGGGCGGATGCTATCCGCCCCTACATTGTGAATGTGCTGCTTTTAACAGGATGTTTAGCGGCGGGAGACAAGCCCCCGCCCTACGGTGTTGCCGCGTGTTTGCGGTATACTGTCGCAGAACCACAATCCTTGCCTCTCCCTTTGGGAGAGGTGGCATCGCCGCAAGGCGATGACGGAGAGGGCGTTGCCGCAAGATCGTGCGAGGCGGCACGGCACACAGGCCGTGGTCTACATACACACGGCAAACCTGCAGCTTAGAACCAATGTTGCAGGGGTCGGCGTCCCCGACGACCCGTTTGCAACGCCACCGATTTGCACCGCGGGCGGATACTATCCGCCCCTACATTGTGAATGTGCTGCTTTTAATCGGTTACAGCTTAGCAAGCAATGCTCTGACGGGGGCACCGTCGGCGCCCGCGATGCGGATGGGTGCGGCGTGCAGATAATACTGTCCCGGGGTGACCTTCGAGAGGTCAAGCCCCTCTAAAAGCACCACGCCTGCGGAAAGAAGCTGGCGATGCACCTCTGCTTCGGTGGCGGGCGTGGCAATGGAGGTGCCCTCCACACCGATCAGCCTGACATCGGCGTCTGCCAGCACAAAGGCGGCGCTCTGCGTGAGCTGTACATCGCCCTTGAACAGCACGCGCTCCGGTGCCATCCACACGTATTTTTCAAGCTGTTCCCCGACAAGTGCGCCGCTTGTCTCGATCACAAGACAATCGCCGCAACACACCGACAGCGGCACGGACTCAATATCCCCTGCCGCTTCCAGAAAATGCGCAGGAGCATCCATATGTGTGCCCGTATGCACGCAGGCGCGGATCACCGACGTACTGCACTCATCACCGAGATGCATATCCGACAGCTTTTCCAGCGCGGGAACAGGATCACCGGGATACAGCGGTGCCGTTGTCCATTCACGGGAAATATCGATCCAATCCAGTTCCATAAAGATCCTCCTTTGCTATCTGTCTCTTCAGATTTTTTACAGTCTTTCGGAAATCGAAGCAAGCAGACCGCCTTTTTCGATGATGTTCTGAATGAACGGCGGGAAGGGTTGCGCCTGATAGGTCGCACCCGTGGTGATATCGGTGATGACGCCCGTGTCAAAATCGACACTGACCTCGTGACCGTTTTCGATCGCCTGCGCCGCCTCATCGCACTCTAAAATCGCCAGACCGATATTGATGGCGTTGCGGTAGAAGATGCGCGCAAAGGTGGACGCGATCACGCACGAAATACCGCTGGCTTTGATGGCGATGGGCGCGTGCTCACGCGACGAGCCGCAACCGAAGTTTTTGCCCGCCACCATAATGTCGCCGCTTTTCACCTTGTTGACAAATTCCTTGTCGATGTCCTCCATACAGTGCGCGGCAAGCTCTTCGTGCTTGGAGGTGTTCAGATAACGGGCAGGGATGATGACATCCGTATCCACATTATCGCCGTATTTATGTACAAAACCGTGTGCAATCATTGTGTGTTACCTCCTTACAGCGTTGCGGGATCGGTCAGCGTACCCGTGACAGCGCACGCCGCCGCCACATAGGGGCTGGCAAGATAGATCTCGCTGTCTACGTGACCCATACGACCGACAAAGTTGCGGTTCGTTGTCGATACAGCACGCTCACCCTCGGCAAGAATGCCCATATGACCGCCCAGGCACGGGCCGCAGGTCGGGGTAGACACCACCGCACCCGCATCAATGAAGATGTCAAACAGACCCTCGTGCATCGATTGCTTCCAGATCTCCTGCGTCGCGGGGATGATGATGCAACGCACACCGTCGGCAACCTTTTTGCCCTTGAGCACCTCAGCGGCGGCACGCATATCCTCAATGCGGCCGTTGGTGCACGAGCCGATGACGACCTGATGGATCTGCACGGCACCCGCGCACTCATCGATCGTTTTGGTGTTTTCGGGCAGGTGCGGGAACGCGATCGTCGGACGAAGCGTGTCAAGATCGATGACGACCGTTTCGTCATACACCGCATCCTCGTCCGCTTCAAACACGCGGATCTCACGCAGGAAGCGATCCTTGCAGTAGGCAAGCGTCACCTCGTCCACGGGGAAAATGCCGTTTTTCGCGCCCGCCTCGATCGCCATATTGGCGATGCACAGACGGTCATCCATCGACAGGGCTTTAACACCCTCACCGACAAATTCAAGTGAGCGATACAGCGCACCGTCCACGCCGATTCTGCCGATCAGGTGCAAAATGACATCCTTGCCGCTGACAAAGGGCTTGAGAGCACCTTTGAGTTCTACCTTGATCGCGGACGGCACCTTAAACCACGTTTTGCCCGTCGCAATGCCCGCGGCAAGGTCGGTCGAACCGACGCCTGTCGAGAAGGCACCCAACGCGCCGTAGGTGCAGGTGTGGCTGTCCGCGCCGATGATGCAATCACCGGGGCCGACAAGGCCCTGCTCGGGCAGGAGCGCGTGCTCAATGCCCATTCTGCCGACATCGAAGAAATTGACGATGTCGTATTTACCGGCAAACTCGCGGGTGCGTTTGACCTGCTGGGCCGCCTTGATATCTTTATTCGGAGTGAAGTGGTCCATCACCAGTGCAATGCGCGTTCTGTCGAACACGGAGGTTGCGCCCGCACGCTCAAACTCGTTGATCGCCACTGGTGCGGTGATATCGTTGCCCAGGCAAAGATCGAGCTGTGCCTCGATAAGCTGTCCTGCGACCACGCTATCGAGCCCTGCGTGAGCGGCAAGAATCTTTTGTGTCATTGTCATTCCCATAAGTGGTTGCCCCCTTAAATAGTGTAATCGTGAATGGTGGTATCGCCGCGTTGCAGAACGGTGACACCGCTTCGTGCCATTTCGCGGATGCCGAAGCCCTCAAGCCCCAGCACAAAGCCGTCAAGCTCGGTCGTTTCGCCTGTCAGCTCCACCGTTACGGTCGTTTTGCCGATATCCAGCACGCGACCGCCGTATGCCTGCACCAGCTTCAGAAGCTCGGTACGCTCGGCGGCATCCTTTGCGCCGACCTTGACAAGCAACATCTCACTGGCAGTACAATCGGCAAGGGCGAGCATTTCCACCTTGATGATCTCCTCTAACTTGAACAGCTGACGGATGACCTGGGTGAAGATGCCCTCATCCCCCGTCACAACAACCGTCAGACGGGATACCTCGGGATTTTCCGTGGTGCACGCCACGATCGAATCGATGTTGAATCCGCGGCGGGAAAACAGCCCCGCCATACGCAGAAGAACGCCCGGATGGTTATCCGCAAGCACGGAAAAGGCTTGTTTTGTGGTACTCATCGGTTACTCCTCCTCCATTGCTTCAATGATATCGTCCACCGTTTTGCCGGGCGGAATCATCGGCAGAACATTGACATCCTTGGACAAACGGCAATCGACCACCACGGGGCCTTCGATGCTGAGAGCTTCTTTAAGCACCGCCTCGATTTCGGATGCCGTCTGCATATATAACCCATTACAACCGTACGCTTTCGCAAGAGTGACAAAATCCGTGCGGCGTTCGGGGTCGGTTGCCGAAAAACGGCGACCGTAAAACACCTTTTGCCACTGCCGCACCATACCGAGCACGCGGTTATCAAACACCAGCACGGTGATGGGCAGATTATACGATGCCAAGGTTGCCAGCTCGTTGCAGTTCATATGGAAGCTGCCGTCGCCCGTGATCAGCACGGTGCGTTTGTTGTTCGTGCCGCACTGCGCACCGATCGCCGCGCCCAGACCGTAGCCCATCGTACCCAGACCGCCCGAAGTGAGCAGGGTTCGCGGACGGCGCACTTCAAAATGCTGTGCTGTCCACATCTGGTGCTGTCCGACATCCGTGGCGATAACCGTATCGTCATCTACAAGTGTACGCAGTGTCTGCAGGATCACGCGGGGATCGGGCAGGGCATCCGCGTCCTGCATCGGCAGCGGAGCACTCGTTTTCATCGATGCGACACGCTCGCACCACGCGGTGTGCGTGTGATGCTCCGAACGCTCACAGAACGCCTCAAGCACCGTTTTCAGCTCACCGCCGATACGCACGGCGGCGGTCACGTTTTTATCAAATTCCGCGTGATCCACATCGATATGTATCACCTTGGCGTTGGGCGCAAAGCCCGTGCGGTCACCCGCCACACGGTCGGAGAAGCGCGCACCGCACACAAACAATGCGTCGCATTCCTTCGCCGCGCGGTTGGCGGCAACCGTGCCGTGCATACCCACCATGCCGAGCCAAAGCGGATCCGCAGGATCAAAGCCGCCAAGACCCATCATTGACGAGCAAACGGGAATATCCTGCTCCTTGGCGAAGCGTGCAAGGCTTTCCTCCGCTCCCGACAGAATCACACCGCCGCCGAAATAAATGAGCGGCTTTTCGCAGGAGGCGATGATCTCAAGCGCCTTCTGAATGCGCACTTCCTTGGGTGCGGGAACAGGACGGCGTGTAGAAGCCCCCGCTTTTTCATATTCCGTCACAGCCGCCGAAACATCCTTGGGGATGTCGATCAGCACGGGACCCGGACGACCGCTCTGCGCGATTTCAAACGCCTTGCGCACGGTATCGGCGAGCTCGTTGACATCCTTGACAATAAAGTTGTGCTTGGTGATGGGCATCGTGACGCCCGTGATATCGATCTCCTGAAAGGAATCGCGCCCGAGCTGATTGACAGGCACATTGCCCGTGATCGCCACCACAGGGATCGAGTCCATATAGGCGGTGGCAATACCCGTCACGAGGTTGGTGGCACCGGGGCCCGATGTGGCAATACACACGCCGACCTTGCCCGTCGCGCGCGAAAAGCCGTCTGCCGCGTGGGCGGCACCCTGCTCGTGGGCGGTGAGAATGTGCGTGATGCGGTCGCTGTATTTGTACAGCGCATCGTAAATGTTGAGCACCGCTCCGCCCGGGTAGCCGAATACCGTATCGACTCCCTGCTCAAGCAGGCACTCCATCAAAATGTCCGAACCGTTCAGCTGCATAGGGAATTTCAACCTTTCATCCTAAATATTCTTCCAATGTGATGCCCTGACTCATAATCGCCTGCGCGGCTTCCACACCGACATAGCGATAGTGCCACGGCTCATAGATGACGCCTGTGATATCCTGGCTCTCTTTGGGATAGCGCAAAATAAAGCCGTAATCCGCGCAGTGCTCCATCAGCCAGTCAAACGCCTCAGAGTCTTCCCAGTATTCCTCAAGCTCCCAGCATTCGTTGTGAACCAGGTCAACCGCCAGCCCCGTGTGATGCTCGCTGGTACCGGGTCTTGCGACCACCGTCGCGGCAATGTCAAGCGCTTCTTCATACGAATAGCCCTCGTTCATCACGCGGTCAACCTTGTTGTTGTAAAAATACTCCTGATCGTCGTAGCTGCGATAGCTGGAGGTAACGGCAAGACCGTATGCCGAGCCTGCTTCCAGCATCGCGTTGAGCGAATCGATAATGCGATAATCGACATATTCCTCCGCATACCCGACCTGCACAAGATTGTCCGCCTCCGCACGAACCGACTCCTCGGGATAGGGATTCCACGGATTGACCAGCACCATATTCCAGTCCCCGTCATCGTAATTCTGAGGCGGTGCGGCGGTGGTAGTGGTTTCTTCCTCTGTTGTGGTAGTTTCTTCCTCTGTTGTGGTAGTCTCTTCCTCGGTTGTCGTGGTTTCTTCGACGGTCGTGGTGGTTATCTCCGTTGTCGAGGTTGTTGTCGTCACCGACGGAATCGTTGTTGTCGCATCGGAGACGGTCGTTGTTGTGCCGCCCGACACGGGAGGGATAAACGGACCGTCAAGCGGTTTTTCTTTCGGGAGGACCAGTACCACGATCAACACCGTAAGAAGGATCAGCGGGATCGCTACCGCCGAAATGCGCAGTGCCAATTGCTGTTTTGTGAGCGGCTTTTCGTGCCGTCTGTCTTTTGCCATACTGTTTCGCTTCCTTTTGTTTTATTCGAGAATAGTCGCCAGCAACGCACGGGCATCCGCCGTGCTGAGCTTTCCGTCCTGCATAACATCGGCGGCAAGCGTCTGCCGCTCGGTCAGCGTCTGCAGTTCCATTGCATTTGCGAGGATCATACGGGCATCCGCGCTGTTGCACACGCCGTCAAAATTGACATCGCCGACAAGCACCGTATCCTGCGGCTTTACAACGTCCGTCATCTGCGCGAGTGCCACACCGATGACCGCGCCGCGCTCGTTATTCTTCTCCACCGCGTAGCAGGCACGGTCAAGATACTGCACCTGCTCAAGCGTATCAAAGCTTGCAACCGTGTTGCCGAGCAGATCCAGCAACGCCTTTGTGCCGTCGGTGTACGTTGCCAGCACCGTATGTGCCTTCGGGGCATACGCAACCGCCGTCACGGACATCTCATACACCGCGGAGATCGGCTCATTGTCCGCGTTGAACACGCGGTACTGCTTGTCCCCGATTTTCCGAAGCTCTTCGGTCACACTGAAATCCTCCGCACGCGCATACGAATACACCGTCGGTGTTTTACCGCTGAGATCCAGCCGTCCCCACGCCGTGCCGTCGGACACCTTGGCGAAGTCACCGTACACCGCGCTCATATCCGCATAGACAAGCTCGGTGAGCATCGTATCCGTCTGTACATCATACACGCCCCACAAGCCCTGCGCGTTGCAAAGCGACACGCGCGTTGACACGCCGTCCCAGCGGAGCGTTTCGGGCGATTTATATCCGTATTTGCCAAAGCACATATTCAATGTGGAACCGTCGGTGACGGTCTTTTTCGGATAATACAAATAGCGGTTTTCCAACGCTGTTCCCGTCACCTTGTGTGTCAGCGTTACCGATGCCACATCGATGTACGGGCAAAGCGTACCGTCCTTATGTGTTGTTGCATACGGGCAAAGCGCGCCCGCATCGCCGTGCACGGTGACCGTCCATTCCGACGGCTCAAACAGCGCGTTCCAGCCATCCGCCGTCCACGCGGTGCGGGTTTGCTCGCCGTCCTCGGTGAGCAGTCCCATTTTATACACCTCACCGTTATTCTCATAAGCGCCGTAGACAAACGTGCCGTCTGTGCCGCCGTTTCGGATCACCGCATAGTCAAAGTCGGTCACATATTTCAGCACCGACTGTGCCGACACGGGCACACAAAGCATCAATAACACCAGAACCATCGCTACGATCCGTTTCATCTCTGACCGACCTCCTCTTGCTTTATATAACCAGCCCGCCGTTGGGGGCAAGCACCTGTCCCGTGATAAACGAAGCATCGTCCGACGCCAGGAATGCCACCGCCGCGGCGATCTCTTCGGGCTTGCCGAGTCGGCAAAGCGGCGTTTCCTCGGCTATCGCCGCCTTGTCCTCTGCGGTGAAGCCCGCCATCATATCGGTTTCGATCGCACCCGGGGATACGCAGTTGACGCGGATGCCGCTCGGGCCGACTTCCTTGGCAAGCGCCTTGGTCATACCGATCAATGCCGCTTTTGCCGTGGAATAATGCACCTCACACGAGGCACCCGTCTGTCCCCACATCGAGGCGATATTGATGATACAGCCGCTTTTACGGCGGATCATCGACGGCAACACCGCCGAGCTTGTGTAAAACGCGCCGTTGACGTGGACATCCATCATCTTTTTCCACTGCATCGCGGTCAGATCGGTAAACAGCACCTGCTCGGCGATGCCCGCATTGTTGACCAGCAGGTCGATCGGCCCGAGGCGCATTTCCACCGCACGCACCATCTCGCGCACCGCATTCTCGCGGGTCACATCGGCGCGACAGAGCATACCCTCCTTGCCGAATGCCGTGAGCACCTCTCCCGCGCTGACGGCGGCTTTTTCATTCTGATGATAATTGATCGCCACGGCGTAGCCTTCCTTTGCCAGCCGCAGTGCGATCGCACGGCCGATGCCGCGCGATGCTCCCGTGATCAATGCAACACGTGTCATTTTGATTCTCCTAACCAAGTCGGCAGCATCTGGGAATACGCCCGAAATGCTGTCGGTAAAGCGTGATCGGTCAAAAGGGCTGTCAGCCCTGCAAATTCATAATCATCAGGCACCGCAAAGGGCTTTACGATCTGCAAAACGCCGTGCATATGCCATTCGATATGCGAAAAAATGTGGCGGCTGTTTGTCAGCTCCATCGATTCTCCCACTGCCTGCACCGTCAGCGGCAACGGCTCATTCCCCTCGGTATTGGGAAGCTCCCACAGTCCCGCCAGCAGACCTTCTTCGGGACGCTTGTGCAACAGCACACGCCGCGGATGTTCATCGGTCAGCATCACATACACGGTTCTTTGTTCGATGCGCCGCGGCTTTTTCGGTGCGCGGTACGGCAGTGTTGCCGCCTCGGGCGACCCCGACACCGCACAGTGCTCCGCAATCGGACACGCCTCACAGCGCGGCATCGTATTCGGCACACAAACCCGCTCACCGAGCTCCATCAAGCCCTGGTTGAACGACGCAGGACGGTCAGTCGGTACAAGCGACGCGGCAAGAGCCGTCAGCTCCTTGCGCACCGCAGGCTTCATCACATCCTCATGCGAGCCCGTCAGTCGCGCCAGCACACGCAGAACGTTGCCGTCCACCGCAGGAACGGGAATCCCGAACGCAATGGACGCGATGGCTCCCGCCGTGTATTCACCGATGCCCGAAAGCGACAACAGCGCGTGATAATCGGCAGGAAGCTCTCCGCCGTAGTGTTCGATCATCTGCTGCGCCGCCTTTTGCAGGTTGCGCGCGCGGCTGTAATAGCCAAGCCCCTCCCACAGCTTCATCAGGCGGTCGGGTGCTACGCTTGCAAGTGCCTGCACATCGGGAAGCTCGTTCATAAACCGCTCAAAATACGGTATCACCGCTTCGATACGCGTCTGCTGCAGCATAATTTCCGAGATCCATACACGGTAAGGCGTCGGCTCGATACGCCACGGAAGCAGACGCCTGCCCGCTTCGAACCAATCGCACAGCGGCGCGACGATTCCCTGCAGATGCGAGTGCTTACTCATCGCGCCACCGTCCTTTTTATGTATAGTTATACATTTTATAGTATACCATAGTTTTCTTCATCTATCAAGTGTCAATTTTCGGCAAACCGTGTAAAGCGCATCCCTTGCCAAAGCGGTGTACTTATGATATGATAGAACCAAATAAGGAGGCGCGTGTATGAAACGTTTGGTATCCCTTTTTTCTGCCATTCTTCTGTGTCTGTTGTTGCTCACGGGATGTGTATCCGAAGCACCTGCAGAGCCCGCTCAGATCAAGGTGATGTCCTGGAACATCCTCAATCCCGCGTGGGGCGGTCCGCCCGCAGAGATGCGCATCGATCCGTTCACAGAAACGCTCACTGCACAAATGCCCGACGTGATCGGCTTACAGGAAGCCGGCACCACCTGGCAAACGGAGTTGACAGCACTTCCCGAATCTTATACCGCCGTTTGCAACAAGCTGACAAACTCGTCCGTCATCGGCGGCAAAGACTGTATGACGATGTTTCTTTACAATCCCGAAACGCTGACTCTCATCGAAAGCGGCATTGAGGATCTCGACGCGGGCTCCAATATCCGCGTGGTGTCGTGGGCGGTGTTCGAAGCGAAAAACGGCAAGCAATTTCTCATCACCAACACCCACCCCGACTCGCGCGAAGCGGAATGCAACACACACACCGAACAATATCTTGAAATCGCGCGCCGTCTGTACGAGGAAAAGGGCTTGCCCATCATCAGTGTCGGCGATTTCAATGCCGTGGAAACGAGCGATGCCTACGCCATGTCGATCGCGGACGGCTACACCGACAGCAAATATGCCGACGGTGTCGAGCTGATCAGAGATATCGATTCCTATCTTTTAGGCGATTACGGCGGCAAGGTGACCAAAGGACAAGGCTCCCGCGATCACATTTTCTTCAAGGGCGCCGTAACACCGCTCACCTACGAAACCGTTTACAACGAAACCACGGCCACGGTCTCGGATCACCTTCCCGTCGTGGCAGAGTTAGAGATTGGATAGCGTAACAGGACATATCCGAATCTGTTTTTTGACAGGATAGGATACCGACCTGCTTGCGTCATGCTCACTCAGCATACGACAGTATTCTTCGTTCGCCTTCCTTGCATCTCGATACCCTATCCTG
>SVPN01000001.1 GCA_015065805.1 Oscillospiraceae bacterium | reverse complement strand
GCATATTTCTAAAAAATATGAAAGCGGAAAAACCGCAGTATTAAAGGCTTTTTTGAGGTGTCTGGGATTTTACTTGAATTACCTATCTCACAGTCCCAAACCGTTAATAGAGTGTGATTTCCGTTGGTTTCAAGCGCTTTTTGGCGCTTTCGTCCGGAAATCAAGTGGTCTTTGACGGTCTTATCTCCACTGTTTCCGATTGTTCCACACGGGTCTGTGGGATGAGATGTGGTCATAAAATAACTCCCCGACAACGGCGTTCTCACCGCCACTGTCGAGGAGTTGTTCATCGTGTGTATGTTACCTTGGATCGCTGATATTGTCAAGGGTTTCAATCAAATTTTGCGTCGGTGTAATCAAAGATACAATTATTCTTGCTCAGCTTCGTGGGCTTCGCGGTCACGTGTGCCGCAGGCGTTGCGGAACAGGATCACGTCGTCACCTTCCACATCAAAGGTGTACTCCACCCACGCGTGGTAGCCATCACCAAGGACGACCGGTTCATAGCGGCGGAACAGTCCGTCGGCAACAGGAAAATACCCCTCGCCCGTGCCGCTGTACTCGGTCAGTTCCCATGTGCAATGCTCGGTTTCGCCGTCGGGGTTATAGGCAAACATCTTGACAACACCGACGTTCGGCGCATACCAGTATTCCTTTTTGCCCGTGCGGTAATTCTCATCGGGTGTGACGTTGATCACGATACGGCGGCAGTTTTCAAATGTACCTGCTTTTGTTGTGACCGTCTCATCGTCCAGTACGTCCAACACGGTATCGTACCTTCGCGACCACGATTTATAATTCCGATGCTTCTTTTCCCAGTGATAGCCGGGTACCCATTCATCCGACCAGATACCCTCCGCATAATCGCTGAACATATCATAGAGGAAGTTGTAAAACACCTTCCAACCGTCAAAGCTGAGGTTTTTGATGCGCAGTTGCTTCCACTCAAAACTTAATTTCCCGTGGATACCGACATCGTTATAGTCCACAATGATTCTGCCGTCACGAACAGCGATCTGTTGTGGGTCAAAGAAGTTCCAGCAGCCGTACTGTGTGTATTCGGGGTTCGATTTGGGATCACCCTCGATAATGCGTGTCATCACATCCTTGGCAATTGCGGTATGCCGCTTTTGGCGCGGCGTCTCGGCAACGACGGCGGCACGATCCAAAAGATCAAGAACTTTTCCGTCCAGTTCCTCTGTTCCGTCGGGATGTTCAATGACATAGTTACGGCGTGCGTTTAGCATCAGCCCGCTCCAACTATCGTCATATCCTTTGATGTGTGTGAAATGAAAACCTGACAGATTGGCGGTGTCGCCGTCCGCATACACCACTTCAAAACGATTGGTCACATCATAAATCACGCCATCGTCGTTGCAAATGGTGTACTCCCAGTAATTGCCTTCGCACAGCGGGAAAGTTCCGTCGCCGTCCGCTTGGTAGTTTTCAAGCTCCCAAACACATTTACCGTCCCAGCCATGGGCGGTCTGCTTGACGATGCCGACACCGTCGCAAAAAACGGTTTCTACATAAGTTAGGTAGGCGGTTGGCGAATCGGTGATCGTGAAAATTTTACAGTTCTCAAAAACACCCGCTTTGGTCGATACGGTTTCGCCGTCCCGCACGAAAGTCAGCTTCGTTTGACCATCGGAGCTGAGTCGTGTTTCACCGCACTGCATGTCCGAATCGACAATCAGATTGTCGCACAGAGAACAGTTGAACAGCAGACTATCTGCCAATCCCGGCCCATAACCGATACGGAATCCGGGTTGCGCCCAATAGTAGAGCTTGCCGTCGATTGTTTTGAGAACTTCGGCGGTTGCACTGTACTTGAAATGACGATCATTCGTCACGGTGATACTTTGACGACGTTCCATCATCACAATGGCCGAAACGGTGTTGGCATAGTACATATCGGCAGGTGTCAGAATGGTCAGCACTTTACGAAACGTGAGGAGTGCCTCCTCTTGGTTTTGCTCACGAAGGTAATAATAAGCCAACCAAAAATATGCATAACCGAGCGCTTTGGTGAAACCGACTTTTTCAAGATACGGAATCTGCTCGTCGCGAATTTTAACAAGCGTTTCGCTATCGGATAAGCCGTCCCATTCGTTGCTCAGCACACTCGTCATGACTTCTTCGTTGCGGCTTTTTTCGGCGGATTCTTTGACACGAGCCAAGGTTGCCTCGTTCTTTTCGCCGTCGATCCACCATACACCGCGAATGAGCACATCGGCAAGCATATACTGTTTTTCGGTCGATTCATCCAGCGCTTCGACTGCCGCCAATGTGGCACGATAATCGGCTTCAAATCCACTTCGATCGTTTTTCAGTCGCCAGAGTTTCAGTTCTTCCACTTGGCGCATCACGCGACGCACCAACGATTCGTTTTCATTGTAGGTAGTCTCCATAACACCATACTCCTTTCTGAGTTGACGTCTGCCCTCACAAAGGCGCCACTTGACCGTCCCCTCCGGAAGAGACAGTTTTTTGGCAATGTCCTTCACCGAATACCCCTCGAAATAGTGAAGTGTAATCGCTTCGCGAATCTTTTCGCTTAAAGCATTCACCGCTTCGTGCAAGCGCTCGTCACGTTCGATTTCCGCTTGTGCGCCTAAGCTTAAGCGACCGAGCAAGTCATCTTCGCCGCTGTCTGTCAGATCTACATTCTCGAGAAGATGCAGACTGATATCGGGCACCGCCGCACAGTAATGGGCGTGCAGTCGGCGAGCGTGATTCTTCGCGATCGAGCATACCCATGAACGGAATTTGTCATGCTCGCGCAACGCATCGAGATGCATCCACGCCGACACGAACGCATCCTGCGACGCGTCCTTGGCGGAATACTCGTTGCCCGTCACTTTCATGGCGGTGCCTTTGACGGCACGCTCGTGACGAACAACCAGTTCTTCGTATGCCTTGCTGTTGCCGCACAGCGTCAGTTTTACAAGATCGCTGTCGGTTTTGACACTGTAATCGTTCATGAAGCGCTTCCTTTCTTTTGGAGGTTGGTTTTGAGGGCTTTCACCTATAAGAGCAACGGCGAAAGGAAAAGGTTGGGTATATGGAGAAAATTTTATAATTGTATTATACCATACGATTTTCTCCTTGCAATACAATGGTACAATATGCTATACTGAAAGTGCGAAGCGGGGACGGCACCCATTACAAAAAACAGCCATTCGCAAACATACCAAAGTCATAAACCAAGGGGATGATACCCATCGAAAAAAACATTATGGTGGTTGACGAACAAGGACATGAATACGAACCGACCTACCCGAATCGGGCAAAAGGTCTTGTAAAACACGGCAGGGCACGCTTTGTGGACGAACACACAATTTGCCTTGCGTGCCCTCCGCATAATGAAACGGAGGAACATTTCATGGATAATCAAGTTGTTTTGCAACAAGCTGAAACCACTACCGAATCGGTTGCGACCGACATCTCGTTGACAACCGCACTGCGTATTCTCGCAACGATCAGTCGAAACATCAACGAACCCACGGCGTTTTGGGCATCCAAAACCGCCTATTCGGGCGTTTATCGCACAGCGGTGAAGAATAACTGGATCGAAGATGGCTTCTTTGTGACGGACATCCCTGAAGGCGTCGACGGTGGCTTTCTTGCGGCGGATATGCGTCGCGTGGCACTGATGGCAGGACTGCTGTCCGATGTACTCTCTGATCGGTTGACGGAATCGGAACGCGCTTTTTTCCAACCGACGGTTGCTGTCTCGGCGCAAGGAATGATCCACACGGTTGTGCAAGAGCAGGTGCGTGAGTATTTTTCGGAGCACGAGCTGGATGCGGTGCTCGGCGACGCGCTTGCAGAAGCGCTGGATCAACTGGGAGACTTCAAAGATGAATTGGAAGATCTGAAGGATGAAATTCTTGAAGAGATCCGTGAAGCAAAAGGCGAATAACAAGTAAACCAACCCGCCGTGGGAATAGTCCTACGGCGGGTTGTTCATTTGTCAATTAAGTAATCTGACTGCTGTTGTCATCAAAAACTACGACCAAATCCTTATTTTATGCCATAGACGAACACCATCGTTTCGTGTACAATACAAACAGAAGCTTCGAAATCTGTTGTTGGGAGTGATGGTTTTGAACACTGCTTTTGTTTCCAATCTCAAACGTTTTCGCCTCGCGAAATCCTATACGCAAGAACAAGTTGCCGAAAAACTTGGTGTCACCGCACAAAGCGTATCTCGCTGGGAATGTGGTACAACATTGCCGGATGTGATGTTGTTGCCTACTATTGCAGAGCTTTACGGCGTGACGATAGATGATCTGTACCGATCCACTTCGGTGGCGTATGCCAATTATGCGCAACGTTTGGCAGCTGTTTTTGAAGATAACCGTACTGCCGAAAATTTCGTGCGCGCGGAACAAGAATTCCAAAAACTGTTCCGCAGCGGACACGATTCTGCCGATGATAGGCGCACATACGGTATCATCCATCACTATATGATGAAGCTGTGCAGGGACAAGGCGATTGAAGCGTTTGATAACGTAATCACCGAAGGTGCCAAGTCAGACGACACCGAAAATATTTACTGGCGCACCCGTCATCAAAAGATGCTGTTGTATGCGGATGTCGGCAAAAGCGAAGATACAATCCGTGAGCAACTCGCGATCATGGAAAGTGGCAGTAATGAACCTGAAGAATGGATCTGTCTTGTGGCGGCGTATCAATATGCAGCACAATATGAACAGGCGTATGAGTGGTTTTGCAAAGCAATTGAACGATTTCCAAACTATCCGTCACTCTATATTTACGGTGGCGATTGCTGTAAACAACTCGGTCGTATTGAAGAAGCGTTTGCCTATTGGGATAAAGCACTTGAACTCGACAGCACTTATCTTGATGCGTGGTATTCCAAAGGGTTCTACTATCAAGAATGCGGTGAGTACAAAAAGGCATATATCATTTGGTGTCAAATCGCCGAAGAACTAACACGCGACGGATATGACATTGAAGCTGCGTATCCTTTACGGCTTGCAGAGGAATGCAAAAGAATGATGTAACGAAAACAGCCGCAGGATTTGCTCCTGCGGCTGTTTTGTCATTATTCACTTAATATGAGTTTGCGCCTTTTGGGATATTGTGGCATTCCATTATTAAAATAGTAATTAGCTATAACAACATTTCTATCGGCAAAATATCGTTTTATATATACTTTTGATAACTGAAGCAGTAAATCCAATACGCTGTTCCAATACAATTCGATTTCTTCCTCTGTTAACATATAGAGGTCGCCATTTATTTTGCTTTGCAATCGACTGTATGATGTAGTTTTTTTGAAATGAGCATCAATCATTCCGTTGTTATGAACCATCATATTTCTTAAGTTAACAATATCAATCAAATTACCTTTGATTGACATTTCTATCAAATCGTTGATAGATCTATTTGGAATGATTTGTATCTTACAACCAGTTACCGCATGAGAGCTTAACTGAATATATTTAGCCCGCTGTAAACAAAGAAAAAGCCTGTGGAATCATTGGTTCCACAGGCTTTTTTGGTCGGAGTGGCGGGACTCAAACCCGCGGCCCCCGCATCCCAAATGCGGTGCGCTATCAACTGCGCTACACCCCGAAATAATCAGTTTTTACATATCAAAAACGGCATTGTTCCGACCTCTGTGGGATGTCATGTGGTCGTTGCCGTCGTTTGGTGCGAATTCTTATTTTTATGATCGTCGATTATGGCGGTGTCATGCGGTTTATGGCAGGTCGGCAGATTACGGTAAAATGTCCGCCGATACAGTCCCAAACCACCCGCGCTCCCAGCTGCGCCACACCCGGATATCTATTCAATTTTTCTCGCTTGTGCGTGGAAGTGGGACAAACTGTGGTCAAACGCAAATTCCACGCCGTTTTGCGTTTTTATTAAGTGCCGAAAGTCCGCACCGTTAAAGGCTTTTCGGGACTTTTGCAAAATCTCGGCTATAACTGCTGGGCACGCTCCCAAATGTCGCGCGCTACCAACTGCGCCACACCCCGATAGCATATTTCACATTATAGCACATACTTTTGAAAAAGGGAAGAGGGAAATCCGGCTGTTTTCGGACAAAAAATTGTTTGTATTTCGGACTGTTTAAGAGCATACTGTTCCGTGTTGCGTTTGGGGCGTAACGTTATGTGCGTTACCTCTTGCAAAATGAATGCACAGGGTGTATACTGAGAAAAATGTCGAAAAAAGAGGTGCCGTATTTTATGCGTGAATTTTTCGGCTTCGGCGGCTATCAGCGCGAAGCAGAAGGCTTTATGTCGTGGCAGCATCTGACGTTTGTCACCACGCTGATGTTGATAATGATTGCGTTGGCGATGTTTTTAGGCAAGCGCAACAAACACAAATCGATGAAAGAGAAAAACCGTGTTCTGATCGTTGCCGCGATCCTGATCGACACGATCGAGCTGTTCAAAATCGTCTTGCTGTGTATCCGCGGGAATGACCCGATGCACTGGCTGTATGAATTACCGCTGTTTTTATGCAGTGTTCAGCTGATCGCGATGCCTCTTGCGGCGTTCACAAAAGGACGCCTTCGCGAGGCGGCATTGGATTTCGTTCTCATTTTCGGCATTTTAGGCGCGTTGCTCGGCACCTACGGTGCAGGGCAGAACTATGCGGCTTATCCCGTGTTGTCGTTTGATAACGTGGTGTCGGGCGTCACGCATTCGCTTGCGGGCTTTGCATCCCTGTATATTCTGATGAGCAATATGGCGAGTATGCAACGGCGTAACATCGGCATCACCTTTTCCATCCTGCTCGGCTTTTGCGGGGCGGCGTATGTTGCCAATCGCCTTTTGGACTACAACTATATGTTCCTGATGCGCGGGGACGGCACACCGTATGACATTCTGTTCAATTTTGTGGACGGCAGTGAGGTGCTGTATCCGTTGGCGGTGGTGGCGCTGTTCCTGCTGTACATAAGCGTATTCTATGCGGTGTATTTCTTCAAAGCAAAAGTAACCGCATCCTCCAAGGTTTCGGCGTAAAGAAAACGTGCTTCTTTCGTTAGGAGCACGTTTTCTTTTTAAATTCCTCTTGACAAACACAAGAACTCGCGGTATACTATATTTAACATTTAGGTTAAATGTTAAAAAGGAGGGCGAATATGGGATTGCAACAAACGCTTCGCGCACTTGCCGATCCGATTCGTCGGGAGATTCTCAATCTCCTGAAAAAGGGACGGATGTCCGCAGGGGAAATCACGGAGCATTTTGACGTGACGGCGGCGTCGATCTCGCGGCATTTATCGGTACTCAAAGAGGCGGATCTGATCCGCGACACACGCGAAGGGAAATACATCTTTTACGAGATCAACACATCGGTTTTGGAAGAGACGATGCTGTGGATCGCTGACCTGAAAGGAGAGAGCGGAGAATGATCAAAACGTACTGGCGAAAGCTGTTGCTCGCCTCGCTTGTGACATTGTTGCCGATTACGGCGGGAATGGTGCTTTGGTACAGGCTTCCTGCGTCGATGGCGACGCATTGGGGTGCTTCGGGTGAAGCGGACGGATATGCCTCCAAGGTGTTTGCCGTGTTCGGCATTCCGCTGATTTTGCTGGCGGTTTTCTGGGTATGCGTTTTTGTATCGGCAAAAGATCCCAAAAATAAGGATCAGAATCCGAAAGCACTCGGGATGGCGCTTTGGATCGTCCCCGTTTTGTCCTGCTTTGTAAACGGCTTTATGTATGCGACGGCGCTCGGATGGCGCCTGAACCTTCCGATGTTGCTTTGCCTGCTGTTCGGACTGCTGTTCATTGTACTGGGGAATTATATGCCCAAATGCAAGCAAAACTTCACTCTCGGAATCAAGATCCGTCCCACGCTTGAAAGCAAGGAAAACTGGAACGCGACTCACCGCGTAGCGGGAAAGGTGTGGTTCTTCGGCGGACTTGCCGTTTTGATGTGTGTCTTTTTGCCGCAGTCTGTCTCCTTCATTGTCTTGCTGACAATGACCGCCGTATTTGTTGCCGTCCCGGTGGTGTATTCGTACGTGTATCGGCACAAACAGCTGAAAGCAAAGAAAAACGACATTGTTCCTCTTGCGAAAACAGCTCAGACAAAAGCCGGCGTATGGATCACAGCGATTGCGGTACCGCTGATTCTGCTTCTGGTTGCCGGGCTGATGTTTACGGGTGAGATCTCGGCGTCTATCGAAGGGGATACGCTGGTTGTCAGTGCAACCTATTGGGAAAAGAGCGTGATCCCGTTGGATCAGCTTCACCACATCCAGTATACCGAGGATCACGACGTAGGAATGCGTGTCAGCGGCTTCCAAAGCGCGAAGCTGCAGTTGGGTATGTTCCAAAATGATCTCTACGGCACGTATACGCTGTATGCGTACAACAACGCGGATTTCCACATTCTGATCAACGACGGTGACCGCGTGCTGGTGCTTGCGCTCAAGGATGAGCAAACGACCAAAGCGTTTTATGAGGAATTACTGGAGGTGATCGGATGAACGCCATTGAAACAACGGGATTGACAAAGTATTACGGGAAATCCCGCGGTATTATCGATGTCAGCATTGCGGTAGAGCAAGGACAGTTCTACGGCTTCATCGGACCGAACGGAGCAGGCAAATCCACCACGATCCGCACGCTGTTAGGCTTGATTCAGCCGACAAGCGGTAAGGCAACGGTGATGGGAATGGACATTGTCAAGGATCGCACCGCCATTCTGCGTCGCATCGGCTATTTGCCCGGTGAAGCCACGTTTTACAGCGGTATGCGTGTCAGGGAGATCCTGGCGTTGTCCGCAAAGCTTCGCGGGATGGATTGCTCTGCAAATGCGAAGGTGCTGTGTGACAGACTGGAGCTGGATGTTTCCCGCAGGATCGATGAGCTGTCGCTCGGTAACCGCAAAAAGGTCGGTATCGTCTGTGCGTTACAACACGATCCTGAGCTGTATATTCTTGATGAGCCGACAAGCGGATTGGATCCGCTGATGCAACGGGAATTTTATGAGATCCTGCGTGAACGCAATCAAAAGGGGGCAACGGTCTTTTTGTCGTCCCATATCCTGACGGAGATCGAGCGGTACTGCACAGACGCCGCCGTTGTCCGCGAAGGCAGAGTGCTGGCAAGTGACAGCGTGACAAAGCTTGGGCATACGGGCGTCAAGCGTGTTACATTGCGCGGTGTGACGGCGATGCCTGCTGTTGACGGGGCGTGCGATGTGCAGACGGTAAACGGCACGACGAGCTTCCTGTATAACGGCGATGCACATCGTTTGCTTCGTCAGCTCAGCGATGTGCCCTTTGACGATGTGGCAATTGCCGATCCCGATCTTGAAGAAGTGTTTATGCATTTCTACGAAAAGGAGGGTGCACAATGACACTGTTTTTTCACGAGTTACGACGCGCTCGACTCTCCCTGATCATCTGGACGGGAGTGATTGCGTTTATGCTGGGAGTCTGCGTGATGATTTACCCGGAAATGAGTGCGCAGATGGAGGATGTCTCGCAGATGTTTTCGGATATGGGCAGTTTTTCAGCGGCATTCGGAATGGATCAGTTGAATTTCGGTGAATTTATGGGCTATTTCGGTATTGAATGCGGCAATGTGCTTGGTATCGGCGGTGCTCTGTTTGCGGCGATCACGGGCGTGACGGCGCTGTCCAAAGAGGAAAAAGACCGCACGGCGGAATTTCTGCTGACACATCCGATCTCCCGCACCCGTGTGATCACGCAAAAGCTGATGAGTGTGGTTGCCCAGATCGTGATTCTCAACGCAATTGTTGCCGCGGTGACGGCATTGTGTATCGCCGTGATCGGTGAATCCGCAGATGTGCAGGCGGTGACGCTCCTGTTGCTTTCGTATTTGCTGTTACAACTGGAAATTGCGGCGATCACCTTCGGCGTTTCGGCGTTTCTCAAAGGTAACGGCATCGGCATCGGACTGGGGCTTGCGATGATGCTCTATTTTCTGAATATTGTAGCGAATCTGACCGAAGAAGCGGAAGTGCTGAAATACGTGACACCGTTCGGGTATACCGACAGTGCGTATATTATCAATGAGCACGCGCTGAAGGGAGAATATCTCGCCGTTGGTGCGGTGCTGACCGTTATCGGTATTGCCGCCGCCTATTGGAAATACCGAAAAAAGGATATCGCGTAACACAAGAAAAACCGTGCGTATCACTGTGTGATGCGCACGGTTTTATTAATCAGCTTTTTATAGACTGTTTCTACCATCCACGGCTCGGTGGAAGCGGACAGAGCCTCCTCGAAGGAGAACCAGCGAACAGCGGTGTTTTCGTGTTCGTTGACGGTAAGAGGTGTCGTTTCGTTCGCTACGGCAAGATAGGTGATGTTCAGATGCAGATGGCTCGGAAGGTACCGACCGTCTTTGAAATGACCGCTTACGGGCAGAAGCTCCATACTGAAGATCTCGTCCGAAAACAGCTTGGCGTCGGCAATACCCGTCTCCTCACACAGCTCCTGCAAGGCGACAGCTTTCAGATCGTTGTTGCTGTCGGCGTGTCCGCCTATCCATGACCACGAATCGTACAGCTTGTGGTAGACCATCAAGGTCTTCGTAAACGTTTGGTTAACCGTCCATACAGACACCGTGATGTGTGCGACACCGTCCTTGCGGGACAGACAAAACGGATGTGTGCGGATGTATTCGATGATCTGCCGTTGGTCATTGCGCTCCTGTTCGTTTTCGGGGCGGTAGCGGTCAATGTCCTGAATAAAGCTCATAAGTCGATTCTCCTTTAATACTGATAGTGCTTTTTCTTGGCGATCAGGCAGATCACGGTGATGACGGCGGATGCCAGCTCGGCAACCGTGACCGATGCCCAGATGCCGTCCAGATCCCAGATGAGGGGCAACAGCAACACGGCCGATACCTCAAACACAAGCGTACGCAGAAACGCAATAACTGCCGAGATCAGCCCGTTGTTCAGTGCTGTAAAAAATGCCGATCCGAAGATGGAAATCCCCGCAAACAGGAAAGAGAAGGAGAACAAGCGGAAACCGCGCACGGTCATACGGTACAGCTCGTCGGAATAACCGACAAAAACGCGGGAGAGCGGTACGGCAAGGAGCTGAGAGAGTGCAAACATTGTCACGGCGCTGACGAGGATTACGGTCAGGCTTTTTCGGCGCAGGTTGCGAAGCTCGCTGTGGTTCTTTGCGCCGAAGTGATAGCCGATCACGGGTGAGACACCGACGGAATACCCGATGAACACGGATAAAAACACAAAATTGATGTACATCAGCACACCGTAGGCGGCGACACCGTTTTCACCTGCATAATGCAGAAGCTGTGTGTTATACAGCATAGCAACAAGAGACATTGAGATATTGCTGAGCAACTCCGAGGAGCCGTTTGTGCAGGCTTTCAAAAACGCTTTGCCGTCAAGCTGCGGACGGCGTAAGCGAAGCAGACTGTTATTTTTGCGGCTGAAATAGAGAAGGGGGAGAATGCCGCCTATACACTGACTGCTGGCTGTGGCAATTGCCGCGCCTGCGAGTCCCAAAGGGAACACGGCGGTCAACAGTGCGTCCAGTATCATATTGGTAACGCCCGCGATCACGGTCGAGACAAGACCCAATTGCGGTTTTTCGGCGGTGATAAAAAAGCTTTGGAATTCAAATTGCAACAGCAGAAACGGCAGTGCCAAGAGAATGATTCGTCCGTAAGCAACGCAATCCTCCAAAAGCTGTCCCTGTGCGCCGAGCAAAGCGGCAACGGGACGCAGACAGCGGATGCCGACAGCGGAGAGGACGATGCCGAGAATGAACGCTATGTACACAAACATTGAAAAGAGCCGTTGCGCTTTGTCGTTGTCGCCCATTCCGAGCGTCTTGGAAATGAGCGCGCTGCCGCCTGTTCCCAGCATAAACCCGATGGCGCCGAGCATCATCAGAAACGGGGTGATGAAATTGACGGCGGCAAACGGTGTCTGCCCGACAAAATTGGAAACAAACAGCCCGTCCACCACGCCGTATACGGAGGTGAAAATCATCATTACAACGGACGGAAGGGTGAAGCGGAGCAGACGACGATAGCTGAAATGATCGGATAATTGGATATTCATACAAGACTCCTGAGGTGTTGGTAGACCGCATCTGCATATTGTCCGATACGGCAACGTTCATTTGCGGATGCGGAGCGAAGTGCACGTTTTTGGGGTAACCCCCACACGTGAAACCATCGCGGGCCGATCCACTCGCCGTACTGACAAGGCTCAAACACGCCACGCAACAGCGACAAAGCGGCTTTTTGCGGTTTCATAAAAATGAGCTTCATCGGATGCTTGATAACGGCAAAGATCAGCGGCGGATAGTGTGCGGTGATATTGGTGAAGGTGATGCCGGGATGTACAACGGATAGCGTAACATCTGTTTCGTTTCGAAACCGCTCGTGAAGAGCGTACATCAGATACCGTTTAGCATTACCGTAAACCTTGGAGGCGGCTGTGCGTGTGTGAAAGTCGATATCGTTCGGGTCGGTTTCGGAGTAGCTGTGTGCAATACTCCCGACGACAACAACGTGACCGCGATGATCGCGCAATGTCGGCAACAGCTCGTTGATCATATAATACGGGGAGGCAAAATTGATCTGAAACACATTGTCATACCCGGTTTCACAGATGCGTCGGGGAATACTATAAGCGCCCGCGTTGTGAATGAAGACATCAACGGGTATACTTTTGAGACGCTCCGTACAACGGAGCACAGAGGAAAAGTCCTCAAGATCTACTTGGATGCAGGTGGCGTTCACACCGTAGGTCATTTGCAATTCCTCGCGGAAGGCAAGGCTTTTGTCGCGATTACGGTCAAGCAACAAGAGAGAAGCACCGAGCCTTGCCAGATAGCGGCAAAGCTCTTTTCCGAGCCCACCCGTTGAACCGGTCACGGCAACGGTTTTTCCTTTCAGGGAGGATGTATTCTGTTCCAACCATCGCTGTGTCACAGTGACACCTCCTTGCAGAAATACGGCCGTGGTCGTGTTGACCACAGCCGCAGAATGTGTTTCGGTTATTCGGAAGTATCGGTCGGGGAAGAGGCGTTTTCCTGCTCTTTTTCGCGTTTGCCGGTGGCTTCCTGAAGAAGGATGTACAGGGTGGAGACAACGGGAACGCCGAGGAGCATACCCACGGCTCCTGCCAATCCGCCGCCGATCGTGACGGCGGCAAGCACCCACATAGCAGGGAGATTGACGGTGCTGCCCATTACCTTCGGATAAATCAGATTGCCTTCAAGCTGTTGAAGGACAAGCATAAACACAACAAAAATAACCGCTTTGATAGGTGAGACGATCACGATCATAAAAGCACCGATTGCCGTGCCGATGATCGGTCCCGCAATCGGGATCAGTGCCGTGACGGAGATCAACGCGCCGATCATCGGGGCATAAGGAAGCTGTAAGATCAGCATACCGATGATGCACAGCACACCGAGGATAACCGATTCGAGCGTTTGTCCTGCGACAAAGTTGCGAAACACTTCACCGGCAACGCTTGCGGTATGTACGATGGCTTCGCCGACCTTTTTCGGAAGCCAGACATCGATCAGGCGACGGGTCTGACGTTTGAGTGTGGATTTATGGAACAGGACATATACCGAGAAGATAATGGCAACAAAGATGTTGATAACGCCGCCGAACACCTCTTTGACCGTACTCAGCGCTACGTTCATAATACTGGAGCCTCTGGTTTCAAAAAAGGTGAGGATGGATTGTAACGGCTTTTGCCAATCGATATTCAGTACAAACTTGGCAATCGGGTGGTTTTCCAGATCTTCGGCGCTCATCGCGGAAAAATCCTTCACGACGTTGGCAGCACCGTCAGCAAGAATCCTGACAGCGTTGACAAGAGCGGGGATGACCAGACCGAAAACACACGCAAGAATAGCGGCGATGAACAGATAGGCAAGAACGATGGCGATCGGACGGCGGATTTTGACCGCGATCGGCTTTTGGGTTTTGGGGTACAGACGCGTTTCAATAAAGCGCATAGGAACGTTGACGATCAGCGCAAACGCAATGCCCAGCAGAATAGGGGAAAACAGGTTGAACAGCCACGCGATCGCAACGGCGACCGTGTCGATATTCTGCACACCCAGATAAATCAGAATGCCCGCTGAAATGATTCCTAAGATCCATTTTCCGTATGCTTTTTGTTCGGGGTTCGTGTGCATATCAATGTTCCTCCTTGAGACAGGATGCTTCGATATGATCGCATAAATCCTCGGTTGATCGGCTGTTGATATAGGTGCGCTGAGCGTGTTGCATCCGCAACGAGGTGTCGGGATCATCCAATGACTCCAAAGCGGCGAGGAGTTCATTTTCGGGATCCTGAACGGCAATGCACATACCGTGCTTCTCGAAGAACTGAATGTTATATGTTTCGCATCCCGGGATGGGAGGCATCAGGATCATCGGTGTCGCGCAGACGGCAGCTTCCGTGGTGGAAAGACCTCCCGGCTTGGTGATGAACACATCGGCGGCTTTGAGGAATAACGGCATCTTATCGGTTTTGCCGACAATGAGGATCTGTTTGTTTCCGGCGTAATTATGGCGCAGTTTTTCATATAGCTTCTGGTTGCTTCCGCAGATCACGATCAGGTGCTTATGGGGATGGTTGCTCAGATACTGCGACAGCGCGTGAATGGATGAGCTGATGGCGCTGGCACCGATACTGCCGCCTGACAGCAGAATATAGGAGCCGTCGGGGCTCAGTCCCAATTCCCTGCGCGCATCCCCTTTGGTGATCGGTCTGGCAAACTCACATTTCACGGGGATCCCGAGCGGCAGGAGCTTATCCTCGGTGATACCGGCATCGGTGAAGATCGGGGTCAGCTCCGATGACGGGGTGATCACGTAATCACACTTTGCCTCGTGAGAAAACGGGTGACAGGTGTAGTCGGTGACGATGAGATAGGTTTTCGGAATCGCGACCTTGCGGTTACGCAGATAGGTGAGCATATGCGCGGCGAAAATATGGCTCATCACAACGGCGTCAAAATGCTGTTCATTTAACAGCTTTTTCAGCGCGTGTGTGCACAGACCGTTCGCCAGATAGACAGCCGAATGCCCGGGAACGTGATTGCTGATGCTTTCGCTCAGAGAATACACCACACCGAACGCTTTGGGGATATGCTGTACGGTCTTGATATAGGAGTTATTGACGATTTTTGCCGCAACCGAGCCAACAAGCTCATACGCATCACGGAACATCACGGAATGTCCGCGACGTTTCATTTCTTCAACAACGGCCATCGCGGCGGTGTTGTGACCGCCGCCTGTGCCGCAGGATAAAACCAGAATATTCATAATCCACTCCAAAATAAAGTTACAAATGAATTCCTTGCTTACTACAGTTTAGTTTACCGCAAATACCGCCGTTTTTCAAGGTAAAAATGGAGTTTTTTGAAAAATTCAGGAATTCGTAAGAATTGTGTGCAAAGCACCCGATGAAACAGGGGACATATACTGTGTAACGGGGGAATTGTGAAGAAAGGAGGCAATCGTATGCAAACACTGTATGCGATCGGTTCGATCAACGATGCGATGCGCGGCAAACGGTTGCTGGAAAAGTACGGTATCCGCGCGTATATTCAAAAGCTCTCGTCGGATGCCGAAAACGGTTGCGTTTACGGTTTGGCGGTGACATCGTCCGTGCCGCAGGCGGTATCCGTTTTGAAGCAGGGCGGTGTTGCGGTGCGTGAAGTGCGGGAGCGTGAGGGCTCGTGATATATGCAGATCACGCCGCCACATCGTACCCGAAGCATCCTGAGGTTCTGGCGGCACACCGTCGGTCGGCGGTATGCTACGGTGCGAATCCCGGGCGAGGCGGATATCCGATGTCCCTTGCGGCATCGGAGCAGCTGTATTTGTGCCGTGAACGGGCGGCGACGTTTCTGGGGTTATCCGATGCGCGTCGCGTGGTGTTGATGCCCAATTGCACAACGGCATTGAATACGGTGATTCAAAGCCTGTTGCGGCACGGCGGTCGCGCAGTGATTTCCGACCTGGAGCACAACGCGGTCGTGCGACCGCTTCACGCTTTGTCGCCGTCATATCCGTGTTACGATGTTGCACACGTCTCGCCCGGGGATGACGATGCCACGGTTGACGCTTTTCGCCGTGCGATCAACAGCAAAACCAAGGCGATCATCTGTACGCACGCTTCCAATGTGATCGGCTGTGTCCTGCCTGTAGCGCGGTTGGCGATGCTGGCGCACGAGCACGGTATTTCGATCGTGGTGGATGCGGCGCAGTCGGCGGGACACGTGCCGCTTCGCGTCGAGCAGGAAGGTATCGATTATCTGTGCACGGCGGGGCATAAGGGACTCGGCGGAACGATGGGAACGGGACTGTTGCTGTGTGCGCGCGAGGATGCGCTGACTCCGCTTGTTTACGGCGGAACGGGGAGCTTCTCACTGTCGCCCGAACAGCCCGAAACGCTTCCCGATCGTCTGGAAAGCGGAACGCCCAATGTCTCGGGCGTTTGCGCGTTGCGGGCGGGAATCGAGCATCTGCTGACGATCGGCATCGAGCGGGTGGCATCGTACGAGCACTCGCTGTATACGGTGCTGTACAACGGCTTGCGCACGATAGAGCGTGTGCGGATGTATTCACCTTCACCCGAATGCGGCACGATGACGCCCGTGCTGTCGCTGACTGTGGACGGAATGGATGTGCAGCAGACGGCAGAACGGTTGGCGCGGTACGGCATCGCCTGCCGTGCGGGGTTGCACTGTGCTCCTCTTGCACACAAAACCATCGGCACCTTACCGACGGGAACGGTGCGTTTGTCCCTGGGGATGACCAATACGGTCACGCAAGTGGAGGCTATCGTAAAACTTTTCAAAAAAATCCGCTGATTAGCATTGCTTTTTATCCTTGTTATATGCTAAAATATAAGTAATTGAAGTTACAGGCAAGGGGTGAAAAGCGTGCAGGAAGCAGTCCGATCGTTTTTTGTGGATATCTGGTCGCGCATTGTGACCTTTTTTACGGGCATCAATATCTTCACATCGCTGATTGATATCATCGTTGTTGCGGCTGTTATTTACAGCCTGATCAAGCTCGTGAGGGATTCGCGCGCAGAGCAACTGATCAAAGGTCTTATTCTGATCGTGGTGGCGTACGGTCTGTCGTTGGTGCTTCATCTGCAGACGCTGACGTACCTGATGGGGGTCTTGTTTGACAATGCCCTGATCCTGGTCGTGGTGGTGTTTCAGCCGGAGATCCGCCGTGCGTTGGAGCATTTCGGACATTCCAGTCTGTCGGGTGCGTTTGCGGCGTTCGGTCGCGGATCGGACAGCAAAACGGCCTTTGAACGTCAGAAGGCGGCGATTACGGCGGTCTGCGGCGCAGTGGAACAGCTTCAACGTCAGAAGATGGGTGCCCTGATCGTGTTTGAACGCAATACCAAATTGGGTGAGATCATTGCATCGGGTACGGTCGTGGATGCCGATCCGTCCGTTGAGCTGGTCGGTAATATCTTCTTCAATAAAGCACCGCTTCACGACGGCGCCATGATCATCCGCGACGGCCGCGTGTGTGCCGCAGGATGTATTTTGCCGTTGACCACTCACCACAGCCTGTCAAGCTCGCTTGGTACGCGTCACCGCGCGGCGGTGGGTATGAGTGAAAACTCGGATGCACTGGTCGTTGTCGTGTCCGAGGAAACAAGTGCCATTTCGCTCGCACAAGGCGGCGAGCTGACAAGAGACTATACGCCGAAAACGTTACAGATCGCTTTGGAGGGCGGACTCCTTACGGAAGCTTCCGAAGAGGATCAGCGCGGTATCTTCAGACGACTGTTCAAAGGGAAGGAGGATGCTCAGTGAAAGAGCGATTTTCCTTCAGCCGACTGATCAACAGCGGCAAGCTGATGATGGTGCTGTCGGTCATCATTGCGGTTGCATTGTGGTACGGCGTGCTGTCCGGCCCTGCCAATATTCAGGAGCGTCCGCTTTCCGTGACGGTCACGGTCGATCTCACCAACACCTATGCTCATCAGAGCGGCTTGCGCGTGCTTGGTAACGATACCTTCGATGTCAAGGTGAATGTGTCGGGTCGCTGGTCGGTCATCTCCAAGCTGGATGCGGATGATCTTCGTGTGCGTCCCGATCTGTCTTCCATTACGGGCGCGGGGGATGTTGAGGTCCCGTTGACGGTTCAGCGCAACAGCGATCAGACGGATTACGATATCGTGTCGGTTTCGCCGCGCACCGTTACGGTGATGTGCGATTACTGGCAGGAGGGAACAACCTTCAAAGTGACTACCGATGTGTCCTTGCTGACCGCCGCCGACCCTTCGAAATACCAGATCGGTGAGCCCGTGCTGGATCTGACGGCATTCCCGAGCGGTAAGCTGACGGTGGACGGCCCGCAATCCACGGTTTCCAAAATCAGTGCGATCGTTGCAAGGGTTGATGCCGAGGAGACATTGTCTGCAATGAAGCAGTTCTCCGTACCGTTGGTGGCACTGGATAAAAACGGCAGTGAGGTGGATATGACCTACTGCTCCATTAAAGAGCTTCCGTCCGGCTCGGTGTCGATGACGGTGCCGATCTGGGAACAGCGTCATATCGAGATCGGCTATACGCTTGAAAACGTGCCTGCGGGTCTGAAGACCACCGATCTTCTTACCGTCACGCCGCAAGGGTTGGATGTGCTCGGACCTTCTGCGGAGTTAGATGCGCTTCAGGCACAGCTGAACAATGTCGGAACGGTCGATCTTGCCGCGCTGTCGATGGCAGAGAGCACAGTCACCTTCCCGCTGTCTATTCCGTCAACCGTGCGCGCGATTGACAGTCCCGAGGAGATCGCCGTCTCGTTGAACACGGACACCTTGTCCGAAAAAACGCTGTCATTGGTGCCCACCGCCAAGAATATTGTGTTTAAAGGTGATACAAAGACACTTAAGGTGACTGTTCCTCAGCAGACGCTGGATCAGATCCGTCTGATCGGTGATACCTCTGCGATCAATGCGATCACCTCGGCGTCGCTGTCGCTCGAGATCGATCTCGGTGATTCGCCGAAAGCGGGTACGAAGCAGTATATTGCCAAACTCATCATCAACGGCTATGACGATGTGTGGGCATATTACGGCTCGGAAACCGAGGGCATTAAAGTGTATGTTACACTGGCATAAGAACCATTTTTAAGCCAAAAAAGAGGCTGAGTTCAGCCTCTTTTTTACTTGCTATTTAAGAGCGGATACGCTATAATGAATCCATATTTACATTGGAGGCGTTTGAACAATGGATAAAGCGCGTATTGAAGCGGCCGTACGGGAGATCCTGATCGCGATCGGAGAAGACCCCGACCGCGAGGGATTGGTCGAGACACCCCGCCGTGTTGCAAATATGTACGAAGAGGTGTTTTCGGGGATGACCGAGGATCCAAAAGCACACGTCAAGCTGTTTTCCGAGTCGCAACCCGACGAGCTTGTGACGGTGCGTGACATCCCGCTTCATTCGATGTGTGAGCACCATCTGTTGCCGTTTATCGGTGTGGCGCACGTTGCCTATATTCCGCAAAACGGCAAGGTGATCGGGCTTTCCAAGCTCGCCCGCATCATCAACACCTACGCCCGTCGCCCGCAGCTGCAGGAGCGGCTGACAGCCCAGGTGGCGGATTTCCTGGAACAGGAGCTGCAGCCCAAGGGAGTAGCGGTGATCATTGAAGCGGAGCACCTTTGTATGACGATGCGCGGCGTCCGCGCCGCGGGAGCCACGACGCAGACCTCCGCTCTTCGCGGATTGATGCGCTCGGATGCCCGTACACGTTCGGAAACGTTGTCGCTGTTGACCAATCGCACATAATCGGCATATACTGAGAATAGCACCCGCAGGATCGTAAAACCGATTCTGCGGGTGTTTTTTCGGAACAGGGGAGATGTGTGTTGGAAAAAGCGTTGACAATTTCGTGCATCAATATGGTGCTCAATGCGCTTATGGCTGTTATAAAAATCGCGGTCGGTGCCGTTTCGGGTTCGGGTGCGCTGGTGTCGGACGGTGTGCATTCGGTAACGGATGTGTTCAGCTCTCTGGTCGTGCTGATCGGCATAAAGCTGTCGGGACGATCGAGTGACCGTCGGCATCCTTACGGTCACGAACGGATGGAATGCGTCGCGGCGGTGTTGCTCTCGGTGCTTGTGGGGGCAACGGGCATCGGGATCGGCACGGCAGGCTTGCGTGCGATTGCCGTTACGCAAGAGGTCGTTCCACAACCACCCGGATGGCGGGCACTGACGGTGGCGGTCATATCCGTTGTGATCAAGGAGATGATGTTTCGGTATACACACCGTGCGGCAAAGCAGGTCAATTCGGGTGCGCTGATGGCGGATGCGTGGCATCTGCGTTCGGATGCCCTGTCATCCGTAGGAGGACTTGTCGGCATCCTCGGAGCAAACCTCGGCGTGGCAGTGATGGATCCGCTTGCTGCGGTTGTGATCAGTCTGTTTATTTTGAAAGCGGCAATCGGGATTTTTGCCGATGCGATGCGGAAAATGACCGACCGCTCGTGTGATGAAGCCTTTGAAAAGGCAGTCAGTGAGTGCGTGTGCCGCCATTGGCAGGTGCGCGGTATAAGGGAGCTGAAAACCCGTTTGTTCGGCAGTCGGGTGTATGTGGAGGTGACAGCGCAGGTGGACGGCGCTTTGTCGTGCCGCGAAGCGTTTGCAGTTGCCAGAACCGTTGAAGAAACCGTGCGGGCGGAATTTGCCGACGTAAAGGATTGTGCGGTGCATATTTATCCGTTGTAAATGTTGCAAAACCGAACAACGCGTGCTATAATTAGACTGTTATAAAAGGAGGTGGGACAATGGTTTTTGAAACGCATACCGTACAGGAGACGGAAGAAGTCGGCGCAACGCTTGCAAGAGCGATGGATCGCGGCGGCGTGGTGGCGATGTTCGGCGGCCTCGGTATGGGAAAGACGGCGTTTGTGCGCGGTATGGCGGCAGGACGCCGCATTGATGCGGAGGTTTCCAGTCCCACCTTTGCCCTTGTGCAGGATTACGGAGGCACACCGCCTCTGGTGCATTTTGATATGTATCGCATTGAAACGTGGGAGGATCTGTACGCCACGGGCTTTTTTGAGTATATCGATATGGGCGCGATTTTAGCGGTTGAGTGGAGCGAGCAGATTGAAAATGCGCTCCCCGAGGACGCTGTGCGCGTGACCTTTGAGCGTTTGTCGGATACCGACCGCCGTATTACGATTGAGGGGGTAGAGCTGTGATACTCTTAACGTTGGACACCTCCTCGGTGACGGCATCGGCAGGTATTGTCGATACCGAAGCGGATAAGGTGCTGTCGGAATGCTTTGCGGATGTGCCGCTGACCCACAGTCAGACGGTGTTGCCGATGACACAGTCGGTGCTGTCGCAGGCAGGACTTTCGTTTGATCAGATCGATTGCCTGGCGGTCTGCAGCGGCCCGGGGTCCTTCACGGGCGTGCGTATCGGTGTTGCCGCGGCAAAGGGCCTCGGATTTGAAACGGATATGCCCACCGCATCGGTGTCTACCCTTCAGGCATTGGCGATGAACATTGACGGCATTCCGCTTGATGCCGTTGTGTGCGCCGTGATGGATGCGCGTTGTCGCCAGGTGTATACGGCGTCGTTTTCGTGCGACAGCGGCACGGTAACACGCCTGACCCCCGATGAGGCGATGTCGATCGAGGATTGTAAAGCGGCGCTTTTGTCGCGCGGACGCAAGGTGATCTTTGTCGGCGACGGCGCGAAGCTTTGCTATGAAGCGTGCAAGGACGAGATGGATTGCGTTGCCGCACCCGATCCGCTGATGTATGTCCGTCCCCGCGGGATCGCACTTGCCGCCAAACAGCTTGCCGAAGAGGACAAGCTGATGCCTGCATCGCTTCTGCAACCGACCTATCTGCGCTTGCCGCAGGCAGAGCGTGAATTGAAAGCCAAACAAGCATTTAAATAAGGATTTTTATTCAGGAGGTTTTTACTATGATGCAACCGTTCATTTCCGACCATCCCTTGATTCGCCACAAGGTCACGTTTTTGCGCGACGAAAACACGGGCTCCAAGCAATTCCGCGAGCTGATCCGCGAGATCACGCAATTGCTTATTTATGAGGCGACCCGCGATCTGCCGATGTGCGAGGTTGAGGTCAAAACGCCGATCACGACCACTAAGAGTGAAGTGATCGCCGGCAGAAAGCTGGCGTTTGTGCCGATCCTGCGCGCCGGTCTCGGAATGGTGGACGGCGCACTGGATCTCGTTCCCGCCGCAAAGGTGGGGCATATCGGTCTGTACCGTGATCCCGAAACGCATACCCCCGTGGAATATTACAACAAGCTGCCCGGCGATATTGCCGACCGCGATGTGTTTGTGCTGGATCCGATGCTCGCAACGGGCGGCTCGGCTGTTGATGCGATCTCGATGATCAAGGAGCATCATCCCCGCAGTATCAAGTTTATGTGCATCATCGCCGCTCCCGAGGGCTTGAAAACGCTGACGGAAGCACACCCCGATGTCAAGGTCTACTGTGCGTCGCTGGATGAAAAGCTCAACGACCATTGCTACATTGTTCCCGGTCTCGGCGATGCAGGTGACCGTATCTTCGGTACGAAATAACAAAAAGGAACCTTTCAGCCGAAAGGTTCCTTTTTTATTTAAATTATTTTTTGAAGCTGTCTTTGAGAGACACCGAGCGATTGAAGACGAGAGCGCCTTCCTTGCTGTCCTTGCTGTCGGCACAGAAGTAGCCAAGACGCATAAACTGGAACGACTGTGAGGCATCGGCGTTAGCAAATGCCGCTTCGAGCTTACAGCCCTTGAGTACCTCAAGCGAGTCGGGGGACAGGCAAGCCATAAAGTCCTTGTCCGCCGCGTCGGGATCGGGATCGTCAAACAGCGAGCCGTACAGACGGACTTCCGCATCCACGGCGGTGCGGGCATCCGCCCAGTGGATCGTACCGCGTACCTTGCGGCCGTCTGCGGCGTTGCCTCCGCGACTGTCGGGATCGTACTCGGCAAGGACTTCTACAACGTTACCGTTCTCATCCTTCACACAGCCCGTGCATTTGATGATATACGCCGACTTGATGCGTACCTCGTTGCCGGGGAACAAACGGCGATAACCCTTGACGGGCTCTTCCATAAAGTCGTCCTCTTCGATATAGAGATCGCGCGAGAAGGTCAGTGTGTGCGTACCCGCCTCGGGATCAAGCGGATTGTTTTCGGTTTCGAAGGTCTCCGTCTGATCTTCGGGGTAGTTGGTGATGGTCAGCTTCAGCGGACGAAGCACCGCCATGGCGCGCGTCGCGTGTGCGTTCAGGTCATCACGCAGGCACGCTTCCAAAAGCGCAAATTCTACGGTGTTGGGCACTTTCGCGACACCGATGCGATCAATAAATTCACGCACGGCGGCAGGCGTGTAGCCGCGACGGCGCAGACCGCACAGCGTGGGCATACGCGGATCATCCCAACCGCTGACAATGCCGTCCTCAACCAGCTTGCGGAGCTTTCTCTTGGAGAGCACGGTGTAGTTGATGCCAAGACGTGCGAACTCGATCTGACGCGGATCGGCGTCAAGATCGACGTTCTCCTTGACCCAATCGTACAGCGGACGGTGGTTTTCAAACTCCAGCGAGCAAAGGGAGTGGGTGATGCCCTCCATCATATCCTCGATGGGGTGAGCAAAGTCGTACATCGGGTAGATGCACCATTTGTCACCCTGACGGTGATGGTGAGCGTGGTTGATGCGGTAGATGGCAGGATCGCGCATATTGAAGTTGCCGCTGGCAAGATCGATTTTGGCGCGAAGCGTCATCGCACCGTCTTCAAATTCACCTGCGCGCATACGGGCAAACAGATCCAGACTCTCCTCGATCGGGCGATCGCGGTAGGGACTGACTGCGGGATGGGTCAGATCGCCGCGGTTTTCGCGCATCTGCTCGGGTGTCAGCTCACAGACATAAGCAAGACCTTTTTTAATAAGACCGACAGCAAGATCATACATCGTGTCGAAATAATCCGATGCATAGTAGAAATGCTCGCCCCAGTCGTAACCGAGCCAGTGAATATCCTCTTTGATGGCTTCGACGTATTCCACGTCTTCCTTCGACGGATTGGTGTCATCCATACGCAGATGGCACACACCGCCGTATTTTTCGGCAGTGCCGAAGTCGATGCACAGTGCCTTTACGTGGCCGATGTGCAGATAGCCGTTCGGCTCCGGCGGAAAACGGGTGTGCACGGTTTTACCGTAGCAACGACCGCCTTCGCTGAGCTCTTCGTCAATGATTTCGTGAATAAAATTCGAAGGACGGGATGTGTCCAAGATTTTTTCTTCCATAAAGGTTCCTCCTTTTCGTTGATTTCCTCTTGAAGGAAACAACGGTTACGACAGCTTTTCGATCGCCGCATCGATACGGCTCATCACGCGTTGAGCACCGAGCAATTGCATAATAGCGCAAAGATCGGGGGTGTTGCGGCGGCCGGTAACGGCAAGACGCACGATGGTGCTGACATCGCCGACGTGACCCTTGAAGTCTTCAGGATGCTTTTTGTATTCCTTCACCTCGGGGCAGAAGCCGAGCGCGGGGCAGAGGGCTTTGAGGGTATCGAACCACACCTGCTTGTCCGCGGCAGGATCGTACACCGCTTTGTAGGCGTTCAGTACCGCCGCCGCGTCAGCGGGAGCGATCGTTTCGGGAAGCTCCCACGAAGCGTCAAAGCCGTCATCGAAGAAATACGCGGCGTAATCGGGGGCATCGCTCCATTTTGCCATATCCTTACGGGGCTTGGGACCGCCGCGGTCAATGGCGAAAATGCCGGTTGCAAATGCACGGTCGGCGTTCAGCTTCTCATAAAATGCCGCGTCATACTCCTGCGCCCAGGCAAGAATGGCGTCGGTGACGGTCTGCGCGTCCATAGAAGCGATGACGTTTTTGCTGACATCGTTGAGCTTGTTCATATCGAACAATGCACCCGAAACGCTCATTTTCTTGAGGTTGAACGGGAATTTGGAGCGCGGTGCATCGGGGTTGGCGCGACGCCAGTCCTCAAAATCGCTGTTGGCGATGGTCAGCAGGTATTCCAGCACGCTGTCTGCAGGATATCCCTGCTGTGCGTAGAAATGCATCGCCGCTTCGGGATCCTTGCGCTTGGAGAGCTTGCGCTTACCGCCGTTTTCCTCTTTCATGATCGGGCTGACGTGTGCGTATTTCGGTGCTTTAAAGCCCAGCACACGGAACAGCTGAAGGTGCTTCGGAACGGACGAGATCCATTCGTCGCCGCGGATGACGTGGGTGGTGCGCATCAGATGGTCGTCCACCGCGTGTGCAAAGTGGTAGGTCGGCACACCGTCGGATTTCAGAAGCACGATATCCTCATCATTTTCGGGCATCTCGATCTTGCCCTTGATCAGGTCGTCGAATGCAATGCGGCGGCTTTCGTCACCGGGAGAGCGCAAACGCACGACATACGGATCGCCGTTCTGAATACGTGCAAGAGCCTCGTCAACCGACAGCGCACGGCACTTGGCAAACGGGCCGTAATAGCCGGTGCGGCATTTTTGTGCTTCCTGCTGTTCGCGGGCGGCAAGACGCTCTTCCTCGGAGCAGAAGCAGGGATAGGCAAGACCCTGCTCCACCAACGACTTGACATATACGTGATAAATATCCACGCGTGCCGACTGCTGATAAGGGCCGTAGTCGCCTTTGACAACACCGGGAGCGACAAAGCCCTCGTCCAGCGTCAGACCGTAGGTGTTAAAGCCGCTCAGGATATCGTCGGCACCGCCTTCCACTTCGCGCTTTTTATCGGTGTCCTCCAGTCGGAAATAAAAGAGCCCGTCCGTTGACGATGCCGTCAGGCGGTTGATCATCGCGGTGAAAAAGACGCCGAGATGCAGATAACCCGTGGGACTGGGCGCTATACGCGTTACGCGCGCACCCTCTTTCAGATCGCGTGCGGGGTAACGCTCTTCAAGCTGCTCGGGCGTGGCGGTGACGTTGGGGAACATCGCGGCGCTGAGCTGCTGATAGTTACTCATACTCGATTCCTCCTACTGTGGTGTTATGAATCGATATAATTTTATATTTTTATATTGAAAAAGTCAATCATCAATGGTAAAATAAGAGGAAGATTCTGAAAATTTTTCTGTTTTGGAGGCAAATTTGAGTATGAATTATACGTTTTCCGATGGTTTGCGTGATCTGGCACCCTCCGCGATCCGTGAAATATTAAAATATGCAAGTGTTCCCGGTGTCGTGGCGCTCTCGGCGGGCAACCCCGCACCCGAAGCATTTCCCGTGGAAGCGATCGCGGCCATTTCCGAAAAGCTCCTGCGTGAGCGTCCGATCGATGTCCTGCAGTACGGTGCCACCGAAGGCTATCAGCCGCTGCGCGAGCATCTGAAGGGGTATCTGAAAAGCAAATACAATATCGGCGGTGAGGATGACGAGGTGCTCATCACGTCGGGCGCACAGCAGGTGATGGAGCTCGTGACCAAAACCGTGTGCAATCAGGGTGATACCGTCATCGCGGAAAGCCCCAGCTTTATCGGCTCGCTTAACTCGTTCCGCGCTCTCGGTGTCAAGCTGGTGGGCGTTCCCGTGGAAGCGGACGGTATGAATATTGAAGCGCTCGAGCAAGCGCTCAAGACGAATCGGAATGTGCGCTTCATCTACACGATCCCCAACTTCCAGAATCCTGCAGGCGTGACGATGAGCCTTGAAAAACGTCGCCGCCTGTATGCTCTTGCCAAGGCGTACGGCGTGCTGATCGTGGAGGATAATCCTTACGGCGATCTGCGTTTTGCGGGTGAGGATGTCCCGTCGATCAAATCAATGGATGATGACGGCGTTGTTGTGTATGCGGGTAGCTTCTCGAAGGTACTGTCGTCGGGTATGCGCGTCGGTTACGCATTGGCGAACAAGACCCTGCTTGCCAAGATGATCGTTGCCAAGCAAGGCGAGGATGTTCACACAACGCAGTGGGCGCAGATGGTGTGTCACGAATTTATGACGCAGTATGATTTTGAAGCACATCTTGACCGTCTTCGCGCGATTTACAAGAAGAAAGCCGAGTTGATGATGGATCTGCTGGATGAGCATCTGGTGCCCGCAGGCATCACCTACAACCGTCCCGAGGGCGGCTTGTTCATCTGGTGTCAGCTTCCCGAAGGTGTCGATATGGCGGAATTTTGCACCAAAGCGGTCAAGGAACACAAGGTCGCGGTGGTTCCCGGTTCGGCGTTCAACGTGGAAGGAGAACATCTGCAGACCTTCCGTGTCAATTTCTCCACCCCGACGGACGATGCTATGCGTGAAGGCGTGGCGCGTCTGGGTGTCTTTGCCAAAGAGTATATCAAATAAGGAGTTTTCAATATGTCTGAACAACAAGAAACCGTGCGCCGCAAGCGCGCATTAAGCTGTATCCAGCCGACGGGTACACCGACTCTCGGTAACTATCTCGGTGCGCTTCGCAACTGGGTGGCGTTGCAGGATGAGATGGACGGCTGTTTTGCCGTGGCGGATCTGCATTCCATCACCGTTCGCCAGGATCCCCAGAAGCTCCGTCAGCAGATCAAAGAGATGTTTGCGATCCTGATCGCCATCGGTCTTGATCCCGAGAAGAATATCATTTTTGTGCAGTCGCAGGTGCCTCAGCACGCGGAGCTTGCGTGGCTTCTGGCGTGTAACACGCAGTTCGGTGAGCTGTCCCGTATGACCCAGTTTAAGGATAAATCGCAAAAGCACGCCGACAACATCAACCTTGGTCTGTTTGCCTATCCGACTTTGATGGCGGCGGATATTCTGCTGTATCAGCCCGACTATGTTCCCGTCGGTGCCGATCAGAAGCAGCACTGTGAGCTTGCCCGCGACATTGCCTCACGTTTTAACAATCTGTACGGCAACACCTTTGTGGTGCCCGAGCCTTACATTATGAAAGCGGGCGCGCGTGTGCGTTCGTTGCAGGATCCGACAAGAAAAATGTCGAAATCCGACGAGAATCAGAACGCGTGCGTGTCCATTCTGGATGATAAAGATACCATCGTCCGCAAATTCAAGCGTGCCGTGACCGACAGTGAGGCGTGTGTGCGCTACGCGGACGGCAAGGACGGCATCAACAACCTGATGGAGATCTATGCGGCGGTCACCGGCAAGAGCTATGACGAGATCGAGCGTGAGTTTGACGGTCGCGGCTACGGTGACTTCAAGTTGGCGGTCGGTGAAGCAGTCGCGGCGGAGCTGGCACCCTTGCAGGAGCGTTTTGCGTCGTTGATGAAGGATAAGGCATATCTTGAAGAGATGATGAAAAAGGGTGCTTCCACGGCATCGTATGTTGCCGCCCGCACACTGAGCAAGGCGAAGAAAAAGATGGGCTTTGTTTTATAAATCCGTATCGCCCGGGAATCCTACTGTAACACGGAAGGGAGATCGTGATATGAACATTCTTGTCATTATGACCGGCGGTACGATCAGTTGTGTGAAAGACGGCGATTGGATCACACCCGATGAAACGCGCACGTATGTGTTGCTGGATCATTATCGTCAGACGCATAAGGATACCGATGCGGAATTTGAAACGGTCGTCCCGTATACAACACTCAGTGAACAGCTTTCAAGCGAACACCTCAACAAATTGATCGCGTGTGTGCGTGAGCACAAGGATAACGGATATGACGGCATCATCATCACACACGGCACCGATACCTTGCAATATACGGCAGCAGCACTGCAGTTTGTTTTCGGTGCACACAGCCTGCCGATCGTGCTGGTGTCGAGCAACTATCCGCTTGGGGATCGCCGTGCCAACGGTCACCGCAACTTCGCCGCGGCAGTGGCGTTTATCCGTTCAAAAACCGGAAAAGGTACGTTTGTCAGCTACAAGAATGCGGATCTTGTGACGCGGATTCACCGCGCGACCCGTTTGCTGACGCATCCCGAGACGGGCGATGATGTTTACAGTCTCGGCAGAGCGCCGTATGCGGTGTGTGAGGACGATGTGATCATCAAGAACACGGCATACCGCCGCGGCGGCATCGGTAAAGCCTATGAAAACACCGTATTCTCGGAGAATGCGGGTGTGCTGGCGGTTTCGATGTGTCCGGGGGATACGTATGCGTATGATCTTGCCGCAGTGAAGGCGGTGCTGATCCGTCCGTACCATTCGGGTACACTCAATACCGCGGGTGAAGCGTTCCGTGCGTTCTGCAAGCGTGCTGTCGAGAAACACATCCCGCTGTTTGTGGTGGATGTTCCGAAGGGTGACGGCTCTTATGCCAGCTCCAAGGCGTTTGATGGGCTCGGTCTGACCGTACTGCCGTTTTCGGCATTTGTGCCGATGTATATGAAGCTGTGGCTGGCAGTCAGCTTGGGGGAGGATATCCGTGGGTTTGCGCTGACGCCGCTTGCGGAGGAGTTCCTGACCGACGAACTATAAATATTTTATACGACTACCGCGGTGTTTTGCGACAGCAAAATACCGCGGCATCATTTCGGCATATTTAAGAAGGTGAAGACGAATGATAAAGATCTTTTTGACAGGCGATAATCATATCGGTTTGAAATACGCCGGTCACGAACAGGCGGCGGTGCTGGTGGAAGCGCGTTTGTCGGCATTTGACCGTATGGTGCAGATCGCCAACGAGGAACAAGCCGACCTGTTTGTAATTGCGGGTGACCTGTTTGAAAACACCTACAGTGTCACAAAACGCGATGTCACACGGGTGTTTCGGGCACTTTCGGCGTTTCGCGGCACGGTGGTTGTCCTGCCGGGTAACCACGATTATTACGACCGCGACGGCAAGGTGTGGCAATATGTCAGCGAAGCGGTTTCTTCGATGGATTCTGTACTGTTGCTGACGGATTTCCGCCCGTATCCTCTTGAAATCGGGGATGCCAAGGTGGTGCTGTATCCTGCACTTTGTACATCGTTGCACTCTGTGCCGGGCGAAAACAATCTCGGCTGGATCAGGGAAACCGCATATGATGCGCAGGCGGATTATCGCATCGGTATCGCGCACGGTGCTGTTGAAGGGGAAACCATCGATAACGAAGGACAGTATTTTCGTATGAGCCGTCGGGAGCTTTCGGAGCTTCCGATGGATGTGTGGCTGATCGGTCACACGCACGTACCGTTTCCGCGCCTCGGAGATGAGCTTCAGGTGACATCCGAGCGGGTGTTCAACGCAGGCACTCATGTGCAGACGGATGTTGCGTGCAACACGGAAGGCTACGGCTTTGTGCTGGAGCTTTCCAAGGATAAGACGGTGCGTGCCAAGGCGGTTCAGACAGGCAATCTGCGGTTTGTGCGCCTGCCGTTGACGCTGACAGCAGATACGATGGAAGACACCCTGAAAACGGCGCTGGCACCGTTGTCGGATCGCACGGTGGTGGATCTGGTGCTCAGCGGTGCGGTGTCGGTGCAGGAATATGAAAACCGCGCCGTCATTCTTGAAAACGCCCTTGCACGCTTCACGGAAGGAACCTATCGCGATCACGCGCTCAGTCGCCTGATCTCCAAGGAGCTCATCGAATCGGAATTTCCCGAAACCTCTTTTTCGGCGGGACTGCTGACAGCATTGCTCGACGATCCCAAAGAAGCACAGCTGATGTATGAGCTTCTTCAAGACCTGAAGGAGGACGCGTGATATGAAACTTCATTCGGTTTCCTGCACACAGTTTGCAGGACTTCGCGATACCGATGTGCGTTTTGACAGCGGTATCAATGTTGTGTTCGGTAAAAATGAAAGCGGCAAAAGCACGCTTGTTAATCTGATCGCGCGCACCCTGTTCCAGAATGCGAAGCTGGACGGCAGAACCGATAAGGATTTTATGGAACGGTATTTCCCGAGTGCGATGAAGGGTAGTCGGGTGAAGGGCGATTTTGCGGACGGAAAGCTGGCGTTTGAAACGGATAGCGGTATGTATACCTTGTTGAAGGACTGGGGAGTGGATGCGCGCTGTATGCTGTCCACACCCGCGGGCGTTGTGCGTGATGCCAAAACCGTTGAAACGCTTCTTCGTGAGGCACTTGTGTACGGCGAAGGGGTGTACTCCCAATTGCTGTTCACCTCTCAGCGCGATGCGGATCACGCCTTGGAAACGTTGCTGTCTGCTTCTAAAACCGCTCAGGGCAAGCAGGAGATTGCCGATGCGGTGACGATGGCGGCGGCAGAATGTGACGGTGTATCCGTGGATGCCGTCGGGCAGGCGATCGATGCCAAAATCGAGGAATTGCTCGGCAAGCACTGGGATCTTGAGCTTGACCGCCCCGTGAGACGCTCCGCGCGCTGGTCATCGGGACTCGGCGTGATCCTCAAGGCATATTACGATTGGGAGGATGCGGTCAAGGTACTGCAGGATATCGAACAGCTGGAAACGGAAGCCGACCGCACAGCCGCTGTCTGCATCAAAGCAGAGGAAGAGGTGCGCCTTGCGCAGGCGGCGTTTGATGAATTCCGCGAATTGGCGGCAACGCTCGCTGTTTGTGCGGAGAGAAAAGAGAAATTGTCCCGCTTGGAGGCGGAGGTTGCAAAGCTGAGGGATGTTCTTGACAAATGGCCGACATTGTTGAACGCACTGGAAACGGCGCGTGCCCTGCAGGCAGAACAGCAATCCCGTGCGGTTCTGACACGCTATCAGGCGGCACAGACGTTAGTGCAGGAGCAACAGCACCTTGGGGTTGTGCTTGAAAACACAAGCTGTCCCTCTGCCGAAGAGATCGCGTCGGTGCGTCGGGCACAGCAAGAGATCCTGCGTCTTCAGAATGCGCTTTGCGGTATGAATCTGACTGCCGTTGTGCGGATGCTTGACGGTCACAAGGTGGAGATCCGCTCGGTACGCACCAATGAGGTGCTGGAGATCAAGGAGGACACCGTGGCGATCACCGAAGCGGTGACGGTTTGCGTGGACGGTGTGATGGAGATGCGGTTGTCGCCTGCCAATGTGGATGCGCAGGGAATCGCCGATGAATTGAATCAACAGCAGGGGATCGTCCGAACCGTGTTCGCGGCATACGGCGTTTCCTCGCTTGAGGAGCTCAACGAACGCGCTATACAGATCGCCGATGCGCGTCGTTCACTGGAATCGGTTAACAGCCGTCTGAGTACATTGCTTGGTGATACCTCGTTCGAAAGCCTGCAGACGGCCGCGCTTGCCTGCTCACAGGAGGTGCGTGATGACGAAGCGATTCTCCGTGACATCCGTGCGCTTTGCGGCGGTCAGGATATCGCGCGTTTCCTTGCCGTGACCGAAACCCTTGTGCAAGGATACGAACAGGAATACGGCACGGCCGATGCGGCAAAAATCCGTGCGTTTGATGTGACGCAGGAGATGGAAAAGGCCAAAGCCTCTCTGGCGGTTTCGGCAGATATTCCCGAGAAATTCGCCTGCGTTGCCGATCCCGAGGCCTATCTGACGCAATTGCAAACGACTCTTGCCGATGCCCAGCGTCGCAAGGAAGAGGCTCTGACGGCGAAAACCGTTGCCGCGGGACATCTGGCAGGTTATAAAGAGGGCCTGCACGGCGATCCGAAAGAAACCGCCGACGCGGCAGAGCGGTTTCTCACCCGTCAGAAGGAGTGCTTAGCGCATTGGTTGCATATCAAGGAGGTGTTTCTTGCGCAAAAGGAGCAGTTAGCCAATAATCCGATGGTGGAATTGGCAGTGCGCTTTGCGCGGAATCTGGCACAGATTTCCGATGATCGCCTCACCTGTGAATTTCCCGACGCGGATCGGCTGGATATGCGCCTTTACAGCAAGGAACGCGAGGTGGATTTTGCGCGCTTGTCCGAGGGTACGAAGGAAACGGTGTCGCTCAGTTTCCGTTTAGCCATGCTTGACCATCTGTTTCCCGAAGGCGGCGGTGTGATCGTGCTGGATGACCCGTTTGCCAATATGGATGCCGAGCGCACAGCGCGGTCGTGTACGTTGTTGCAGGAGCACGCCGCCCGACATCAGATTTTATTCCTGACCTGCAAAGAGGAGCTGGTGCCGCTTCTCGGCGGCAAGGAGATCCGTATATAAATTAAAATGTGCTGTCACACAAACGGTGACAGCACATTTTTTGTTAGATATCCTTTGCTGTGACGGTTTTGAGAATAATGGGAGGGGTTGATGGGCTTTGAACTCCGATGCGGACAGCACTCAAAAACGCATCCCGCGCGACAGTGAGCAGATGCTCTTCAGAAGCATACAGCACAGCAAGCGTTTCTCCCGCACAAACCGCATCACCGGTCTTTTTGTGCAGAATCAAGCCTGCACCCATATCGATGGGATCGTCCTTTTTGGTGCGTCCTGCTCCTAAAAGCGTACAGACACGACCGATGGCTTCGGTATCGGTTTTTACAATATAGCCGTTTTCGGGAGCCGTCACCGCCAAAGAATACGGAGCGGGGCAGAGCAGATCGTCGTTGTCGATCACCGCGTCATCGCCGCCTTGTGCACGGATCATTGCGCGAAGCTTTTTCAGTGCATTTCCGCTTGACAACGCCGTTTCTGCCTCTTTGCGGCAATCCGCTTCGCTTCCGTGACCGGCCATTGTGAGCATCGCCGTGACGATGGAAAGAGACAGCTCCGTCAAATCCGCAGGGCCGTTGCCTTTAAGCGTGTTGATGGCCTCACGCACCTCTAAGGCATTGCCGACAGCAAATCCGAGCGGTCGGTCCATATCGGTGATGAGTGCCGTTACCTCGCGTCCGTGTCGCGTGCCGATGTCCACCATCGCCTTGGCAAGAGCGATGGCATCCTCGGCGGTTTTCATAAACGCACCGCTTCCTGCTTTTACATCCAGAACCAGTGCTTTTGCACCGCTTGCCAGCTTTTTGGACATAATGGATGAAGCGATCAGCGAGAGATTGTCCACTGTGCCCGTCACATCACGCAGAGCGTATAGCGCCTTGTCGGCAGGGGCAATATCGCCGCTTTGCGCAATGACGCACAGCCCGTGCTCCTTGACGATCTGCGTGAAGCGTTGTGCGGATAAGGTTGTCTGAAAACCGTCGATAGATTCCAACTTGTCGATTGTGCCGCCCGTGTGTCCGAGACCGCGCCCCGACATTTTGGCGACCTTCAGTCCGCAGGCGGCGGCAAGAGGTGCAACCACCAGCGTGGTTTTGTCACCGACACCGCCCGTTGAGTGCTTATCAACCGTAAAGCCGTCAATATCGCTCAGATCCGCCACATCGCCACTGCGCATCATCGCTTCGGTCAGCGTGGCGGTTTCGTGTTCACTCAAACCTTGAAAGCAGATCGCCATCAGCAATGCCGCACTGTGATAATCCGAAACGGATCTATCCACTACACCGTTGATCCAGAACCGAAGCTCGTCATCGGTAAGGGCTTCACCGCGTTTTTTCTTTAAAATGATATCCACCATTGTCATTGCTCATCTCTCCAATCGGAAGGCATTGGGGAACAGTTCGCCGAGCGTGGTCATCTCGCCGTTTCCCGCTATGATCGGCAAATCGTCATCGCAGAATTCGGAAAGCGCCTGTCGGCAGATACCGCACGGCAGGCAGGGCGTGCCGATGCCTTCGCCGACATCACCGCCTACAACGGCAAGCGCCAGAAAATGCCGTGTTCCCGCGGATACGGCTTTGAAAAGCGCAGTGCGTTCGGCACAGCAGGTTAGACCGTACGACGCATTTTCAACGTTGCATCCCGTGTAAATTACGCCGTCTCCGCCGAGCAGCGCCGCACCGACGGCAAATTGAGAATACGGAGTATACGCTTTTTGCCTTGCGGCCGCGGCGGCATCGATCAGCTTTTGGTACTCGTTCACAGGATCAGCTCCTTTGCAAAACTTGTGCCGTCATTCGGCGGGAGAGCGCCGAGCCATTCGGCAACGGTTGCCCCGAGATCGGCAAACGTATCCCGCGTGCCTAAATTGACCCCTCTGTGAAGCATTGGCGAGGAGATCAGCAACGGCACACATTCACGCGTGTGATCGGTACCCTTGAATGCGGGATCACAGCCGTGATCGGCAGTGAGGATCAGCACATCGTCCTTGCGCATCGCACCGAGCATGTCGAGCAAGGCGTCGTCCAGCTCGTTGAGAGCGTTCACATAGCCCGCTACATTGCGGCGATGACCGTACACCATATCAAAATCCACCAAATTCACAAAGCAAAGACCCTCAAAGTCTTCCTTCATCAGGCAAAGCGTCTGCTTGATGCCGTCGGCGTTGTTTTGGGTGCGGACGGTGCGGGAAATCCCCTTGCCTGCGAAAATATCGTATATTTTGCCGACACCGATGACCTCTTTACCCGTTGCACGGATGCAGTCAAGCACCGTATCCTGCGGCGGAACAAGCGAATAATCGTGTCGGTTCGCCGTGCGGGTGAAACCGTCGGTTGCGTTGCCGATGAAGGGACGCGCAATGACGCGGCCGACACCGTGCTCACCCTGCATAATGCTACGTGCCGCTTCGCAACAGCGGTACAGCTCATCAAGCGGTACAAGCTCCTCGTGCGCCGCGATCTGCAGGACACTGTCCGCAGAGGTATAGACGATCAACGCACCGCTTTTGAGATGCTCCTCGCCGTAATCGGCGATCACCGCTGTGCCCGAATAGGGCTTGTTGCACAGAATATCTCTGCCGAAGGCGGCTTTCAGCTTCGCAAGAATGTCCTCGGGAAAACCGTTCGGATAGGTGGGCAAGGGCGCGTGACTTGTCAGTCCGCAAAGCTCCCAGTGCCCGACAGTCGTGTCCTTTCCCGCGGAGGCTTCCTGCAATCTGCCAAAGCACGCGGTCGGTCGCTCTACGGGGAGTTCACCCGTCACGCCGTCAATGTTGAAAAGGCCCATTGTGCGCATCACGGGCAGGCGGAGCTTACCGCTTTGCTGACACGAACGAAGGGTATTGGCGCCCTCGTCACCGAACACAGCCGCGTCAGGGGCATTGCCGATGCCGAAGCTGTCCGCAACGATCCAGAATATCCGTTTCATAGCTTATTCACCACCCAGTGCGGCAACAGCACCCGAAGTGCCGATGCGGTCACATCCTGCCTGAAGATACGAGATCATATCCTCTTTGGTGCGGATGCCACCTGCCGCTTTGATCTTGACGCCGTCTGCAATGTGTGCTTTGAACAGAGCAATATCGTCAAGGGTCGCACCGTTTGTGCCGAAGCCCGTGGAGGTTTTGATGAAATCCGCGCCTGAGTCGCTGACACAGTGACAAAGGGTGATTTTTTCATCCTCGGTTAAATAACAGGTTTCGATGATGACCTTGAGCAGCTTGCCGCCGCACGCCTCTTTGACGGCTTTGATCTCGCTTGTAACGGCATCAAAATTGCCGTCCTTCACATCGCCGAGTGCGATCACCATATCGATCTCATCGGCGCCGTTTTCCACGGCATCGCGTGTTTCCGCCACCTTGACGGCAGTTGTCTGATATCCAAGCGGAAATCCGATCACCGTGCACAGCGTCAGCGCATCACCGAAACGCTCTTTTACCGCCTTGAGAAAGCGCGGAGGGATGCAGACGCTTGCCGTCTGATAGGTAACCGCTTCCTCGCACAGCGCAAAAATCTGCGACAGGGTTGCTGTGGGCTTGAGGAGGGTGTGGTCAACGTGAGCGAAGATATACGAGCGGTCCATAGATATCGTCTCCTTTTCAGTCTGTATATACACAGTATAGCACAGTTTTTACTGTATAGCAAATACGAATTACGGTATTGTGCTCAACTTAAAATTATGCTATACTGGTTTTATTCTGATAAGGGAGGGACCACCGTGACGGAGTGTCAACGCATCGAGCGAACCATCTTCAAGACCTACCGCAAAAGCATCTGGCAACCGTTTGTCGGTGCTCTCAAGGAATACGAACTGCTCCGTCCGAATGACCGTGTGGCGGTGTGCATTTCGGGAGGCAAGGATTCCTTTCTGCTCGCGAAATGTATGCAGCAGCTCCAACGCCACAGCGAATACCCCTTTGAACTGGTGTTTTTGTGTATGGATCCCGGTTATTCCGCGCAGGATCGCGCTCAGCTGGAAGCACTCGGCGAAGCGCTCGAACTCCCGCTTGTGATCGAGAATGTTGAGCTGTTTCGTGTGGTGGAGGAGCAGACCGACGGCTCTCCTTGCTACCTGTGTGCCAGAATGCGTCGCGGCTGGCTGTATAAGCTGGCTCAGCAGCACGGATGCAACAAGATCGCGCTCGGACACCATCGCGATGATGTGGTGGAAACAGCGCTGATGAGTATGCTGTACGGTGCGGAAATCAAAACGATGATGCCCAAGGTGAAAGCGGAGAATTATGAGGGGATGGAGCTTATCCGTCCGCTGTATGCGGTTGCGGAGCGCGATATTCAGCTGTGGAAGATCAACAGTGCGCTCACCTTTTTGCACAGCGGCTGTCCGTTGTCCGATGCGGGTTGCGGCGGCTCTAAACGGCAGGAAACCAAGGAGCTTCTGGTGTATATCAAGCAACAGCATCCGCAGGCGGATGCACAGCTTTTCCGCAGTTTGCACAATGTCAATGTCGGTATGTTGCCCGCTTACCGCCTCAGCGACGGCAAACCGCCCATCCCGTTTACGAAACATTATGATAAGGATGAAACACTATGACACAACAATTTGAACGCACTGCGATGCTGATCGGTGAAGAGGCGGTGACAACTCTTCAAAACGCTTCGGTAGCCGTGTTCGGCGTCGGCGGTGTCGGCTCTTATGTCGTGGAGGCGCTTGCCCGTGCGGGAGTGGGGAAGCTGTTGCTGGTGGATAACGATACGGTGAGTGTCACAAACATCAACCGCCAGCTTATCGCCCTGCATTCGACAGTCGGACGGCTCAAGGTGGAGGTTGCCGCCGAGCGCGTGAAGGACATCCATCCCGCCTGTGAGGTGCAGACAAAGGCGCTGTTTTATACGCCCGAAACGGCAGATGAGATCGATCTGTCGTTATTTTCCTATATTGTCGATGCGGTCGATCACGTTCCCGCCAAAACGGAGCTGATCGTGCGCGCCAAGGCACTGGGGATTCCCGTTATCAGCTGTATGGGAGCGGGGAACAAGCTGGATCCTACGCGTTTTGAGGTCGCGGATATCACCAAGACCTCGGTCTGTCCGCTTGCACGTGTGATGCGTCGTGAATTGAAGCTGCGCGGGATCACCTCCTGTAAGGTGGTCTATTCCAAGGAAGAGCCCGTCGTGCCGCCCGAGGGCGGTCGCCGTCTGCCTGCCAGTATTTCGTTTGTTCCGTCTGCGGCGGGACTTGTGCTGGCAGGTGAGGTGATCAAGGATCTGATAAAAGGGTAAATACAGACAGCAAAACGCCCCTCTTGGTCGTCAAGAGGGGCGTTTTTGTGAATGTTACTCGATTTTTACCTCGTCCTTTTCAGGGAGGATGGCGTTGAGGATAATGCCTGCAAGCGAAGCGACCGCCAGTGCGGACAGCGTGATGCCGACGCCGAACACCGAGAAGGTGATACCGCCTGTCAGACCCAGTGCGCACACAAGAATGACCGCCGCGACGATCAGGTTGCGGCTCTTGGAGAAATCAACCTTGTTTTCCACAACATTACGCACACCGACTGCCGAGATCATACCGTACAGCACAAAGGAGATGCCGCCGATGACTGCCGTTGGGATCAGATGAATGAGTGCGGCAAACTTCGGGCAGAAGCTGAGCACGGTGGCAAAGATCGCCGCAATGCGTATGACGCGGGGATCGTATACCTTTGAGAGCGCGAGCACACCCGTGTTTTCGCCGTAGGTAGTGTTGGCAGGGCCGCCGAACAGCGAGGCAAACGAGGTGGCAAGACCGTCGCCGATCAAAGTTCTGTGAAGACCGGGGTCTTTCACAAATTGTTTGTTGCAGGTGGAGCTGATGGCGCAGATATCGCCGATATGCTCCATCATAGTGGCAAGTGCAATAGGCATAATGGCGATGATCGACGACAGGATCAGCGAGCCGTTCGACCACTCGATACCGCCGAACACGGTGCGATCCCAGCCGATGGGGAAGCCGATCCACGCCGCATTCTTGAGATTTTCCAGTGCGGTGACATCAAACAGCTGGAAGGCGGGGTTGCCGCCCAAAGCGATGACCTCCTTGAAGGTCTGATCCACAACCGTTGCGACAGTGCCGTCCGTCAGCGTGATCTGGCGGGTGGCTTCTGAGGCAACAACCGTGATCGTTTCGCCCCAGATAAGAGCGAGTACGGTTGCCACAGCACAGGAACCGAGTACACCCAGCAGAATGGGAATGATTTTGAACATCCCCTTGCCCCAGACATTGAATACGATGATGATCACAAGAGCAAGAAAGGCGATCAACCAGTTGGTCTGACAGTTGTTGACTGCAGAGCCTGCAAGCCCGAGACCGATCGCGATGATGATCGGACCCGTCACAACGGGCGGGAAGAATTTCATCACCTTGTTGACGCCGACAAGCTTGATAATGCCTGCCAGTACCAGATACAGCAAGCCTGCACACGCCACGCCGAGGCAGGCGTAGGGAAGAAGCTGTGCGGCGGTCATGGTTTCATAGCCTTCTTTTCCCGCAAGTCCCGTGATCGCCGCATATCCGCCCAGGAAGGCGAACGACGAGCCGAGGAAGGCGGGGATCTTTCCGCCCGTGATCAGGTGGAAAAGCAGTGTTCCGAGACCCGCGCACAAAAGCGTCGTGGCAACATCCAGTCCCGTCAGCAGGGGGACAAGCACCGTTGCGCCGAACATCGCGAACATATGCTGTGCGCCGAGGACAAGCATTTTCGGGATGCCGAGTGTTCTGGCATCGTAGATGCCGTTTGTGTCTTTGTGATCCATTGTGATAAACCTCCTCAGGATAATATTATACTTCTTTCAGCTTTTCAACGATCATACGCGCGCAATAATACACGTTTCCGCCGCCCATTGTCACGACAAGATCACCCTCCTGCACATTTTGCAGAATATAGTCTGTGATCTCGGGGAAGGCGGGAATGTACACGCCGTTTTCCATTTTGGCCGTGATCTGATCGGAATGCACATTCCAGGTGTTGTGCTCTCTCGAGCCCATAATATCGCTGACAACCGCCGTATCGGCAAGAGACAGTGCCTTGGCAAAATCGTCTAAATGGCGGGCGGTACGCGAGAAGGTGAAGGGCTGGAAGATCGCCCACACCCGCTTGTAGCCCATCGCCTTGGCGGCAGTGAGGGTAGCGGTGATCTCGGTGGGGTGGTGGGCATAATCGTCGGCGACCGTGACACCTGCGAAGGTGCCCAGAAATTCAAAGCGTCTCCCTGCGCCGTGGAAATCGGCAATACCGTTTGCGATCTGCTCGGCAGTTGCACCGCACAGCACCGCCGCCGCAACTGCCGTCAGGGAGTTGAGGACATTGTGCTCGCCGGGTACGCCCAGCGTGATGTGCGCAAAGAATGCGCCGTTGTGCCAGCAATCGTAAGAGCCGTAGGATTCGGTGAAGACAATATGTTTCGCCTGCCACTCACAGCCGTCCGTCAGTCCGCAGGTGATGATCGTCTTGTCGATCCCGTCAACTGCTTTGCGCGTGTTTTCATCATCGGCATTGATGATGAGCGTGTCACACAGATGTGAGAATTTGTTGAACGAAGCGATCACGCCTTCAAGAGAACCGAAGTATTCCAGGTGATCGGCATCAACGTTCAGGATGATGCCGATGGCAGGACGCATTGACAGGTAATGGTCCTGAAATTCGCACGCTTCGCAGACCATAATATCCGATTTACCCGCGCGGCCGTTTGCACCGATCAGCGGCAGACGTCCGCCGATGAAAACAGACGGGTCGATATCTGCCTTGAGAAGCGTGTGTGACAGCATCGAGGAGGTGGTGGTTTTGCCGTGGGTGCCTGCGACCGCAACGGTTTTGCCGTAGCGGCGGGAGATCTCTCCCAGAAGCATACCGCGCTCGATCGTCGGGATACCGCGTTCCTTGGCGGCAACCAGCTCGGGATTGTCGCCGCTGACAGCGGAGGTGTAAACTACCAGCTCACTGTCACCCACATTTTCGGCAAAATGTCCTTTAAAAATCGGAATGCCGAGCCCCGCTAAACGGTGAATGTTGTCCGATTCGCCCCAGTCGGAGCCGCTGATGGAAAAGCCGAGCTCGTGCAGAATTTCGGCAAGCGGGCTCATACCCGAACCGCCGATACCGACGAAATGCACGCGGCGGATGTTATCCAAAGAGGATGCCATAGTTGTTGCCTCCTAAATATGTAATGATCTTCCTAATATTATATGGCGAAACGATGAAAAAGAAAAGCCTTTTTTGCGTTTTTCTTACAAATTTTTTAATGCGGCTTTTATCGCGTTGACTTTTGGTATGTTTCGTGATAGACTGCATTTGTAATCATTTCCTTTTAAGGAGGTCAATTGTTATGAGCGATAAAATCAAGGTCGGTATTATCGGTGTCGGCAGTATTTCGCACTCGCACATCATCGGTTATCAGGCAAACCCCAATGTGGAGCTGTATGCGTTTTGCGACATCAACGAGGAACAGCTGCAGGCGATGGGTAAGACCTACGGCGTAGAGCGTCTGTTCACAAGCGCTGAAGAGATGCTTGCCCTTCCCGAGATCGATGCGGTCAGCGTCTGCACCTGGAATGCCGCGCACGCTCCTTGCACGATTGCCGCGCTGAATGCGGGCAAGCACGTGCTGTGTGAGAAGCCGATGGCGATGTCCACGGAAGAAGCCCTTGCAATGCAGGAGGCCGCTGAGAAGAACGGCAAGCTGCTGATGATCGGCTTTGTCCGTCGCTACGGCAACGATGCCGCCATCCTGAAGGATTACATTGATAACGGTCACTTCGGTGAGCTGTATTACGCCAAAGCCAACTATCTGCGCCGCAACGGCAATCCCGGCGGCTGGTTCGGCGATAAGCGTTATTCGGGCGGCGGTCCTCTGATCGACCTCGGTGTGCACGTGATCGATCTTGTGCGGTATCTGCTCGGCAATCCGAAGCCTGTCTCCGTGTATGCGGCAACCTTCCAAAAGCTGTATAACCGTCCCGAAGTGAAGGATAAGAAGGGCTACACGCCGTCCCACGCGATCCCCGATCTGAAATGCGATGTTGAGGATCTGGCATCGGCGATCATCCGCTTTGACAACGGCGCGGTTCTGAATGTGGAAGCGAGCTTCAGCCTGAACCTCAAGCAGGATGTCGGTTCCATTGAGCTGTTCGGCACCAAAGCGGGCGCAAAGATCGATCCCGAACTCGAGATGTTCACCAATATCAACGATTATATGGCAAACGTCAATCTCTGTATGCCGACAGCACTTTCGTTTGACGGCTTGTTTACCAATGAGATCGCGCACTTTGTCGATTGTGTCCGTGAGGGCAAGACCTGCGTGTCTCCCGCAAAGGACGGCGTTGAGATGATGCGCATCTTAGATGCGGCGTATGAATCCGCCCGCACGGGTCACGAGGTTATTCTGTAATCGAACGGCAAGGTGTTCATTATGAAAAAATCACGTTTGATTGTCCTTGCTGTATTACTCTTGTGTTTGGGGATGATGAGTATGTCCGGGTGTTCGGCGCGTGATCCGCTTACACTCAGGATCGGTAGCTACAATATCAAAAACGGAGAATTGGTCAACCACGAGTTTAAAGCGATCGCTGACGATATTCTTTCCAAAGATCTGGATATCGTGGGTCTGCAGGAGGTTGATAAATTCTGTGTTCGTTCCAAGTTTGCCGATACGATGGAGTTGCTCAAGGAATACACCGGTATGCAATATTACGCCTACTTCAAATGCATTGATCTTTACGGCGATGAGGATACATACGGTGAGGGTGGTGCGTACGGCACGGCGATTCTCTCGAAGTACCCGATAACGGAAACAGACGAGATCGAGCTGAATAACGGAAAGACCGTGGAACGGCGCCTTCTTACGCACGCCGCGATCGATGTTGACGGTACGGTTGTTAATTTTTATAATACGCATCTCACGATAGCCAGCGACGCGATCCGTCAGTCGGAATTCCGAATCGTTGCAAACACCGTAAAAGACAAGGAGAATTGCATTCTTGTCGGTGATTTCAACGTGGATTCCTACGGGGAGTTTGAGGTGCTCAAGCCGCTTACCTACATCAACAATCCCGAAACGGACTTTATCACGCATCCCGAAGGGGACAGAAAGATTGATAACATCTGTTTTTCGTCGGAATTCTCGCTTGCGGAAGATGCCTACGGCTTGCTTGAGAATCATCATTCGGATCACGTAATGCTGTATGCAGAATTGGAGCTTTCCGGTCAATAACAATTTTAAAACCCAAAAAACACAGCCTTTGCACGAATGCAAAGGCTGTGTTTTTTTTGATAACGAATTATTTGAACTTTTCGCCGCCCTCAATGTTGTTGTTGAGGACCAGGGTGCTGTACAGGAACAGCACATCTTTTCCTTCAAAATCAACCACGCGGTCAACGGAATTGAGCATCGTTTCGCGCAGATCGATCAGCGTCACCGTTTTGTAGCCCTGTGCTAACAGCGGAGCAATACTGCTTGTGAACGAATCACGGAAGATCACAAGCTCCTTGTCGGTGGTTGCATGCGGGTTGGTGATCGTGATGGGGGCGGTCTTACCGCCTGTGAGGAATACCTCGTACGGATCCTTGCCCGTCAGCTTATCCAAAGCGTAGATCGGTTGCGCCTGCTGTGTGCCGTGGTTGTAGGCGGTCAGACCGTCGATCACGGAGTTTGTCAGCCAGTGAAGCGAATCGGGCGCAAGGGGCAATGCTGCCTGACCGTAATACACGCCGTAAAACGGATGCTCCGAGGTGTTGGTGGTATACTCATCGGGCAGGGTGGTGCCCATTGCCTGCGCAAGAGCTTGTGCCACATCAACGATGGATTCCTGACGCCAGTGAGTATCGGTGGCGTAGTAATCCTCAAGGCTCAGAAGCGGCAGAATGTCGATATACTCCGCAAAGGACAGCTTCTCTCTGAACGCGCCGATAAAGGCATCGTTGTCCAGTGACAGATGACCGCTGTCGGGAGCAGTGAAGGTGTTTTTGTCGGGAATCGCCGCAAAATAAATGTTGTTTGCCTTATCCTTGAGCTTTTCGTCGTACAGCGTTTGCAGACGACCCGACGCAAACTCAACGGATTCGTCGTGGATCACATAATCCATATGACTGATCACGCCGTTTGAAACGTAGTAGTCGTTGTTGTCACTGAGCTGATAGACATACAGTGCCGACAGTGCTTTCAGCGTGCGAAGGGGATCGCGGAGCGGGAACTGATCAAGCGTGTAGCTTTCAAACTGCGTCATAAACGAGCTGTCGGAGGTGGCGTTGAAGATCGAATCAAAGGTCACGGCCGGAAACTGCTTAAGCGGTCGGCGTTCGGTGGCGGAATCCGCCGCCGCGGGCTTGAACCAGCACGTAACGGAAAGAATCAGGACGAATGCACCGACAAGAACGGTTTGCAAAATCGATTTCAGATTGGTTTTCATAAGCGAATCCCTCCTTTAGAAACGGAAATACAGGAACGGACTGAACGAGCCGTCCACTAAATAAGCGGTCATCACGGTCAGCAAACCGATCAGCACAAGCGGCTCTAAAACCGTACCGATCGCCGAACCGACCTTCGTGTTCATCAGCTTTCCGACAACTGTCTTGGGCAACGGTGTGGCGCCGATGATCGCCGCAAGGAAGATCCACATATAGCTTTGCAGATAATAAAGCGTCTCCTGCGAAACAAGCGGCAGACCGCCTGCGCCGAACAGCGACACAACATCGCTGTATGCCTGCGGCAGATCCGCGGCATTAAAGAGCACAAAGCTGATCATCACAAAGAAGAGCACGTACACGTGATTGAGCACCTTCAGCTTGTTCAGCGCTTTGAGAAGGAACAGCTTTTCGATCACAAGCAGTACGGCGAACAGCAAGCCCCATAGAATGAAGTTCCACGCCGCACCGTGCCAGAAGCCTGTCAGCATCCATACAACAAAAATGTTGAAGAACCATCGCGGCTTGGATACGCGGTTACCGCCAAGCGGAATGTATACATAATCGCGAAACCACGAACCGAGAGACATATGCCAACGTCTCCAGAATTCGGTGACCGAAGCGGAAATATAGGGGTAATTGAAGTTTTCAAGAAAATTGAAGCCTAAGATTTTTCCCAGACCGATCGCCATATCGCTGTAACCCGAAAAATCGAAATAGATGTTCAGGCAGAAGGCGATGGCATACATCCAGTAAAACAGTACGGATTTCTCGTCGCTGGCGCGGAAGGTGTCGCACAGTGCCGCCATCACATCGGCGATCAGGATCTTTTTACCCAGACCGATGACAAAGCGGCGGATGCCTGCCGAGATTTTTTCAAAGGTATGCGTGCGTTCACGCAGCTGCACTTCAATATCGCTGTAGCGCACGATAGGACCGGCAATGAGCTGGGGGAACATCGTCACATATGCCGCCAGATCCACGACATTGCGTTGCGCCTTCACATCTCCGCGATAGACATCCACATCGTAGCTCAGGATCTGGAAGGTGTAGAAGCTGATACCGACGGGAAGCGCAATGCGCAGGAACGAAACCGACAGTCCCGTAATCGCGTTGAAATTGTCGATGAAGAAGTTGGCGTATTTGAAATAGGCAAGGAAGCTGAGAAGAATGCCGACGGTGATCCAGGTCAGCCATAATGCCGCTTTGGTGCCGCGGTATTTCTCAATCAGTAAGCCACCGATATAGCCGACAGCGACTGAAATCACCATCAGAATCAGATAGCGAGGCTCGCCCCAGCCGTAGAATAGAAGGCTTGCACACATCAGAACCGCATTTTTAAAAGCACGCGGTACCAGGAAATAGACAAGCAAAGTCATCGGAAGGAAATAGTATAAAAACGGAACAGAGGAAAAAATCATAACATTTCAACTCCTGAAAAAAAGGGCTGTTGCCGTTTAAGCAACAGCCCTTTTGACTTGCAAGATTGCGATAAAGAGGTTCGATTACGCGAGAGCTTCCTCAACAGCAAGGACAGTCACGTCGTAAGCAGCGGTGAGCTTCGTCTTGAAGGTCTCGATGATGTCGCCCGCGCCGAATGCCACAACAACATAGTCGCTCGCGAGAGTCGCGATCATCAGCTTCTCGGGGAAGCCGCACATCCACTGGTTGCCCTTGACAGCCGTCTGCATAGCGGTCACGAATGCTGCCTGATCCGCACCGTCTTTGATGTGGTAAGCACCCGCAGTGAAGTTGTTGGCGATCATACCGTGGATCAGGGAAGCCGCACCGTCAACCATAGCCGCAGCGTCAGCGGGGCAGACGAGCAGAGCCTGCATGGTTTCGGCGTTTGTCACGTCAACAGCGCCGGGAGCGTTGTCAACCATATTCTCGTAGTCGCCGCCCATAGCGAAGAATTTCTCATCATCCGCATAGGAACCCCAGACAGTGCTGAGCACATCCACGGGAGCAGAGACGCCTTCCAGCTTAGCGGGAGCCTTTTCGCCGCCGCAAGCGGTGAGGGACACGAGCATCAGAACGGACAGAACGATCGCAAGAACTTTTTTCATAGTAGATTTCTCCTTTTTATTTAAATTTAATCTTGCACAATGGTAAACGTACCGCGGTCTTCATCGGCGTTCAGTGTGTAGGAAACGCCGTTCACGGTAAAGGACGCTTCGGGAGTGTTGATATACCAGTAAACGGAAACAGCCCCAAAGGTGTTATAAGGAAATTCCGAAAGAAACGTGCCGTCTTCGTCGCAGACGAACAGACTGTCATCGGTATCCAGTGTAAGGGAACCCTCGCAGGAGACGGTAAACGCGGCATACTGTGCGGCGTTGCTTCTGGCAGAGATGCTGACAGGAACGTTCAGTGTAGAGGTTGAAGACAGCGAACGGTCATCGGAAAAGACGATATCGCTTTGTACATGGGGACGCAACGTCATCGTGAGAAGAAGCACGAGGCACGCGGCGATCACGCCAACGACGGAAACGATTCGGGCGGGCAAGCGCTTGGGCTTGTCTGCGGCACGGAACACACGGTCCCGCAGAGCATCGGGCGCTGTAATCGAGCGGTAGTCGTCAACAGCGTGTTTGTCGAACATAGGTCATTCTCCTTGTAATGCAGAACGCAGATGGTCTCGTGCGCGGGACAGGCGCATCTTGACGGCGGAGGGCGAGAGCTTCAGAACAGAAGCGGTTTCGTCCACTGAAAATCCTTCTAAATAGTGAAGCACCACGGCACTTTTCAGGCCCTGAGGCAAGAGGTCTACTTCACGGAGCACTGCCGGACGTTCGTTTTCCTGCGAAGCAAGATGCTCCACATCCTCAAGCGGGGTGTAGGCACGGATGTTGCGGCGTCTGGCAAGGTCGTGACAGCGGTTGACGGTTACACGTAACAGCCAGGCGCGTTCGTGGTCGCGGTCGCGGAAGGATTTGCGGGAGGTGTGAAGTTTCAAAAACACATCCTGAACGGCATCCAGCGCATCTTCACTGTTCTGAAGGTGGGAGAGAGCAACGCGGTAAAGCAGATCCGAATAGGCATCGTATGCCGCTTGTAAAGCGTCGTGTTCGGCGTTGTGCATAGCCCCGTTGTCTCCCTTCTGTCATATACACGCATCAGCAAGGCGTTTGGTCACAAACGTTTTCAAAAAAATTTTTTGACCGTTTTCAGTGTAGCATATTCGCTTTGGGAATGCAATCCTTTTTACCATAATTATACAATATCTTGGATGGTTTCAAAATTGTAAACACAAAATTTGCGATATCTTGTGCTTTTTCTGTTGACAACACGGGACACTGTCGTTATAATATAGCACGGAAACACAAAATCTTGTGGTTTTGTCCGTTGAAACCACAAAATACCATATATATTGTGACAGAAAGGAACCGTTTGTATGAAAATTATTAAACGAAGCGGCTCGGAAGAGATTTTTGACCGCGAAAAAATCATTGTAGCGATCACGAAAGCAAACGACAGCGTGGTTCCCAGCTCCCGTATGACCGAGATCCAGATCCGCCGCATTGCCGAGGATGTGGAGATGGCGGCAATGAATATGGGGCGCTCGCTGACCGTGGAAGAGATTCAGGATATGGTCGAGGACCAGATTATGAATCAGCGCGCATTTGATGTTGCCCGCCGTTATATTACCTATCGTTATACACGTGCGCTCGTGCGTAAGTCGAATACGACCGACGACCAGATCCTGAGCCTGATCGAGTGCAACAACGAAGAGGTCAAACAGGAAAATTCCAACAAGAACCCGACCGTCAACAGTGTTCAGCGCGATTATATGGCAGGTGAGGTCAGCAAGGATATTACCCGCCGTCTTCTGTTGCCTCCCGATATTGTGGCGGCACACGATCAGGGCATCATCCATTTTCACGATGCGGATTATTTCGCCCAGCATATGCACAACTGCGATCTTGTCAACTTAGAGGATATGCTCCAGAACGGCACGGTCATCAGCGGTACACTGATCGAAAAGCCCCACAGCTTTTCCACCGCCTGCAACATTGCCACACAGATCATTGCGCAGGTGGCATCCTGCCAATACGGCGGACAGAGCATCAGCCTGACGCATCTGGCACCTTTTGTGGATGTCAGCCGCAAAAAGATCCGCAAGCAGGTCGAGGAGGAGCTTCGCGGTATCGATGAATCGATCTCCGACGAGGTGATCGACCGTGTGACCGAAAAGCGCCTTTGTGAAGAGGTCAAAAACGGCGTGCAGATGATCCAGTATCAGGTTGTCACGCTGATGACTACCAATGGTCAGGCTCCCTTTGTGACCGTGTTTATGTATCTCAACGAAGCAAAGAACGAGCAGGAAAAAGCGGACCTTGCGCTGATTATCGAGGAAACTCTCCGCCAGCGCTACCAGGGCGTCAAGAACGAAAAAGGCGTGTGGGTCACCCCCGCATTCCCGAAGCTGATTTATGTGCTTGAAGAGGACAACGTTCACGAGGGCAGCAAGTATTATTATCTCACAAAGCTTGCCGCAAAATGCACGGCAAAGCGTATGGTGCCCGATTATATTTCCGAAAAGGTGATGCTGCAGAACAAAATCGACAAAAACGGCGAGGGTCATTGCTACACCTGTATGGGTTGCCGCAGCTTCCTGACACCGTATGTCGATGAAAACGGCAACCCGAAGTATTACGGCCGTTTCAATCAGGGTGTTGTGACGATCAATCTGGTGGATATCGGCTTGTCGGCGCAGGGCGATATTGAAAAGTTCTGGGAGATTTTCGACGAGCGTATGGAGCTTTGTCACCGCGCATTGCAGTGCCGTCACGAGCGCCTTACGGGCACGTTATCCGATGCCGCGCCGATCCTCTGGCAACACGGTGCGCTTCTTCGCCTGAAGAGCGGCGAATCCATTGATAAGTATCTCCACGGCGGTTATTCCACCTTGTCGCTCGGTTACGCAGGCTTGTGGGAGTGCGTGTACGCGCTCAACGGCAAAAAGCTCACGGAAGCGGACGGCGAAGCACTCGGTCTGGAAATTATGCGTAAGCTCAACGAGTACACGGCAAAGTGGAAAGCGGCGGAAAACATCGATTATTCGCTTTACGGTACGCCGCTGGAAAGCACGACCTACAAATTTGCCAAATGCCTGCAGAAGCGTTTCGGCAAGATCAAGGGTGTGACCGACCGCAACTATATCACCAACAGCTATCACGTTCACGTGACCGAGGAAATCGATGCCTTTGAAAAGCTCGAGCTGGAATCGAAATTCCAGGCACTGTCGCCGGGCGGCGCGATCTCCTATGTCGAGGTGCCCAATATGCAGAACAACCTCGATGCGGTGTTGTCGGTGATGCAGTTTATCTACGATCATATTATGTATGCCGAGCTCAACACCAAGAGCGACTACTGCCAGCTGTGCGGTTATGACGGTGAGATCGAGATTCAGGATGATGACGGCAAGCTGATCTGGTGTTGCCCGAACTGCGGCAATACCGATCAGAGCAAGCTCAACGTTGCCCGCCGCACCTGCGGATACATCGGCACGCAATTCTGGAACCAAGGCCGCACGCAGGAGATCAAAGAGCGCGTGCTTCATCTGTAAGCTATGAATGTTGCAACGATCAAAAAGAACGATATCGCCAACGGTGTCGGTGTGCGCGTGTCGCTGTTTGTCAGCGGATGCCGTCACCGTTGCAAAAACTGCTTCAACCGCGAAGCGTGGGATTTTGACTACGGCACACCGTATACCGACAAAACACAGCAGGAGATCCTGAATGCGTGTGATCATTCCTACGTGGCGGGACTCTCACTTCTGGGCGGCGAGCCGTTTGAGCCCGAAAACCAAAAGACACTGATCGGTCTGCTCAGGGCATTTCGTAAGCAATATCCCGATAAAACCGTGTGGTGCTATTCGGGCTTTACGTTCGAAGAACTGATAAGCGGCACGGTGGGGGATCACGCGGCGGAGCTGCTGTCCTTGTTGGATGTCCTGGTGGACGGTCGCTTTGTGCAGGAGCTTAAGGATGTGTCCTTGCTGTTCCGCGGCTCTTCGAATCAGCGCGTTTTAGATGTGCCGCGTTCGTTAGCGGACAGGGAGGCTGTCTTGCTTGAAGGTGTGTGGAAGCGCACAATGGGCAGCGGTGATATTATGGAGGATTAAGGCTATGAAACAAACCGTAAAGATCAAGAAACTGGACCCCGAGGCAATCGTCCCGTCCTACGGCTCGCCCTGTGCGGCGGGCGCGGATCTGTATGCACTTCTGAAAGACGGTGCCGTGACGGTGCAACCGCACGAAACCGTGTTTGTGCACACCGGCATAGCAATGGAGATCCCCGCAGGCTTTGCAGGATTGATCTATGCCCGCAGCGGCACTGCCTGCAAGCGCGGACTGGCACCTGCCAATAAGGTCGGTGTGGTGGACAGCGATTACCGCGGCGAGATTATGGTGGCGCTTCACAACCATTCCGAGATCGCGCAAACCATCGAAAACGGTGAGCGCATCGCGCAGATGGTCATTGCCCCGTACCTGACGGCGGATTTCATCGAAGCGGGTTCGCTTGAAGAGACCGACCGCGGGGAAGGCGGCTTCGGTTCGACAGGAAAATAATATCCGGTCATACCTGCATATCGTTGCGGGTATGACTTTTTCTTTGCGGGCAATCTCTTTGTGTTGGGAAATTGACAAATATAGGTATGTGTGGTATACTTTAATAAATATGTAAATACAAGCAATGACGGCGGCATTCCGTGCCGTAGACTATATAATGAGGGTGACAAGATGAAACTCCTGAAAACGTTGTTCTCAAGCTTAGGACTGATCAAAAAACTATCCTTCAACGATTTTAAAGCCCGTTTTTCCGGCTCCTATTTCGGTATACTCTGGGCGTTTGTTCAACCGATCGTGACGATCCTGATCTATGTTTTTGTGTTTCAGGTCGGCTTCCGTGCCGCACCGACTGATTCGGGATATCCGTATGTGCTGTGGCTGATTGCGGGCATCGTACCGTGGTTTTTCTTTTCGGAGGCATTGCTGTCTGCCACCAATTGTCTGGTGGAATACAGCTATCTTGTCAAAAAAGTGGTTTTCAAAATCGAGGTATTGCCCGTTGTGAAGATCCTGTCGGCACTGTTTGTGCATTTGTTCTTCATCGTATTTGCCGTTGTGATCTATTTTGCCAACGGGTATACGCTGCCTTTGCATTTCCTGCAGATCCCGTATTATATGATCGCGTGTATCTGCCTGGTGTTTGCGCTGTCCTATCTGACAGCGTCCATTGTGCCGTTTTTCCGTGACTTTGCGCAGATCGTGAACATTCTGCTTCAGATCGGTATGTGGATGTGTCCGATTATGTGGAACGAAAGCCTGATCGCGTCCAATCCGATGCTGTTGACGGTGTTGAAGTTCAACCCGATGTATTACATTGTGTCCGGCTATCGCAGCTCGTTGATGGGCGGAAGCTGGTTCTGGCAAAACCCGCGCCTGACGATTTATTATTGGGCGGTGGTTGTTGTGCTGTTCTTTATCGGACAGAGAGTGTACGGCAAACTGAAGGTGCACTTCTCGGATGTGCTGTAAGGAGGGGACAACGATGAGCGAAGCGGTAATCAAGGTGACGGATGTCACAAAGGTATATAAATTGTATGAAAAGCCGATGGATCGTCTGAAGGAAGCTCTTTCTTTGACGCACAAAAGCTATCACACCGACCATTATGCCCTTAACGGCATTTCTCTTGAGGTCGGTCGCGGAGAGTGCGTGGGTATCATCGGCACGAACGGCTCGGGCAAATCCACCCTGCTCAAGATCATTACCGGCGTTCTCAATCCGACGCAGGGCAGTGTGGAGATCGAGGGCAAAATCAGTGCTCTTTTGGAACTCGGCGCGGGCTTTAATATGGAATATACGGGTGTGGAAAACATCTATCTCAACGGCACGATGATGGGTTTCACACGCGAAGAGATGGAAGAACGCGTGCAGGACATTATCGATTTTGCCGAAATCGGCGAATTCATCCACCAGCCCGTGAAAACCTATTCGAGCGGTATGTTTGCGCGTCTGGCATTTGCTGTCGCGATCAATGTCGATCCCGATATTCTCATCGTGGACGAAGCACTGAGCGTCGGCGACATCTTCTTCCAGGCAAAATGCTTCCGCAAATTCAATGAGTTCAAAGACAAAGGTAAGACCATTTTGTTTGTTTCTCACGACCTGAGCTCGGTCCTGAAATATTGCGAGCGCAGTCTGCTGATCCATCGCGGCAACCAGATTGCTGTCGGAAAATCCAACGAAGTGGTGGATATCTACAAAAAGATCCTTGCCAATCAGTATGACGAAAATGAGCAAGAGGTCGTAGAAACGAAGATCGAAGAACCCGCCGATACGCAGTCCTTTGAGGAAGGCTCGGCGTGGAAAAACAGTATGGTGCAAAACGTCAACTGTGTGGAATACGGCGAGAAGGATGCGGAGATCATCGACTATGCGGTGGTGGACGAGAAAGGCAATATCGGCTCGACGGTCGATAAGGGCACGAAGTTCACCATCAAATCACGTGTCCGCTTCCACAAGGCGATCGATAATCCGATCTTCACCTTTACGATCAAGGATCGCAAGGGTACGCCGATTACCGGCACCAACACGATGTTGGAATCCAAAACCCTTGACCGCGTGGAGGCAGGAACCGATGTAGTGGTGTCCTTCAAGCAGACGATGAATCTGCAGGGCGGACAGTATTTGCTGTCGGTCAGCTGCACAGGGTATGACATTGACAACCTGATCATTCATCACCGACTGTACGATGTGTGCTTCTTAGAGGTGTTTTCCACGAAGGATTCGGTCGGATATTACGATATGGACAGTGACGTGACGTACGAATTTTACAAATGAGGAACGCGATATGGTGACATATGAACAACCATACCAACTGAATACGGATATGACTCCCGAACAGCAAGAAGAATGGTTGCGTCGTGTTCTGGAGGATCCGCGTGATCCCGATGATGTGATCGGCGACGATCCGTCCTATTTTACGCTGACCAATCTGTCTTCGCACCGCTTTAATGTGTATGAATGGTATCCGTTCCGTGCAGGGACTTGCATTTTAGAGCTGAAGGGGCAGTTCGGAGCCGTAACGGGCGCATTGCTCGGCAACGGCAGACACGTTACCACACTTGTTGAGAATGATTCGCAAGCGGCAGTGATGCGTCTGCGGTATCCGCGCGATGAACAAGAGCTGACGGTGGCGGTGGCGGATGCGGAGTCGTATCTGGCATCGTGCGATCAGTTATTTGATTATATAGTTTTTACGGGCGGGTGTCTGACAGCAGAGCAGCTGATCTGTATTCGCGGACATCTCAACGCGGACGGTAAGCTTCTGATCGCGTGTGAAAACCGCAACGGAATGATGTTCTTGGCGGGATGTCGCGATCCGTACACAGGACGCTTTTATGACAGCGTGGACGGCTATCGCGGTCTTCCTGAATATACCTACGATCTTCCGCGTTGGAAAAGCGTGCTTTGCGAAGCGGGCTTTGAGGATTTTACCTTCCGCTATCCGTATCCTGACTATCGGTTCTGCGAGACGGTTTTTTCGGATGAGTATCTCCCGAAAAAACATCAGCTTTGCAAAAATCTTCGGAATTTTGACGGCAAACGATTGCTGACGTTCGATGAAGGCGCGGTATTCAACACAGCTATCGGCTACGGTGTGTTTCCGCTGTTTGCCAATTCGTTCTTTATTGAAACGGGACCCTCGTGTGGCGTGATCTTTGCCAAATTCAGCAAAGAGCGGCGGTTTGATTACCGCATTCATACGTCGCTTTTGCAGTTCGGTGACCGTCGGACGGTCGTGAAAACTGCGTCGGATGATCGGTCAACACCGCATATTCATCGTATGAAAGAATACGAGGGACGACTTAGAACCTATTTTGAGGATGAGCGGTTTCACGTAGCCGACTGTAAGGCGGACGGAAACTCGCTGGAGTTTGAATATATAAAAGGCAAAACACTCTCGGCGATCATTGACGATGCCGTGGCGGATCACGACGATCAGGCGTTGTATGAGGCGCTGGATGTTTTAAAATCGGCGGTTTCGCGCATCACGGATACGACGGTGTTTGAGCCCGATGAGACGTTTAAAAAGGTGTTCGGTGCGGTGTCGCTTCCCGTGTCGGTGAAAAGCACATCGTACGCCGTCATCGATCTGATTGCCGATAATTTCATTATCAATGATAAAATCAATCTCATCGATTATGAATGGATCCTGCCGTTTGCGATTCCTGCGCCGTTTATCCTGTTCCGTGCGTTGATGCTGAATAACGGCATCAGCGTTCTTGATGAAGAAAAACGCACCGAGATTCTTCGGTATGTCGGTGTGGATCCGTTGTGTGTACCGCTGTTCTGGCAGATGGAGGAACGTTTTCAGCGGTATGTTTCGTCGGAGCGTTATGATATGCAACGGCTCTATGCGCGTGCGGGTCAGCCGGTTTACGATCTGCGCCGCGTGGATCTGGATCATTTGCTGTTCCGCACGATCGTCACCGACGCGGACAGCGGACGCTTGCTTGCGACCCGCACACAGAACAGTGCGTATGCGTGCATTGAGGTTCGTCCTGATGAGCAAACCGCATTGCTGCGCGTAGAATTTGCGCAGACTCCCGTATTTATGCATCGGCCGCGGGTAACAGGCGTGCTCAACGGCGAGACGGTTGAGGTGGAAGGTCTGTGGTTCGATAAGCCTGTCACAGACGGCGATAATCTGTATTTTGATACTGTACCGTATATGAACATTGTCAACAAAGGGTACACCTCCCTGACAATATCCTACACGGTATTTGCCTGGAACGATCTGGCTTCCTGGTTGATCGACCGTCACCATTTACAAAGGCGCATTGAGCATTTAGAGGAGGAGAATCGGATGTTGAAAGCAGAAGCAGAGAGGCATTGTCAAGATGCTCCCGCACAGCAGGATGACCGACCGATGGATGTCACGATCGTGATTCCGACTAAAAACGGCGGCGAGCTGTTCAAAAAGGTGCTTCAGGCTGTTTATGATCAGAAAACGACCTATCGTTACGAAGTGATCTGTGTGGATTCAGGTTCAAGCGACGATACGGTGGACACCATCCGTCAGTTTGGCGCTACGCTGTATGAGATCGAGCCGTCCGAGTTCGGTCACGGCAAAACGCGGAACTACGGCGCCTCCAAGGGCACGGGCAAATTTATTGTGTTTATCACACAGGATGCCCAGCCTGCGTCGGAATTCTGGTTGCAGAATTTCATTGATGCGATGAATGAGGATGACGAAATCGTCGGCGGCTTCGGCATTCATTATCCGTATCCCGATTGCAATGTGTTTGATCAGCGTGACCTGAAGATTCATTTTCAGGGCTTTGGTGAGGATGACACGGTGTATTGGCTTGAGGATCCCGAGCGCTACGAGCGGGAAGAGGGCTATCGCCATATGCTGGCGTTCTTCTCGGATAACAACTCTTGCCTGCGCCGCAGTGTGTGGGAGCTGCATCCTTATGAGGATGTCAATTTCGCTGAGGATCAGAAATGGGCACGAAAAATGATCGAGCTCGGACACAAAAAGCTGTATTGTCCGCACGCTCCCGTGTATCATTCGCACGATTATCCGCTGCATACCTATTTCAAGCGGTATTATGACGAGTTCAAGAGTCTGTACACTCTGCACGGATTCCTGATCGTTCCCGCGTGGTATTACACGATTCCCGCGGCGATCAAGCACCTGATTTCCGATATCAAGTATCTGCGCACACTGCCTCTCGGACGAAAAGCCAAAATTAAATGGGCGTGGTACAGCCTGTGGCGTAACACGTTCAAATATGTCGGCGGCTTTATCGGCGGAAAGTATCACACATACCCGCCCAAGCTTCAACGGTTTTTAGACCGTCATATTTCGCAGCAGTATGATCAGATCAACGCTAAAAAAAGCAAGGAGTGAGTCATCATGGGAAAACTGTTCCGCTTTGTTAAAAAGGTCTATCACTACATTTCCACAAAGGGTATTGACGGCGCTTGTAATTACATTGACAAGATCGCCGATAAGGTCGATGTCTTTGCGTTCTATCATTATATTGTCGATCAGACCAAGATCGAGCTGGATCGGGCGGCGTATGAGGAGCACAAGAACGACGAGGTGAAGCTCCTCAACTGGATCATTCCCGAAATGGGACCCGGCTCGGGCGGTCACATCAACATCTTCCGCTTCATTTCCAACTTAGAGAATATGGGCTTCCACAGCCGTATTTACATCCACAATCCGCAATCTCATCTGGAGGATGACGCAACGCTCAAGGCATTTCTGAGAGAGCATTTTTCCATTCTTGATGAACGTGTGGAATGCTACGGTAACTGCAACCGCGCGACCTTTGCGCACGCGACTATTGCCACGTCCTGGCAGACGGCGTATTTTGTGCGCAATTTCGAAAACACGATCTCCCGCTTCTATTTTGTGCAGGATTTTGAGCCGTATTTTTATGCGATGGGATCGGAGTATGAGTTTGCCAATAACACCTACAAGTTCGGGCTTCGCGGTATCACCGCGGGTGACTGGCTCAAGGATAAGCTTCGTGATGAATACGGTATGCAGACCGAAAGCTTCGGCTTCTCCTATGATAAGGACATTTATAAGCCCTATGAGAAGAAGGACGATGTGAACCGTGTGTTCTTCTATGCACGTCCCGTTACACCGCGCCGCGACTTTGAGCTCGGTCTGCTTGCACTCCGTGAGCTGGATAAGCGCGTTGACAATCTGGAGGTGTATTTTGCGGGCTGGGATCTGAGCAACTACGAGATTCCGTTCAAGCACAAGAGCTTCGGCATCCTCGGGATCGAGCAGCTGTCGGAGATTTATGCACAGTGTGATATGTGCTTTGTGATCTCTAACACCAACCTCTCGCTGTTGCCGCTTGAGGTTATGGCGTCCAACTCGGTCGCGGTCTGCTCGGTGGGTGACAACAGCACCTGGCTTGTGAACGAGGATAATTCGATCCTTGTTGACTATGATCCCGTGGGTATGGCAGAGAAGATGGCGTATTACTTTGAACACCGTGACGAGCTGGATGAGATCCGTGCCAAGGGCCTGGCGTTTGCGCAGAGTACATCGTGGGTCAAGGAAGCAGAAAAGGTTCGTGACGCCTTGCTGAAGGGGATTGCGGAAGATGATTAAAAACAGAGTGCTGGTTCTGGGCGGTACGGGCTTTATCGGTCGGAATCTTTGCGAATACTTTTTGGAACAGGGCTGGACGGTCACCTCATTTGATCTGTTTGCCCCGCAGAACCGTGTGGACGGCATCCGTTATATTGAGGGCGACTTCTTTGATGACCGTCAGCTGAGCGCGGCGGTCAATAACCAGGATGTCATCATCCATTCCATCAGCACCGTGACACCCGGCAATTCTAACGTGAAGTTTATGCAGGGCTATGAAAAAGATCTGGTGCAGACGGCAAAGCTTTGTGAAATGCTTGTCGGCACAAACACAAAAATGATCTTTTTGTCATCGGGCGGAACCGTGTACGGTGATCAGCCCGTTCAGCCCATCACGGAGGAATCGCGCACGACTCCGATCAACCACTACGGTTGCATTAAGATCTGCATCGAAAATATTATCCGCACCTTTAATATTCAGTTTAAAACGAAGTTTGTCATCGCACGTGTTGCGAACCCTTACGGCCCCGGTCAAGATTACAAAAAGGGCGTCGGATTTGTGGACGCGGCTGTGAAGAAGGCGCTTGTCGGCGATGAGATCGAGGTGTGGGGAGACGGTGAAACGGTGCGGGATTATATCCACATCAACGATGTGTGCCGTATGATCCATTCGCTTATCCGTTATCGCGGTGCAGAGGATACCTTTAACGTCAGCAGCGGCGAGGGCGTTTCCCAGAACGCGATCCTGACCTTGCTTTCCGAGCTTGGCTATGAGGTGAAGGTGTCCTACAAAAATGCGCGCGGAGTGGATGTCAAGCGCATTATTCTGGATAACCGCAAGATCCGTGAGTTCGATACCGAACCGATGATGCCGTTTGCTCGGGGCATTGCTCAGTATTGCGAGTATCTTAAACAACATACATTCTGATAAAAAGCTACCGTTATCCGATTCGGATAACGGTAGCTTTTTATGATAATATACATTTAAATATAATTAGCCCCACATAGCCGTATGCTGTCAGGATAACCTGCTATTAGTAAAGCAGGTGGGTGCCGCCCCGCGGTTTCACGCTCCCTTCGTCCCGCACACGGTCAAAGCCGGGCGGGGAGGTCTGCAATCCGACGCAGGAGCCAAGCTCCCGAAATTATACTGTAATAGGGTTATAAGACAGCGGTCCGCGTACTACGCAGGGGAAAGAGCTTATTCGTCCAGATGATCGATTTCGTAAAACTCCGAAAGACGCTCTTCAAAAATCGAAAGAATGTCTTCATATTCTTCGGCGTCGTCGATGGTGACATATACTTCGCCGCCGTCCTCTTCCTCTACGCGCATGATCAGCAGCTCACCGTCCGAGTCCACCGCTTCTTCGGGGTTTTCAAAAATGGGGAGAAGAGCGATGTAGCGCGCGTCGTCGGTCTGGATGCCGTCAAGCACCTCAAACTCCTGCTGTTCGCCGTTTTCGTCCATCAGAACGACGGTGTCAATGAAACCGTCAAGCATTTCTTCTGTCATAGTGTATGCAACTCCGTTCATAAATATGCCGATATCGTGTTTTGAGCGTAAAAAACAGGGGTTTTACGAACCCCGCTTTTCTTATTGTACCGCGTTTTTTTGTCCGCGTCAAGAGAAAACGCCAAAAAAGATGAACTATTCAAAATATCTATAAGTTTTCAACTTTTTTTAAAAAAACTATTGACATTCACGAAAACGTGTGCTATAGTAAAGGTGACGAAAGGGAAGGGACAAAAAGAGATCCGAAAAACGGATCGGAAAAGAGCCCGAAAACCCCTTCGTAAAATCTCGAAAGAGGTGAGTCCGGTGGGCTGAGTCAGGCGAATGGTTCAACAAAGCAACAAGCGAAGGAGCTGTTGTCCTATGAAAATTCGCAACTATGTGTTCGCCAAAGAAGAGTAGAGAAAGGATGAGTCCCGTGTACTAATTCAGCTTTATACGATGAGAGGATCTCGAAAAACCGCATTTGAAAGAGCCTGCTGAAAGACAGTTCGATTTCCTGATACGGAAACCTGTCGTTCCTGAAACGGAAAAAGGTAAACAGACCGGAAAACAGAGATATCCCATCATATAGATCACAACTGAATAGAGCACAAAACGGATGACGAAAAGGGAACGTTATCCGAGACGAGTAAATCCATGAAACGATCTGTGAAAGGACTTAACTCCGATGAACACGTAATCCGAAAATCTGAAGAAAGATGAGGTACGAAATCTTCACGTAGTATAAGTTGAAATCGTTATCAATCGATAACAAGGATCAAATCACGAAAGGAACTTACTCCGATGAACATGTAAATTTGTTCACTGAACAAGGTGAACGGAAACTGAACAGAGCATTCCAAACGATAACAGTAACAATCGAAAGGGACACTCCAATGAGATAGTTTCATCCAAACTTTACAAAAACATGTTCAAATCTGAATCGAGGCAATCGCTTCGGTCGAAAAATCTACTCAAAGGAAACAGGACCAATGAACAGGTAATGTCTGATCAATCCAACTGATGACTTGCAAATTTCGAAATCTGTAGAAAGAAGAGGTATAGTCCCGTGGAGCCGAAGATGATGTAAGCGGTCAATGAGAGAGTAACGCTCATTGACCGCTTAAAATTTTTTATTCTGAAATAATCGCTTTTCTTACAACCGAAGATGTGTAAAACGATCCTCCGACCACAATGGATGCGGAGGTTTTTTTGGCGTCTGTAAAGGCTTTGACGGGATCGGAAATAACGGATACGTTTGCGTGATATTGCAATGCTGTCGCCGCAAGCTCGCGGGCGGGCAGTGCGCGCGGTGTATCGGGCGGTGTGCAGCAGATGATGCGCCTGAAATAGGGAGCCAGACGCTTCAGACAGCTGTCGCAGTCTTTGTCTGCGAGCATACCGATCACCAGTGTATCAAGCGGCATTTCCTCAAGTGTCCGGCAAAGTGCTTCGATACCGTGCGGATTGTGAGCGCCGTCGAGCATTACAAACGGGGATTCGCAAACGATTTCCTGCCGACACGGCATTGTAACCGCTGATAATGCCGCAAGAGCGCGTTCTTCATCGAAACGGAATCCGCGGCGCTGTAAACAGGTCATTGTCTGCAAAGCCGTGAGTGCATTTTCGTGCTGGTGATGACCCGCAAGGCGCAGGCGCACTTCGCGGTTGTTGTGGTGAAAACGGGTTCCGTTTATACCGATTTCAGCAGTTTCTCCCGCAACGGGAATGTGAACCGTCGCACCGTGTTGTGCGGCTTTTTCAAAAAGCACTCCGAGCGCGTCCTCGTCCATCGAAGCGGCACATATCACATCACAGCCGTCTTTGATGATACCGCCCTTGCACGAGGCGATCTCTTCGACCGTGTCTCCCAAAAAAGCGGTGTGATCCTTTGCAATCGGCGTAAAGACTGCGCAAAGCGGGGGAGGGATGATATTTGTGGCGTCGGTTTCACCGCCCATACAGCATTCGATCACGGCAATATCGACCTTTTGTCTTTGAAAACAGACAAATACCGCGCTTGTCAGACATTCATATTCGGAGAGACCCTCAGGGACGGCGTGGCGCACGGCCGTGACACACGCGGCAAACTCCTTGGGCGTCACGGGAACACCGTCAATCAGGATCATATCGGTGATGTCGGTGATCATCGGAGAGGTGTATAAGCCCGTGCGATATCCGTTTGCGGTCAGCATAGCGGCGATCATACGGGCGGTGGAACCCTTTCCGTTTGTGCCCGCGATATGAACGGCAGGATACGCCCGCTCGGGATGGGACAGGGCTTCGCAGGCAGTGTGCATACGCTCAAGCCCCATCTGTATGCCGGCGGGTTTTAAGGATGTCAGGTAAGCAGTTGCTTGTTCAAAGTTCATTGTTTTCACCTCTTATGTATATCCTATATCATAGCGAAAAAGTGGCGTAAGGTCAAGCCAAAGCATTGCAAAAACCAAAAGAAACTGGTATACTGAGTATAAGTATTCATATAAGAGGTGTTTCAAATGGATGTGTTTTGCGAACAGATCGTCAAACAGTCGATGACCGCCAAGCGTGTGCTGGTGGTGATCGGTGCCGTTGTTGTGTTGCTCGGAGCGTGCGCGGCATCGCTCATCTTCTTGCCGATGGCATTTCTTCCGATTGCGGCGTTCAGCGGCTTTGGCATCTACTGGGTCGCGTCTATGCAGAGTACGGAAGTGGAATATGAAGTTACCAACGGTGAGATCGATATTGATCAGATCGTTGCCAGGCGCGAGCGCAAAAAGATCGTGCGTGTGCGCGGAGCAAAACTTGATTTTCTGTTGCCCGTAGCGCAAGTGCCGTCGGATATGAAGTTTGACCGAATTGTGATGGCGGCACGCTCTAAAAATCAAGCGACCTGGGCTTTTGCCTACCAAGGCAAAAAAGGCTACACGCTGGTGCTGTTTGAGCCGAGCCGTGAAGTGCTGGAAGCACTTTGCAAGGGGCTTTCACGTGAGGTACGTATTGAGACCGACCGTGCCCGTCGCGAGATGTAAACCGTAAGGAGTGACAGGTGTTATGCGATACGAATCCTTTCTTTACAGCCGTCGATTGCGTGAGCTGGAGGAGCAAGCAGATCGCAACGGCATTTCCTATCTGACCCTGATGGAAAATGCCGGCTCCCGAGCGGCGGATTTTCTGATAAACAAAGGAGTTGTCAATGCGGAGTCGATCGTATTGATTCTGTGCGGTGCGGGAAACAACGGCGGTGACGGCTACAAGATGGCAACGTGCTTTGCAAAGGCATTTCCCGACAATACGGTATCGGTCATCCGCTTCGGGGAACCGCAAACGGCAATTGCGCAGGAGATGTACCGTCAGGCGTCACAATTACCGAATGTGAGAATCATTCCTTCCGAACAGTATACTTCCGAACAATATGCCGACGTTATGCCGGATAAGGATGTTGAGGAGGAATGTGAAAGATTTGTGGCGGTGGATGCCGTGTACGGTATCGGCTTTCACGGTTCGTTGCCTGAAGAGGTAACACGTGTGTTTAAGGATGTTCGCAAACGTTCAAAAGGCACGATCGTTGCCGTGGATATTCCCAGCGGTATGCAGGCGGATGAGGATGCGTTTGATCCGCAGCTGCTTGTACCGTCGTATACACTGACATTTACAATGCAAAAACGATGCATGCAGTATGAACGTTGTGCGTTTGTGTGCGGCGATATCCGCGTGTTTGATGTCGGTATCCCGCAGGATCTGGTTCATACATATGCCGTTCACGTGTATCCGATTCTTTGCGACACGGTTCCTGCCGGTCTGACCTTCCGTCGATCGGATTCTCACAAAGGTACCTACGGTACGGTGTTTTCCCTGACGGGTAGCTTCGGTATGGCGGGGGCATCTATGCTCAGCGGAAAAGCAGCTATGCGTCTCGGCGTCGGGCTTGTGCATATGTTTTTACCTGCGTCGATCTATCCGATTGTAGCGGGACAGCTGTGGGAAGCGGTGTATCATCCGCTTGAGGAAACGAAGGACGGCGGTCTTGCGTTTTCTGCTGTTCAGCAGATTACGGGAGCGGTCAACGGCGCAAGCTCCGCTGCGTTTCTTTGCGGACCCGGACTATCGCGCAATAAACACACGGCCGCCATGATCCGCAAATTGCTTCCCAAGCTTCGTGTTCCGCAAATTTTGGATGCGGACGGTCTAAATGCGTATATCGGGCATATAGATGAATGGAAAGCAATGTCCGACAGCGGTATACCGCTGGTGCTGACACCGCACCCGAAAGAAGCGGCACGTTTGCTTGGCTGTTCCGTGGAAGAGGTGGAGCGTGATCGCTTTGCATCCGCCATTCGCCTGAGCAAGCAAACCGGTGCTACTGTCGTTCTGAAAGGTGCCCATACGTTGGTCGCGGATCCTTGTGAGCGGGTGTACATCAATACAGTCCCGTGTTCGGGTCTCGCAAAAGGTGGGAGCGGCGATGTGCTTGCGGGAATGATCGCTTCGCTTGTTGCGCAGGGTACCGATCCGTATCGTGCGAGTGTGACCGCCGTGCATCTGCACAGCTTAGCGGCAGTCAGAACTGCTCAGCGGTTAAGCGAGACGGGAATGCTCCCGACGGATCTGCTCGGGGAACTGCCGATGTTGCTTTCGCAATTTGAAAAGCGAGGGTGATGCTCGGTGTATCGGTTTGCTTGTATACTGCTTGGGTTGTGTTTGCTTACATCCTGCTCTGTCCGATCGACTTCTCCGGTCGTGAGTGGTTTTCGTTGTCGGGTCGAGTGCTCCTTGGAGGGAGTGTCGGTTGCGGCAGAGCTTGACCGCACAGATCCCGCGAAAACGACGCTGACATTTTCGCAACCGCAGGAATTGCAAGGACTGACAATGCTGTATGACGGTCAAACCGTTCGTCTTGAGTATCTCGGCGTTGAGATGGATGTTCCTGCTGCTTATCTGCCGCAATGTTCGGTGATCCGTACGCTTGCGGATGCATTAAATGCCGCAACGGCGTCTCACGCCCCGACACAAGCAGGGGGGCTCGTGTTTGATGAGGAGTCGGGTTTACCCCGATCCCTGGTAATTGATGAACCGCCGATGACTTTTTTCTTTTCCGATTGGGAGCTTCCGTTGATAAGTACCAACAAACGATAAGGTTCATTGGTAAATTTATACAAATCTATTACCACCTTTTATCAATTTTTTTCTAAATGTAATAATTTTTTTCAAAATTCAAGTTGACTTTTAGAAAAAAAGAGAGTATACTAATTTATACTAAAGAAATACGACTATTTCACTACCTATCTATCACCTGTTGTATTCCTATTGCAACGGGTGATTGTCACTTTTTATACGGGGTGATATGTTGCCGTTGTGCGAAGATTTCTCGGAAGAGCAAACCATACTTGAACGGATCCGCCTCGGAGATGAATCGGCATTCGAGTTGCTGTTAGACATCTGTATGCCGATGATCCGTCAGGAAACCGCCCGTTTTCGTCCGTCTGCTGTTGATGCGGATGATCTGCTGCAGGAGGCATCGCTCGGGCTGTTATCTGCCGCAAAAGCGTATCGGACGGATGGCGGTGCATCGTTTCTGACGTTTGCCCGCGTGTGTGTCCGTCGTCGGTTGCTTAACGCTCTGCGGTCGGTACCTGAGGTGGAGATCCCGCACGAGTCGCCTATGGAGCTGAGCAACGGCGAAACGGAGGAACAGGTGTTTTCTCCTGATCGGTTTGTGCTTGAAAAAGAAGAAGAGCTTGCTCTTTTATCCCGTTTAAAAGGTGTACTGTCGGAACTGGAATATCGTGTTCTGATCCTGCATATGTCTTCCTATTCCTACGGTGAGATCGCGCAGATATTGCAAGTGCCCGCAAAATCCATCGACAATGCGATTCAACGCATCCGACGGAAGCTCAAAAGTGTTCTCAAATAAATAGGTGTTAAATGCTTTGGCATTTCACAATATTTATGCCCGGCCGTTTTACCCACCAGTAAACATACATCCCCGAAATTCGGCGAGAGGCAAATTTTTTCAAAGAGAGGTACAGTATTATGTACGAAGACAAAACATTGGTGTGTAAAGAATGCGGTGCGGAGTTTGTTTTTACGGCCGGCGAGCAAGAGTTTTACGCCGAAAAGGGCTTTGTGAATGAGCCCCAGCGTTGCAAGGCTTGCCGCGATGCACGTAAGAATGCGGTCAGAGGCGAGCGTAAAATGTACACGACGGTTTGCGCAGAGTGCGGCGGCGAAGCGGTTGTTCCGTTTGAGCCCCGTGAAGGTCGCGATGTGTACTGCAGCGCCTGCCACGCAAAGAGAACCGAAGGCTGAGTATCCAATGAAAAAAAGGACAGAGACTGTATGTCTCTGTCCTTTTTTTAAATATTCACCGTTGTTTTTAAGATTTCATATTGCATTTTTATAGAGAAAAAGATATAATGATAACGTGTATATCTATAGGAATCCGAACCTGATGGTATGGGGCGGATTTAAGCAAAGGTGGGAGAGAGATGCTTGTTGTTTCGGTGAAACCTGCAAAACAACATCTGTATACGATCTCCTTTGATGACGGACAGCAAGGTGAGATCGACAAAACCGTATGGGAATACAGTGCGTTGGTTGTCGGCGACAATCTGTCCGATGAACAATGGCAGACCCTTTGTGAACGATCGTTGTCTCACCGCGCGCGCGAAAAAGCGCTGTATTATCTTTCCGGTCGTGACTATGGCAGCGGTGAGCTTGTTCAGAAGCTGTTCCGCGCAGGAATCGACCGTCCGCTTGCGCAGGAAACGGTCTCTCGCCTTTGCGAATGCGGTCTGATCGACGACGCGCGATATGCGTCGATGCTGGCGCGCGATATGCAGGAGCGCAAGCTTTACCCGAAACGGCGTGTTGCAATGGCGTTGCAGGAAAAAGGCTTTTCGCGCGAGGTGATCGCCGCGGCTGTGGAAGAGCTTGACGATACCGAGGAAGAGCAGGCACTTGCGATGCTTCGAAAAAAACGGTATACCGCTTGTGCGGATGCCAAACAGCGTGAAAAAGCGTTAGGAATGCTGGCGAGATACGGTTTTTCGTATACGGTTTCCGCACGGGCGTGGAGTCGCCTGGAACAAGAAGATGAGGAATAAAGGAGCCGATACTATGGCAATCAGAGTGGGAATGGTGTCTTTGGGCTGTCCGAAGAATCAGATGGATGCCGAACTGATGCTTGCAAAATTGGAAACGGCAGGTTTGGAAATCGTGGCGGATGCCGCGCTTGCCGAGGTTGTGATCATCAACACCTGTGGCTTTATCGAATCGGCAAAGCAGGAAGCCATTGAGACCATTTTGGAATTTGCCCAGCTCAAAAAAGAGGGGCAAATCAAGAAGCTGATCGTAACGGGGTGTCTCGCTCAGCGTTATAAGCAGGAGCTTGCGGACGAACTCCCCGAGTGTGATGCGGTTCTGGGACTGGGGGCCAACGGCGACATTGCCGATATTGTGAGCGCGGTGATGGATGACAACGCTGTGTACCGTTTCCCTTCCAGACAGTGTTGGTCGCTTGACGGTGCCCGTGTGTTGACAACCCCGTCGTTCTTTGCGTATATGCGCGTCGGTGACGGCTGTGACAACTGCTGTACGTATTGTGCTATTCCGCACATCCGCGGACGGTTGCGCAGTCGTGAAATCGATACACTGGTCGGGGAAGCCACCGCTCTTGCTCAAAGCGGCGTGAAGGAATTGATTCTTGTCGCTCAGGATACCACGCTGTACGGTAAAGACCTTTACGGTGAAAGCCGTTTGCCTGAGCTTTTAGAGCGTCTTTGCGAGATTGAAGGCTTGGAGTGGATCCGTCTGCTGTATTGCTATCCCGAGCATATTTCGGAGGACTTGTTGCGTGTGATCGCATCGCAACCGAAGATCGTGAAATATATGGACATTCCGTTGCAGCACGCCAGCGGAAAGGTGCTTGAAGCGATGCGCCGCACAGGTGACCGTGAACGCCTGACGGCACTTATCGCGCATATTCGTGAAGCGGTTCCGGGGATCGTGTTGCGTACCACCGTGATGACGGGCTTCCCGGGCGAGACGGATGAGGATTTTGAAGAGCTTTGTGAGTTCCTGCAGGATGCACGCTTTGAGCGCCTTGGTTGCTTTGCGTATTCAGCGGAAGAGGGCACAATAGCGGCATCAATGCCGGATCAGGTCGAGGAAGCTGTCAAGGAAAAGCGCCGCGATATTGTGATGCAACAGCAGGATCGTATTTCGCAGGAATGGTTAGAAGCACAGATCGGCAAAACGGTCACGGTGCTTGTGGAGAGCTTTGACAAATATGCCGAATGCTGGTTCGGCAGAACTGCCGCCGATGCGCCTGACATTGACGGCAAGGTGTTTTTCACCGCTGATGTGCCTGTAAAAGCGGGCGATCTCGTGCAGGTGGAGATCACGGATTATATGGATTGGGATCTGATTGGAGAGTGCGTGTAAATGAATCTTCCGAATAAACTGACCCTGGCACGGATTCTGATGGTGCCTCTTTATATGGTGCTTCTTCTGTGGCCGTTTCCGTTTCATTATGTAGCGGCATTGGCGGTGTTCGGCATGGCGTCGCTGACGGATTATTTTGACGGACAGATTGCCCGTTCGCGCAACCTTGTGACCAATCTGGGCAAGTTTCTGGATCCGATCGCCGATAAAATGCTGACAACCGCGGCGTTTTTAGTGTTTCTTGCCATCGGCGTGACCGATGTGTGGGCTGTGATGCTGGTGATGACGCGCGAGTTTATGGTGACCTCTGTGCGCCTGATGGCGGCAAAGGACGGCACGGTTGTGGCGGCGAGCTTTTCGGGTAAGCTGAAAACCGTTGCGCAGTATGTTGCGATCATTGCGATGATGTGCGCATTGACGTGGCAGGATATTTGTGCGGCATATCTTACACAGCTTCCGCCGATTGCCACCTCGTTGCCGATTCTGATTTCGCAGATCTTTATCTGGATTTCTGTCGCGCTGACCTGCATTTCGGGCGTGCAGTATTTCTGGCAATTCCGCCACTATTTTAAAGAAGACTGCTAAAGGAGCGGTTTTAATGTTCAAGCAACTCAGAGAGGATATTCAGACGATCCGCACAAAAGACCCTGCGGCTCGCTCGACAATTGAAATTTTACTGCTATACAACGGTCTGAAAGCTGTGCGCGCTCATCGCCGTGCCAATTGGTGTTCCAAGCACGGTTTCAAGTTTTTAGCGCGATGGATCTCTCAGAACTGTGTGCGTCGCACGAATATCGAGATCCATCCCGATGCGACGATCGGTAAACGGCTGTTCATTGACCACGGCACAGGCGTTGTGATCGGTGAGACCACAGAGATCGGTGATGATTGCACGATTTATCAGGGTGTGACACTCGGCGGTACGGGTAAAGATAAAGGAAAGCGACACCCGACCCTCGGGAATCACGTGATGGTCGGTGCAGGCGCCAAGGTGCTCGGCCCGATCCGCATCGGCAACAATGTCCGCATCGCGGCGGGTGCTGTGGTGCTCAACGACATTCCCGATAACTGTACCGCCGTCGGTGTTCCTGCGCGCGTGGTGCGATGTAACGGGCAAAAGGTGGATCAGGAGCTGGATCAGATCCACATTCCCGACCCTGTTTCGCAGGAGCTTTGCAAAATGCGTGTGGAATTAGAGCAAATGAAAAAGCAACTGGATGCTCTTACGGGAGCGTCCGATGAAGGATAATTCGGAAAGGTAGGATCCGTTATGAGAATTTTCAACACGATGACCCGTGAAAAAGAAGAACTGCAGACCTTGGAAGAAGGCAAGATCCGCATCTATGCCTGCGGTCCGACGGTGTACAACTATATTCACATCGGTAACGCCCGTCCGCTGTGCGTATTCGATGTGTTGCGCCGCTATCTGGAATGGCGCGGAATGGATGTTCGCTTTGTTCAGAATTTTACGGATATCGACGATAAAATCATCCGTCGCGCAAACGAAGAGGGCACGACCTATGATGTGATCGCCAAGCGTTATATTGAGGAGTTCTGGACGGACGCTAAGGGGCTTGGTGTCCGCGAAGCGACCGTTCATCCCAAAGCGACCGAAAATATGGATGAGATCATTGCCATTATCGCCGAGCTTGAGCGCAAGGGCTATGCGTATAAAGCCGCCAACGGGGATGTGTATTTCCGCACCCGCAGATGTGAGGAATACGGCAAGCTCTCGCATCAGCCGATCGACGATCTGGAAAGCGGTGCGCGCATTTCGGTTGGCGAGGACAAGGAAGACCCGCTGGATTTCGCGTTGTGGAAAGCCGCCAAGGAGGGCGAGCCTTATTGGGAGTCTCCGTGGAGCAACGGTCGCCCGGGCTGGCACATTGAGTGCTCGGCAATGGCGAGACGCTATTTGGGCGAAAGCATTGATATGCACTGCGGCGGTCAGGATCTGATCTTCCCGCACCACGAAAACGAGATCGCACAGAGCGAATGCTGCAACGGTGTGCCGTTTGCCCGCTATTGGATGCATAACGGCTACATTAATGTCGATAATAAGAAAATGTCCAAGTCTCTCAACAACTTCTTCACGGTGCGTGATGTGGCGAATCAGTACGGTTACGAAGCGATCCGCTTCTTCCTGATTTCGTCGTCCTACCGTATGCCTATCAACTACAATGCCGAGATCATCGAGCAAGGCATTGCGGCACTTGACCGCCTTTACAACTGCGATTCTGCGTTGGAGTTTGCCGCACAGAACGGTGGCGACGGCACTGCGGATGAGGCAATGAAGGAAAGCATTGTCAAGCGTCGTGAGCAGTTTATTGAGGCGATGGACGACGATATGAACACGGCGGATGCGATCTCGGCGTTGTTCGAGATGGTCAAGGACATCAACCTCGCACTTCGTGACAACGCACTGTCGGCATCAATGTGCGTGGAAGCGCGTGCGGCGTTCCGCGAGCTGACGGATGTTCTCGGCCTTCTGTACGAGCGTCAACCCGCAAAGGGTGATGACGATGCGCAGATCGAGGCGATGATCGAAGCGCGTACCCAAGCCCGCAAAGAGAAAAACTGGGCGGAATCCGACCGTATTCGCGACGAACTCAAAGCAATGGGCATTGTGCTGGAGGATACGCCGCAGGGCGTTCGCTGGCACCGTGCCTGAGAGGAAATCGATGTATGTATGATGTGATCATTGTAGGCGGAGGCCCTGCAGGCTTTTCTGCTGCCGTAAATCTTCGCGCGCGGGGCAAGACCTGCCTGATCATCTCGAGCGACATTACGGCAAATCCGCTTGCTCGCAGTCCGAAGGTGGATAACTATGTCGGTATGGCGGGTGTAACGGGTCTTGAAATGTTGCAAAAGATGAAGGAGGACGCACTGTCCTCAGGGGCGGAATTCCGTCACGGTCGTGTGCTGTCGATCGCGCCGTATAAAGACCGCTTTATGGTGGCGATCGGCAACGATGTGGCGGAGTCACGCCGTGTGATCCTCGCCATCGGTGCGGCAATACCGAAGCGCCTGGAAGGGGAGGACGATCGTATCGGACGCGGCGTCAGCTACTGTGCGACCTGCGACGGTATGCTCTACCGCTCCAAACGCGCTCTCGTTATCGGGGATGCGGATGATCTTGCAGAAGAAGCCGCGTTGCTGACCGAGATCGGAGTGCAGGTCACAGTGGTCGGTAAACGCCGTCCCGATGGCCTCGCACAAACGATTTCGTTTGTGCAGGCAACGCCGAAGGCGGTGGAAGAAGGCGAACCGATCACGCTTCGCACCGACGGCGGCACGCTTTCTGCCGACGTGGTGTTTGCTCTGAGAAACGCCGCCGCTCCTGCAACGCTGATCAGCGGTCTTGCGACGGACGGCAATCGTATATTGGTGGATGAACACTACCAAACCAATATTCCCGGTGTGTATGCGGCGGGGGATTGCGTCGGCAAACCGTATCAGGTGGCAACTGCTGTTGCACAGGGCTTGCTTGCGGCGTTTGCTGTGACAGAATCGTTTGAACAATAAAAAGAACCGCGTTTCCGATTTTTCGGAAACGCGGTTTTCAGTTTATAGGATTAAGCGATGGTCAACTGCATCCATTCGCGGATATCGCCCGTGGTGATCTTGCCGTCATATACAATATCACAGCTGAGGAAGCGTTCGTGATCGCAGTCCTCCGACAAGACAACCGCTTTCATCATCACGCGGATATCCGAGCTGGAAACCTCGCCGTCTTTATCCATATCGCCGTCAAGGTAATCGAGAGTATTATCGACTTCAAACGGAAGCTTTTGCTCGGTTGCATAGGAATCAATCGTAGATTCAGCGGCACCCTTCAGGACAGGACCGGCGTTGAAGAACGCGTGTTCACCGATAACTGTCACGGAAGGCGGAATGCGGATTTCGCTGATGTTGTAGCAGTTTTTAAAGGCGAAGGTTCCGATGCGACGGATGCCGACAGGAAGCAGGATCTTGTCGATCCTGTATTGACCTTCAAAGGCGTTGGGCGCGATTGCCGCGGTATAATCCGGGACTTGGATGACAGCGTTGTCGTCGGTCAGACCGATATAGCGGTACAGCACACGTCCGACATACAGAAAACCAAGTGGAGCGTTGATGTACCACGAGGTATTGTGAAAGGCGTGTGTGCCGATGTCGTAAAGATACGGGGTGGAGGTGACGCTGTTCAACGATCCGCAGTTGAAGAACGCGTAATCGCCGACCGATGTCAGCGAATCGGGAAATACAACGGCTTTCAAAGAGGTGCACGCTTCAAAAGCATTCGGTTCGATGGTCGTGAGCGTCTCGGGGAACGAAACGCTGATAAGAGAAGCGGTGTTCTTGAAAGCATTTTCACCGATCACCGTCACATCCGCGCCGTTGATCTGCGCAGGGATGACCACATCGGCGTCTGTTCCGTTGTAGGCGGTGATGGTGACCGTACCGTCCTCATTGACCGTGTATTCATAGTCACCGCTTGCAGAAGCAGTTGCCGAAAACGGCGTCGCACCTAACAGAATGACGAAGGCTAACAGGAAAGAAAGTAAACGTGTGATCCGTTTCATAACAAACCTCCGATAAACATCATTTGTTTATACATATCATTTATACCACGAAAAACGGGATTCGTCAAGTCAACGATCGGCAAACGGGACATAAACACCGCGTTCGCAAACGTTTTTGTAAGCAGGGCGGATGATTTTGCCGGCATTGATCAGCTCTTCAATGCGGTGCGCGCTCCAGCCTGCAATACGTGCGATGGCAAAAATCGGGGTATACAGCTCGGGAGGCAGATCCAGCATACGGTACACAAAGCCGCTGTAGAAATCAATATTGGCACTGACACCCTTGTACATACGGCGTTCCTCGGCGATGATTTTCGGGGCAAGTCGTTCCACTGCTGAGTACAGTACATACTCCTTTTGCATTCCCTTTTCTTCGGAAAGCTGTTCGACATAGCGGCTGAAGATGCATGCACGCGGATCGGAAAGGGAATATACCGCGTGGCCCATACCGTAGATCAGCCCTGCTTTGTCAAAGGCTTCTTTGTGAAGCAGAGCGCGCAGATAGGTGATGATCTCCTCTTCATCCGTCCAATCCTTGACTTGCTGCTTCATATCCTCAAACATCTGCACGACCTTGATGTTGGCACCGCCGTGCTTGGGACCTTTGAGAGAGCCCAGGGAGGCGGCGATGACTGAATAGGTGTCTGTGCCCGAGGAGGATACCACGTGCGTGGTGAAGGTGGAGTTGTTGCCGCCGCCGTGCTCTGCGTGAAGCACGAGTGCAATGTCTAAGATCTTGGCTTCCAACTCTGTGTATTTACTGTCGGGACGAAGCAGATGCAGGATGTTTTCTGCGGTGGAGAGATGCGGTTGGGGATGGTGGATGACCAGGCTTTGTCCGAGCTGATAATGATTATACGCCTGATAAGCGTACACCGATAAAAGCGGGAACAGAGCGATCAGCTGCAGGCATTGGCGCAACACGTTGTCAATGGAGATGTCATTGGCGTTGTCATCGTACGCATACAGCGTCAGAACGCTTCTGGCAAGGGTGTTCATCATATCCTTGCTGGGAGCTTTGAGGATGATATCGCGGACAAAATTGGTGGGAAGTGTGCGGTAGCCTGCCAATGTCTGCTGAAATTCTGCCAGTTGTTCCTTGCTCGGAAGATGACCGCACAGCAACAGATAGGTGATCTCTTCAAAGCCCGGATGCGGATCACTTACAAAGCCGTCAACGATGTCTTCAATGTCAATGCCGCGGTAGTAGAGCTTACCCTCACAGCCGACGGTTTTGCCGTCCACCTCTTTAGAGGACACAATTTCCGAAATTTCGGTAAGACCGGTCAGGACACCTTTGCCGTTCAGGTCGCGCAGACCGCGGTTTACCTGATAGTGATCGTAAAGCGACTGCTCAATACGGCTGTTTTCGATGCAGACAGCTGCGAGCTTGCGCACGGCAGGTGTAATGTCGGAATAGTTCGGATTTCCCATATATGTAGTTCCTTTCTGAATCACTTTATAATATACTATTATGATAATACCATAAAATATGTTGTTTGCCTATCGTTTTTTGAAAAATATTCTGTAAACAAATTGAAAATTTCGCGGATATTATGATATAATGAAGAAAAACAGAAAGAAGGTCTGCTGTATGGGTACTCCTCACAACAAAGCGGAAAAGGGAGCCATTGCCAAAACGGTACTGATGTCGGGAGATCCCTTGCGCGCCAAATGGATCGCGGAAACCTTTTTAGAGGATGCGGTCTGCTTCAATACCGTGCGCGGGATGCTCGGCTATACAGGCACCTATCACGGGAAAACCGTGTCGGTGATGGGACACGGTATGGGCATTCCTTCCATCGGCATTTACACCTATGAGCTGTATCACGAATACGATGTCGATACGATCATCCGCATCGGCTCGGCAGGCGGTTATGCCGACGATGTGAAGGTGCGCGATGTACTGCTGGCGATGGGTGCCTGCACCGACTCCAACTACGCCTCTCAGTACGGGCTTCCCGGCACCTTTGCGCCGCTTGCCGATTACGCGCTGTTACGACGTGCGCAGGATGCGGCACAGGCACTCGGGCTGTCGGTACGCATCGGTAATGTGCTGTCAAGCGATATGTTTTACAATGCCGATGTGACCGCCCGCGACAAATGGAAGCGTATGGGCGTTTTGGGCGTAGAGATGGAAGCGGCGGCACTGTATATGAACGCCGCTTATGCGGGAAAAAGCGCGCTGACGATCCTGACGGTTTCCGATCATCTGTATACGGGCGAGGCGTTACCGCCTGAACAACGCCAGACAGGCTTCTCGGATATGGTACGTCTTGCATTGGAACTGATATGAATACAAAAGAGGTGTCATCCGACACCTCTTTTGTCATAGTCCGCCTCTTTTGCATATACTGCCAAAGAGCAGGCAAGAGGCGGGCAGAGGAGGGATGTTGTCTGCGGAAAGGGTGAGAACATATGGGGGTTGCGGAAAAAACGGCGCTGTGCATCGTACTGTTGCTCGCTTTGTACGGCTTTGCGCGCGGAATGATGACACTTGCTCAACGGTTGCTCAGACCGTCGAGACCGAATGTGTCGGTGTTACTGATCCTGAACGATCGGGAGGATCTGGAACAGCAGATACGGTACGGAAAATGGCTGTCAAAGGAATGGCGTGTCCCGCTTTGTACGCATGGCACCGTAAGTACAGAGGAGTCCGAGAAGATTGTCCGTGTATTGCTTGGAAATTCTTGTGCTGAGGTCTTGCGAAGATCGTGACGGATGTGTATAATACTGGTATACAAAACGAAAAGAGGTGAGCGGCGTGGAAGAAGAGCTTTGCGGCAGTGTTGACCGCATCGTGTTCCGTAATCAGGAAAACGGCTGGACGGTAATGGATCTCGAAACGGAATCCGACGGGATCCGGAAGGTGGTCGGCGAATTGCCGATGGTGTCGGTCGGCGAAACGGTTCGCCTGCGGGGGCGTTGGGTCGAACACGCAACCTTCGGCAAGCAGTTCCGCGCGCAGATGTGCGAACGCTACCTTCCCACCGACACGACAGCGATCTATCGTTATCTCGCCTCGGGAACCATCAAGGGCATTGGTCCGTCACTTGCTATGAAGATCATTCAGACCTTCGGCGACGGTGCCTTGACGGTGATGGAAAAGGAACCGCGTCGTCTGGCACAGATCAGCGGAATCTCCGTCAAAAAGGCGGAGGAGATCGGCGAGGCGTTTGCGGCACAGTTCGGATTGCGTGAGGTGATGCTGGCGTTTTCGGGATACGGTCTGACACCGTCCGAAGCGGTGCGTTGTTTCAAACGGTTCGGAATGAAAACGGTCGATACGTTGCGTGACAATCCGTATATTCTCTGTTCGTCGGGTTTGCGTATCGGGTTCGAGCGGGCGGATGCGATTGCGCAGGAGCTGCACTGTCCGCCCGACGATCCGCGCCGTGTGGATGCGGGACTTCAGTACGTACTGCGGCATAATCTGTCCAACGGGCACACTTGCCTGCCGCAGAGTAAGCTTGTGCCGACAACGGCGTCGATGCTCGGCGCGGAGCTTGAAGGCGTGGAAAACCGTCTGTATGAGTCGGAGCGGGGGATGGAGCTTCATCGTGTCGAGATCGAAAAGGATACACTGTGGTTTTTGCCGAACCTCTACCACGCCGAACGCTATATTGCCACCCGTGTTGCCGATTTTTCGACGATGCCTGCCGTGAAAAAAGACGATATCGATCTGCGCATCACCGCTCTTGAGAAGAATTTTCATATCCTGTACGAGGATGAGCAAAAGCGCGCGATCCTTGAGGCTGTGGAGCGGGGGATATTGATCCTTACAGGCGGACCGGGTACAGGTAAAACCACGACTCTGCGCGGTATTATAGCACTTCTCGAAAGCTACGGCGAGCGGGTGCTGTTGGCGGCTCCTACCGGTCGTGCCGCCAATCGCGTCAGTGAACTGACCGGTCGGGAGGCGAAAACCATACACCGCCTTTTGGAGGTGCAGTGGAACGATGAGGACGAGCTGGTGTTTGCCCGCGATTCAAAGAATCCGCTGGATGCCGATGCCGTGATCGTAGACGAAATGTCAATGGTGGATACCCTGCTGTTTGAAGCGTTACTTCGCGCCATGCCGATCGGCTGTCGGCTGATTTTGGTGGGCGACTGCGATCAGCTGCCCGCTGTCGGTGCAGGACGTATTTTGGGTGATCTGATCGACAGCAAGCTTCTGCCTACCGTGCAACTCACACAGGTATTCCGTCAGGCGATGGAAAGCGGAATCGTCAAGAACGCTCACCGCATTGTTGCGGGGGATTACCCCATCCTGACACAAAAGAACGGCGATTTCTTTTTCCTTGCCAAAAACAGTGTCGAGGAGGTGCGTCGCACAGTCGCCGACTTGTGTATGCGCCGTTTACCCGACGCTTACGGGCATTCTCTGTTTGAGGGACTGCAGGTGCTGTGCCCCGGACGGAAGGGCGAACTGGGCACGGTGGAGCTCAATCGTATGCTTCAGCATCTTGCCAATCCTGCCGATCCGAAAAAAGCCGAGATCACGCTGGAGGGACGCGTGCTCCGTCAGGGCGATAAGGTGATGCACACCCGCAACAATTATGATATTATGTGGACAAAGGATGACGGGGAGGTCGGAAGCGGCGTGTTCAACGGTGATATCGGGTTTTTAGAGACGGTAGATACCCGCGAACAGTCGCTGAAGGTGCGGTATGATGACCGTGTGGCCGTGTATTCTCACGAGGATGCGCGCGACCTTGAACCTGCTTATGCTGTAACGGTGCACAAAAGTCAGGGCAGTGAATTTGATGCGGTGGTGATCCCGCTGTTTCATCAACAGCCCCAGCTTTGCTACCGCAACCTGCTGTATACGGCGGTGACGCGAGCCAAACAGCTGATCGTCCTTGTCGGCAGTCAGGAGACGATACAGCGAATGGTGGACAACCACAAACGCACGTTGCGCTATACGGGCTTGCCCTATATTCTTCAGGACGGCGATCTGACGCTATGAGAAGGTGGGTAAAAGCGGTATTGCGGATGTTCTTTCCGCGCCGATGCTTGTATTGTGACCGCGTGGTTGATCCCGACGAGGTTGCCTGTCGGTATTGCTTGCCTGATATCCCGTATATGGAGGATCCCGTTTGTTATCGTTGCGGACGCACCAAAAGCTGTTGTATCTGCCGTTCTCACCGCCGTCATTATGACCGTTGTATTGCGGCGGTGCGGTATGAGGACGGTGCGGTGCGTGCTGTGCTTGCGCTCAAAAAGGAGGACGACGCCGATCAGATCGAATCTATGGCAAGTGAAATGGTCAAAGCACTTCGAAAACACGCGGATGCCGCGGCATTTGATGCCGTGACCTTTGTGCCGATGTTCAAGCGCGAAGAGCTGGAGCGCGGATACAATCAAAGCGAATTGCTTGCAAAAGAGATTGCACAACAGATCGGGATCCCGTTTACGCGTGCACTTCGAAAGCTTTACGATACCCGTTCGCAGAAAACGTTGCATCAATCCGAACGCTCGGGAAATCTGCTGGGCGTGTTCGATTGCTGTGCCGATGTGCGCGAACAAAAGCTTCTGATAGTAGACGATGTCATTACAACTGGCGCAACCTTGCACGAGTGCGCCAAAATGCTGAAGATCGGCGGAGCGCAGACGGTCACGGCACTTGTCTTTGCCGCGACCGTCCCGAAGGAGACAAAATAGAAAGGGTGTGACGGTGCGTCACACCCTTTTTTGCGTCAAAAATGTCACTTTTGCTATATTTGGAATCGATACTTGACAAATCCACAAAATGTAGTATAAAATAATACTATTACTATGCGTTTATATGCGATTTTGCAGGAAAGGTACGGTATAAAACGTGGCAAAGAAAAGAACAAACGAATACGATAACGAAAGTATTTCCCAATTAAAAGGTGCCGACCGCGTACGCAAACGCCCGGGCATTATTTTCGGCTCGGACGGACTTGAGGCGTGCGAGCACGCGGTGTTTGAGATCCTCTCAAACTCCATCGACGAGGCGCGTGAAGGACACGGCACGCGCATTATCACTACGTATTTTGAAGACGGCTCGATCGAGGTGCAGGATTTCGGTCGCGGAATTCCTGTGGATTACAACACCAAGGAACAACGCTACAACTGGGATCTGGTCTTTTGCGAGATGTACGCAGGCGGTAAGTACAACAACACCTCCGGCGAAAGCTATGAGTTTTCGCTTGGTATGAACGGTCTTGGTACGTGTGCCACGCAGTACGCATCGGAGTATATGGATGTCGAGATCCATCGTGACGGCTTCCGCTATACCCTCCATTTTGAGCGCGGCGAAAATGTGGGCGGTCTGCAAAAAGAACCTTACACAAAAAAAGATACCGGTACACGCATTCGTTGGAAGCCCGACTTAGAGGTCTTTACGGATATTGCGATTCCGCGCGAGTATTTTTCGGGTATTCTGTATCGTCAGTCTATCGTCAACCCCGGCGTGCAGTTTGATTTCCGTTTTCAGACGGGTAAAACCTTCGAAACCGAAACCTATCTTTATGAAAACGGCATTATCGATTATGTCAAGGAATTTGTCGGTGAGGACTCGCTGACCGGTATTCAGTTCTGGGAGGGTGAGCGCACGGGTCGCGATCGTGCGGATAAGCCTGAATACCGCGTGAAAATGAATGTGGCGTTCTGCTTCTCTAACCGCAAGAACCTGATCGAATATTATCACAATTCCAGCTGGCTGGAGGAGGGCGGAGCACCCGAAAAGGCGCTCAAATCGGCATTCCTGTCGCAGATGGATGCCTTCTTGAAGCAAAACGGCAAGTATCTGAAAAATGAATCCAAAATCACGATCCAGGATATTCAGGACTGCCTTGTGTTTGTGTCGTCCTGCTTCTCAAGCATCGCGACCTTCTCCGATCAGACCAAGAAAGCCGTTCACAACAAGTTTATCCAGGAGGCAATGACGGATTTCCTGCGCCAGAACCTGGAGATTTATTTCATTGAAAATAAGATGGAAGCGCTCAAGATCGCCGATCAGGTGCTCATCAACAAGCGCTCCCGTGAAAAGGCGGAAACGACCCGCCTGAACATCAAAAAGACCCTGCAATCGGGCAATGACCTGATGTCGCGCGTGTCCACCTTTGTGGATTGCCGCAGTAAGGATGTTGCCGAGCGCGAGCTCTTCATCGTGGAGGGTAAATCAGCTATGGGCGCCTGTATCCAGGCGCGCGACCCGTACTTCCAGGCAATCATCCCCGTGCGCGGTAAGATCCTCAACTGTCTCAAAGCTGACTATACTAAGATTTTCAAGAGTGAGATCATCACGGACCTTATCAAGGTTTTAGGTTGCGGCGTGGAAGTGAAAACAAAGGCGAACAAAAACCTTGTCAACTTCGATCTGTCAATGCTTCGTTTCAACAAGGTCATTCTTTGTACCGATGCGGACGTTGACGGCTTCCAGATCCGCACACTGTTGCTGACGATGCTGTACCGCCTGACGCCGACGCTGATCGAGCAGGGCTATGTCTACATTGCGGAAACCCCGTTGTACGAGGTGAACACCAAGACCGACACGTATTTTGCGTATAATGAGCAGGAGCAGGCAGCGATCCTTAAACAACTGGAAGGACAGCGTTACACGATCCAGCGCTCCAAAGGTCTCGGTGAAAATGACCCGCTGATGATGTCGCTCACCACGATGAATCCCTCGACCCGCCGTCTTGTGAAGGTGGAGCCTGCGGATGCCGAGAAGACAGCGATGATGTTTGATGTGCTTTTGGGTGATAACCTGCAGGGGCGCAAGGATTTCATTGCCGAATTCGGATCGATGTATCTTGAAAATGTGGATCTGAGCTGAGGAGGGACAAGCGATGCTGAATTTTTCTGTTTGTCCCGCGGTTGCAGAGGATGCGCAGGTGATCGCCGCACTGAATGAATCGTGCTTCGGACTTTCCTCTTCGGTTCAGGAGGTTGCAAGACAGATCAAAGCGATTCTTGATTGCGCGGATGAGCGCTTGCTGGTTGCCGTTTATCGCGGCGCGATGCTTGGATATATTCATCTGCGCGTTGACCGCCGTACCTACCGCGCTCCGCGAATGGCGGTCGTGTCGGTGGCGGTGGATAAGGAGTACCGCCGCAAGGGTGTGGCAAGGGCACTGTTTGCAACAGCGGAGGAGCTGGCGTTGCGTATGAATTGCGAAGCGGTCAGTGCATCTGTCGGCGGCAGCCGTGCCGCACAGGCATTTTTCTCGGCAGTCGGCTGTGAAGAACGCCTCAATCGAAAGCAATATATCAAATGGGACAGAAAGGCTTGAATGCGATGGCGAAAAAGAGTAAAAAGGCAGAAAGCAAAATCCTGACACTGCCTGAAAATACCCATATTGAAGGCGCGGGCCTGGTGGAATCGCAGGCGATCACCTACACGCTTGAGAGCAACTATATGCCGTATGCGATGAGTGTGATTATGTCCCGTGCTATTCCCGAAATCGACGGCTTCAAGCCGTCACACCGCAAGCTGTTATATACGATGTATAAAATGGGACTGCTCAAGGGCGGTCTGACAAAATCGGCAAACATCGTCGGTCAGACAATGAAACTCAATCCCCACGGTGATGCCGCCATCTACGAAACGATGGTGCGTCTGTCGAGGGGCTATCAGGCACTCTTACATCCGTACGTGATGTCCAAGGGTAACTTCGGCCGTGCCTATTCCTCCGAAATGGAATACGCCGCGTCCCGTTACACCGAAGCAAAGTTAGATCCCATTGCGGAGGAGCTGTTCCGCGATATTGATAAGGAAACCGTCGAATTTGTTGATAACTACGACGCGACGATGAAGGAGCCGACGCTTCTTCCCGTGAGCTTCCCGTCCATCCTTGTCAATAACAATGTCGGTATCGCGGTCGGTATGGCGAGCAACATTTGCTCGTTCAATCTGGCGGAGGTCTGCGAAACAGCGATTGCGCTGATGAAGGATCCCGATCACGTCATCGCGGATACGCTCAAAGCACCCGATTTCCCGGGCGGCGGTCAGTTGATCTATCGCCGTGATGAGATCGATAAGATCTACGAAACCGGCCGCGGCAGTGTCAAGGTGCGTTCGGTCTATACCTATGACAAAGCCGCCCGTTGCATCGATATCACCGAAATTCCCGCAACCACGACGGTCGAAGCGATCATCGCCAAGATCATCGAGCTTGTCAAAGCAGGCAAACTGCGTGAGATCACCGACGTGCGCAACGAGATCGGCCTTGACGGTCTTCGCATCACCATTGATGTGAAAAAGGATACGGATCCCGAAAAACTGATGGCAAAGCTGTTTGCGATGACGCCGCTTGAGGACAGCTTTGCGTGTAACTTCAACGTGTTGATCGCAGGTGTGCCGCAGGTGCTCGGTGTCCGACAGCTTTTAGAGGAGTGGACGGCATTCCGTATGGAATGCATCCGTCGCCGTGTGGGACACGACCTGGATAAGGCGCGTGAACGACTGCATCTTCTCAAGGGTCTTGCCAAGATCCTGCTGGATATCGACAAAGCTATTCGGATTATCCGTGCGACCGAAGAGGAAGCAGAGGTGGTGCCGAACCTGATGATCGGCTTCGGCATCGATCAGATTCAGGCGGAATACGTGGCGGAGATCAAACTGCGTCACCTCAACCGCGAATACATCCTCAAGCGCACCGCTGATATTGAACAGTTGGAAAAGGATATTGCGGATATGGAGGATATCCTGCGCAGTAAATCCCGTGTACGCCGCATCATCATCGATGAGCTCAAGGCGGTCATCAAAAAGCACGGACAGCCCCGTAAAACATCGATCGTGTACGCGACCGATATCGAGGAATATACCGCTTCCAAGGAAGAGGAGGTTCCCGATTATGCGTGTACGCTGTTCTTTACGGCAGAGGGTTATTTCAAAAAGATCACCCCGCAGTCACTGCGTATGAGTGCCGAGCAAAAGCTCAAGGAGGGCGACCGCCTGATGCAATCGGTGGAGACGACAAACGCCACAGACCTGCTGTTTTTCTCGGACAAAGGCACGGTCTACAAGGCAAAGGCGTCGGATTTTGCCGATACCAAAGCCAGCGTGATGGGCGATTATGTTGCGTCGAAGCTCGGTTTTGAAGACGGTGAGAATGCGATCTATATGGTCAACACCAAGGATTACAGCGGCTATATGCTGTTCTTCTTTGAAAACGGCAAGGTGGCAAAGGTGGAGCTTTCGGCGTATGCTACCAAGACCAATCGCCGCCGTCTTGTCGGCGCCTACAGCGATAAATCGCCGCTTGTGGCGGTGTATCACGTTACGGAGGATACCGATTTTGTGATGGAATCGACGCAGGGGCGTTATCTGCTTGTTAATTCGGGCGCCGTCTCAGCAAAGACCTCGCGTACTACACTCGGCGTGCAGGTGATGACGCTTCGCGGTCAGCACCGTGTGCAAGCGGTCGAGTTGTATACGGAGGGACGCTTTGTCAAGCCGTCGCATTACCGCAAGCGTTCGCTTCCGGCATCCGGTTCGTCGCTGACCGAAGAAGATCTCGGCGAACAGCTCACACTGGACTAAAGCAAGAAAACCGCTGTCCGATAGGTTGCTCACCTTATCCGATAGCGGTTTTCGACAGCGGCTACGGCAAACGCGTTTCGTTACGTAATCGCTGACAATCGGTAGTGTAACACTGTCTGTGCAGAATTATTCATTATTTTTAAAAATCGCTTGCATTTTCCGATAGACTGTGTTATAATTTGCCGTGCGTTATTTTATAAATACTATCGCTATGTCGATTCGGAGGTACAAACATTATGGGTATTTGGGAAATTTTGATTTCGATCGTGCTCATCATTGCGTCGATCATCATCATTGCGGTCATTCTGCTTCAGCAGGGCCGTCAGGCAAACATCGGTGCGATCAGCGGCGCGGCGGATACGTTTATGGATAAGGGTCGTGCAAAGACCTGGGATCAGTTCCTGGCAAAATTCACGAAGTATATCGCGATTGCGTTCTTCGTGATTGTTCTTGTCGGTATGATCGTCACCAATCTGCTCACCGGCGGTGCCGCGGGCTGATTTCATTCTGCTTCATAACACCCTGCCTGTCGCTAAAGACGGCAGGGTGTTTTGTTTTATCCGAAAAACGAGGAGGGGAAGACCGATGCCGCTGTATACTGTCGCGGGAATAACCGTGTCAATGTCACCGCAATACCCGCTTACGCAGTCCCGCGCCAACCCGTACCGTTGCGAAAACGGCGTTGCTCAAATGACCGTTGTCGGTGCGGGTGACGAATATGAAGAATACGCCGCACTGGCATCGTCGTTTTATGAACAGCTCATCGGCTTTGACGGCTTTTTGCTTCACGCCTCCGCAGTGGAATATAACGGACAGGCTGTCGCGTTTTCGGCGTCAAGCGGCACGGGAAAATCCACGCACTCGTCTTTCTGGTGCAAGGAACTCGGCGCGAAGATCATCAACGACGATAAACCGGCTTTGCGTCGGATGGACGGCGTGTTTTATGCGTGCGGAACACCTTTTTCGGGAAAAAGACCGCTCAGCCGCAATGTGTGTGTGCCGCTTAAAGCGATCGTATTTTTGACGCGTGCACCGCAAACATCGGTGCGTCGTTTGCCGCCTCAGGAAGCGCTCTTTCGCTTGCTGTCGCAGACGCTTCGTCCGCAGGATGCCGTCTTGTATGAACGCCTGCTCGGGCTGATAGAGGATCTGATGCGGCAGGTGGTATTTTACGAAGCAGGTGTCCCGAACGACCCTGCTTGTGCTTATGATGTGAAAAAGGCACTGGGAGTGTAACGAATTATGGAATTTAACGGCTTCTTAAAACTGACCCTGCTCGATTATCCCACCAAAACCGCCTGCACCCTTTTTACAAAAGGGTGCAATTTTCGCTGTCCGTTTTGCCACAATGCGTCTCTTGTATTGCCTTGCGAGCCGCACGAACGATATTCCGAGGAAGAGGTGCTGCGTTTTTTGGAAAAACGGCAGGGGATTCTCGACGGTGTATGTGTGACGGGCGGTGAACCGCTGTTGCATTCTTCTCTTGATCGGTTTTTGGAGCAGGTCAAAGCGCTCGGCTATGCTGTAAAGCTCGATACAAACGGCAGTAACCCCGACCGTCTCAAAAATCTGATCGAGCGCGGTCTTGTGGATCACGTGGCGATGGATATCAAAAACACCCCCGAAAAATACGGGATGACGGTCGGACTCGAAGAGTTTGATGTGTCCCCGATCCTTGAGAGTATCGCGCTGTTATCCGAAAACCGTGTCAGCTATGAATTCCGCACCACAGTCGTTGCGGAATATCACACGGTACAAGATATAGGGGAGATCGCCCGAATGCTGCAAGGTGCTCCTGCGTATTATCTGCAGAATTTTGTGGATTCGGGTGACCTGATCGGGCAGAATTTGCACGCGGTATCGCGCGAAACCCTTGATCTGATGCGGTTTTCGGCGTTGGAACATCTGCAGAATGTGGAACTTCGCGGTGTATAGTCTGAAAAAAAGATTACATGATTGTAATTTTTAAAAACACAATATCTTGTGTCTGATGTGTTGACAAAGAACAGTATATACGATATAATGAGGTCAAATCGACAAATTACACCAAATAAAGAAGGAGAATCGTATATGTATACTGTTTTAAAACGTGACGGTAAAGCCGTTGCATTCGATCTGCTGAAAATCAGCGCGGCGATCACGCAAGCGTTTGAAGCCTGCCAGCGTCACTACACCCCCGACATCATCGACTTTCTTGCACTGAAGGTAACGGCGCAGTTTGAGCCGCTGATCGAAAACGATGCGATTTCGGTTGAGCATATTCAGGACAGTGTTGAATCGGTTCTTATCAAAGCGGGCTATGACGATGTCGCCAAGGCGTATATCATCTATCGCCGTCAGCGCGAAAAGATCCGCAATCTCAACGCCACGATGGTGGACTACAAAGCCATTGTGGACAACTACCTGAACATCAGTGACTGGCGCGTCAAGGAAAACTCCACCGTGACCTATTCGGTCGGCGGTCTGATCCTGAGCAACTCGGGTGCCGTGACGGCAAACTACTGGCTGTCTGAGATCTACGATGACGAGATCGGCAATGCACACCGCAATGCGGATATCCACATCCACGATCTGTCGATGCTGACGGGCTATTGCGCCGGTTGGTCGCTCAAACAGCTCATTCAGGAGGGACTGGGCGGTGTTCCCGGCAAGATCACCTCTGCACCTGCGCGTCACCTTGCCAGCCTTTGCAACCAGATGGTCAACTTCCTGGGCATTATGCAGAACGAATGGGCGGGTGCGCAGGCATTCTCCTCGTTTGATACCTATCTGGCACCGTTTGTCAAGATTGATAACCTGTCGTATTCGCAGGTGAAAAAATGCATCGAATCGTTCATTTACGGCGTCAACACTCCCAGCCGTTGGGGTACGCAGTCGCCGTTCACCAACATCACTCTTGACTGGGTGGTGCCCGCTGACCTTGCTGAGCTCAACTGCATCATCGGCGGCAAAGAGGTGGACTTCAAGTACAAGGACTGCCAGAAAGAAATGGATATGGTCAACAAGGCGTTCATCGAGATTATGATCGAAGGTGACGCCAACGGCCGCGGCTTCCAATATCCCATCCCGACCTACTCGATCACCCGCAATTTCGATTGGTCGGATACCGAGAACAACCGCCTGTTGTTTGAAATGACCTCCAAATACGGCACACCGTATTTCTCCAACTACATCAATTCCGATATGGAGCCCAGCGACGTGCGCAGTATGTGCTGCCGTCTGCGTCTTGACCTGCGTGAACTGCGCAAAAAGTCGGGTGGCTTCTTCGGAAGCGGTGAGTCCACGGGTTCTGTGGGCGTTGTCACCATCAATATGCCGCGTATTGCCTATTTAGCAAAGGATGAGGCGGATTTCTTTGCCCGTCTTGACCGTTTGATGGATATTGCCGCCCGTTCGCTGAAGGTGAAGCGTACGGTTATCACCAAGCTGTTGGAGGCGGGTCTGTATCCGTATACCAAGCGCTATCTCGGTACGTTCAACAACCACTTCTCCACGATCGGCCTTGTCGGTATGAACGAAGTGGGTCTCAATGCCAACTGGCTCCGTGCCGACTTGACGCATAAGGAAACGCAGGAATTCACTAAGAAGGTCCTCAACCATATGCGTGAGCGTCTGTCCGACTATCAGGTCGAATACGGCGATCTCTACAACTTAGAGGCAACGCCCGCCGAATCGACGGCGTTCCGTCTTGCCAAGCACGATCTCAAGCACTATCCCGATATCATCACGGCGGCGAAGACCGAGGATCAGACACCGTATTATACCAACAGCTCGCATCTGCCTGTTGACTACACAGAGGACATCTTCACCGCTCTCGATGTGCAGGATGAGTTGCAGACGCTTTACACCTCGGGTACCGTGTTCCACGCCTTCCTCGGAGAAAAACTGCCCGACTGGAAAGCGGCGGCGGCACTGGTGCGCAAGATCGCCGAAAACTATCGTCTGCCGTATTATACGCTGTCACCGACCTATTCGGTCTGCCGTAACCACGGCTATATCGCGGGCGAAGTGTATGTTTGCCCCGATTGCGGTGAAAAGACCGAGGTCTACAGCCGCATCACCGGCTATTACCGTCCCGTCCAGAACTGGAACGACGGTAAAGCACAGGAATATAAGGATCGTCGCGTGTACGATATTGCGAATTCCCGCCTGACCCATACGGGCGTTCTGGAATCAGAGGAGCAGGCTTGTGCGTGTGAGGAACCTGCGATTGCGGATGGCAACTATCTGTTTGTTACGGCGACCTGCCCGAACTGCAAGATCGCCGTTGCCGCTCTTGAAAAAGCAGGTGTCGGCTATGAGAAGCTTCTTGCCAACGAGCACGCAGATCTGGCGACGGCGTTCGGCGTCAAGCAGGCACCGACCCTTGTGGTTGTCAAGGACGGCGAAGCAACGAAATTTACGGGTGTGTCCGACATCAAAAAGATGCTGGCGCAATAAAGGGTTTCGACTATGGTTTACGATATCATTGTGATCGGCGGCGGACCTGCGGGGCTGACGGCGGCGTTATATGCCCGCCGTGCCAACAAGTCTGTGCTGATTTTAGAAAAAGCCACCTTCGGCGGGCAGATCACCTACTCGCCGAAAGTGGAGAACATTCCCGGGTTTTTGGAGCTCTCGGGCAATGAGTTTGCCGAGAAGCTCGTTGAGCAGGTGTTAGAGCAGGGTGCCGAGGTGGAATGTGCCGAGGTACAGCGTGTTGTTGACGGTGAGATCAAGACCGTGATCACCGATGAAGGCGAGTTTACCGCCAAAGCTGTGATCGTTGCAACGGGTGCCAAGCACCGTATGCTCGGACTTGAAGGGGAAGAAGCACTTGTCGGTGAAGGCATTTCCTTCTGTGCGGTTTGCGACGGTGCGTTTTATGAAGGCAAAACCGTGGCGGTCATCGGCGGCGGCAATTCCGCTTTGCAGGAAGCACTGTTGCTTGCCGATCTTTGCAAAACCGTGCACGTGATTCAGAATCTGCCGTCCTTTACGGGCGAGCAGGCACTTGCCGACCGACTGGCGGCACGCGACAATGTGACCGTGCGGTTTAATACCACGGTCAGCCGCGTGATCGGTGACGGAGCACTCGAGGCAATTGAACTCTCAAACGCCGACGGTACAACGGATGTGTTGCCGCTTGACGGTATGTTTGTGGCAATCGGTCTGGTACCGCAAAATGAGATCGTTTCCGATCTTATCGATCTGGATGTGCGCGGGTATGTGGATGCGGGCGAGGATTGCCTGACAAAATGCGCGGGCATCTTTACAGCGGGGGATTGCCGCACCAAGACCGTGCGTCAGGTCACTACAGCGGCGGCAGACGGTGCGATTGCCGCTCTTGCCGCTTGCGAGTATGTCAATACTCATTAACAAAAAAGCAGGAATTCTCGTTTTTTGAGAATTCCTGCTTTTCATTTATAGCGATTATTTCTTATACATCACACAGCCGTGTTCGCCGTCGAGCGTCACGGTCGTACCGCTTTTGAGGATCTTGGTGGCGTTTTGTGCCGCCACCAGTACAGGCATATCCAGTGTCATACCGACAATCGCGGCGTGGCTGTTGAGACCGGGGGTCTCCGTAATGATGCCCGCCGCTTCACGGATGAGGGGGAGAAGGCGGTTGCTCGTCTGCGAGATGACGAGAATATCACCGGGACGGAACTTCTCAAACGCTTCCTTTTCGTTCTGAACGACACACAGATTGCCGCAGGCGGTGTGCGGTGTCGCGCTGACACCCTGCACGAGGATGTTGCCTACAAGGTGAACCTTCAGCATATTGGTAGTACCGGCAACGCCTAAGGGAGCACCTGCCGTGATGACGACCAGCTCGCCGTTTTTGATGCATCCGGCTTTTACGGTGCAGTCAACGGCGTGGTCGAACAGTACATCCATATTGTCTTTTTCTTCCGCCATGATCGGGATCACACCCCAAGACAGATTCATCTGACGGCGAGTGGTTTCACTGGTGGTGCAGCAAACAATGGGGCAGGGAGGGCGGAATTTGGAGATCATTCTTGCCGTCATACCCGACTTGGTAACGGTGATGATCGCACTGGCGCCGAGATCGAGAGCGGTTGTCACTGTCGCGTGGGAAATCGCGTTTGTGACGTTGGGAGAATCTCCTGCTAAATCGCGGTTACGGAAACGCTTGGCGTAGTCGATGTCCTTTTCGGCACGAACGGCGATTCGTGCCATCGTTTTGAGCGCATCGACAGGATAGGCACCTGCCGCCGTTTCGCCCGACAGCATGATCGCACTGGTGCCGTCGTAAATGGCATTGGCAACGTCGGTGGTTTCGGCACGGGTGGGACGGGGGTTCTTCATCATCGAATCCAGCATCTGCGTGGCGGTGATGACCTGCAAGCCGGCATTGTAGGCTTTACGGATGATGGCCTTCTGGATGGCGGGAATATCCTCAAGCGGAATTTCCACGCCCATATCGCCGCGTGCCACCATAATGCCGTCGGACATACGGATGATCTCGTCAACATTGTCCACGCCTTCGCCGTTTTCAATTTTGGCGATGATGCGGATGGTGTGGTTGTGATTCTTTTCAAGCTCCTGACGCATCTGCATCACGTCGTCTGCACGACGTGTGAAGGAGGCGGCGATGAAATCGGCATCCATTTCGCAGGCAAACGCGATGTCGGCACGGTCACGGTCACTCATAAACGGCATCGACAGACGTACACCGGGGACATTGATGCCTTTGCTGGACGAAATGGTACCGCCGTTCAGAACACGGCAAACGATGTCATTGTCGTGGATCTCTTCGACGACCAGATCGATCAGTCCGTCGTCGATCAGAATGTGGCATCCCGTGCAGACGTCCTGCGGAAGCTCTTTACAGGTGACGGAGGCACGCTGACTGTCGCCCTCGCACTCGATAGCTGTCAGGGTGAACAGCTGACCCTGAACCAGCTGAGCCGTTTTGTTCTTGATCTTTCCAAGACGGATCTCAGGACCTTTGGTGTCGATCAGAAGCGCGACGGGACGGTCAAGCTCCTCTCGCAGACGCTTGAGAGTATCGATGCGCACACGCTGGTCATCGTGTGTCTGGTGGGACATATTCACGCGCGCCACGTCCATCCCCGACAGGATCAGTTCGCGAAGAACCTCTTCGTTGTCAGTGGCAGGGCCGAGCGTGCAGATGATTTTGGTCTTTCTCATAGGAGTTCACAGCCTTTCTCGGAACAAATACAATATTATTATAACAAATAGTTCGGCGAAAAGATAGCTGTATTTCGTAAGATTTACGTAAAATAAGACGGAAAAGTTGTCTTTTTCGAAAATTATTATCGTTTAGCCCGCGGTTTTCTCTTTACAAGAAGAGGGATTTTGTGGTATAGTATGTAGTAACTGCAATAGTTAAGGAGGTCTGTGATATGGCAGACAAAAAACAGTTGGCGAAAGTGTATGAGCCTCAGGAAGTGGAGGACCGCATCTACCGTTTCTGGATGGACGGCGGTTATTTTCACGCTGAGGTGAATCCCGATAAAAAACCGTATACCATTGTGATGCCGCCTCCCAACATTACGGGTCAGCTTCATATGGGTCACGCGCTGGATAACACCTTGCAGGATATCCTGATCCGTTGGCGCCGTATGCAGGGCTACGAAGCGTTGTGGATGCCCGGCACCGACCACGCCGCCATTGCCACGGAAGCGAAGATCGTCGAGGCTATGGCAAAAGAGGGGCTCACCAAGGAAGGTATCGGCCGCGATGCGTTTATGGTGCGTGCCTGGCAATGGAAGGAGACTTACGGTAACCGCATTGTTGAACAGCTCAAAAAGTTGGGCTCGTCCTGCGACTGGGAGCGTGAGCGCTTCACGATGGATGAGGGTTGCTCCAAGGCGGTTCGTGAGGTGTTCGTGCGTCTGTACGAAAAGGGTCTGATCTACCGCGGTGAGCGTATGATCAACTGGTGCCCGCACTGCAAGACCTCCATCTCGGATGCCGAGGTGGAATTCAAGGAGATGGACGCGAAGTTCTATCATCTGCGTTACCCGATCGAAGGCACGGATGAGTATCTGGAGCTGGCGACCACCCGTCCCGAAACGCTTTTGGGCGATACCGCTGTCGCGGTGCATCCCGATGACGAGCGTTATCAGGCGCTTGTCGGCAAAAACGTGATTCTGCCCATCGTCAACAAAGCCATTCCTGTGGTTGCCGATACCTATGTGGAAATGGATTTCGGTACGGGTGTTGTGAAGATCACGCCCGCACACGACCCCAACGACTTCGAGGTCGGTCTGCGTCACGATCTGCCTGTCATCACCGTGACCACCGAAGACGGTCATATGAACGAGCTTGCGGGCAAGTATGAGGGTATGACCATTCTTGAGTGCCGCAAGGCGATCGTTGCCGATCTGGAAGAGGGCGGCTTCCTTGTCAAGACCGAACCCCTCGTGCACAATGTCGGCACCTGCTACCGTTGCGGTACGACCATCGAACCGCGCGTGTCACTACAATGGTTCGTGGCGATGAAAGAGCTTGCCGCTCCTGCAATCGAAGCGGTCAAGACCGATAGAACGCAGTTTGTTCCCGAGCGTTTTGAAAAGACCTATTTCCACTGGCTTGAGAATATCCGCGACTGGTGTATTTCGCGTCAGTTGTGGTGGGGTCACCGCATCCCTGCGTGGTATTGCGCGGAGTGCGGCGAGACGATCGTCGGTCGCGAGGATCCGACGGTTTGTCCGAAATGCGGATGCACACATCTGCATCAGGATGAGGATACGCTGGACACCTGGTTCAGCTCGGCACTGTGGCCGTTCTCGACGCTCGGCTGGCCCGACAAGACGCCCGAACTCGAATACTTCTATCCGACCGATACGCTCGTCACCGGCTATGACATCATCCCGTTCTGGGTGATGCGTATGATGTTCTCGGGTCTTGAGCAGACGGGCGAGGTTCCGTTTGACAACGTGCTCATCCACGGCCTTGTCCGCGATGAAAAGGGCAGAAAGATGTCCAAGTCGCTTGGTAACGGCATCGATCCGCTGAAGGTGATCGAGGAATTCGGTGCGGATGCTCTGCGCTTTATGCTTGCAACGGGTAACAGCCCCGGAAACGATATGCGTTTTATGCCCGATAAGGTGGAATCGTCGCGCAATTTTGCCAATAAGCTGTGGAATGCCGCCCGTTTTGTGCTGATGAACATCGGCGATGACGAGGTGGAGCTGTCCTTGCCCGAAACCCTCACGATGGAGGATAAGTGGGTGCTCTCGAAGTTCAATACGCTGGTTGCCGCCGTGACCGAAAATCTCGAGAAATTCGAGCTCGGTATTGCGGTGCAAAAGCTGTACGACTTTATCTGGGACACCTATTGCGACTGGTACATCGAGCTGTGCAAATCCCGCCTGCAGGGCGAGGATGCGATGAACGCCAAGCGCGTACTTGTGTACGTGATGAACGGTATGCTTCAGCTTTTGCATCCGTTTATGCCGTTTGTGACCGAAGAGATCTGGCAGAGCCTGCCGCACAGCGGTGAAACGCTGATGAAGACGGCGTGGCCCGTGTACGATGAGGCGTTGTCATTTGCCGCGGAAGAGCGCGAAATGGAGCGTATTATGGAGGCGATTCGCGCCATCCGTAACCGCCGTGCCGAAATGAATGTGCCGCCCTCCAAAAAAGCGGAGGTGTTCATCGAAACCGCGTTTGTTGATACCTTCAAAAACGGTGCACCGTTTATGCTTCGCCTTGCTTCCGCATCGGCGGTGCAGGTGGGCGAGAGCTTTGCTGTGGACGGTGCTGTCAGCATCGTTACCTCCGATGCCACCATCAAGATCCCGATGAACGAGCTTGTGGATCTTGCTGCAGAGCGTGCCCGTCTGCAGAAGGAGCGCGACAACGTACAAAAACAGCTTGACGGTGTGATGGCACGTCTGAACAACAAAGCCTTCACCGACAAAGCCCCTGAAAATATCGTGGCAACAGCGCGTGAGCAGGCGGCTCGTCTGGAAGAAAAGCTTGCTCTGCTCGATCAGAGTATGGCGGCACTTGGGTAACGGCTATGTATAAGTATGAATTCCACGCGCATTGTATGGAGTGCAGTAAATGTGCTGCCGCACCGGCGGTAGACATTGCACGCTCGTTTTATGAGGGTGGCTATGCGGGAATGGTGTTCACGGATCATTGCTGTTGCGGTTACAGTGCGGTTCCGACGGAATGGCCCTGGGAACAGCGCGTGCGTCGGTATTACGAAGCCTATCTTACAGCAAAGGAATTCGGTGATGCGCACGATTTTGACGTGCATTTCGGCTGGGAACACTATGTCGGCAGGGGAAAAGAGATCCTCACCTACGGCATCGATCTGGATTTCCTGCTCGAAAATGCCGATATCCCTGATTTGACCGTAGAGGAATATTGTGACCGCGTTCACGCCTACGGCGGGTATGTCGCGCAGGCACATCCGTACCGTATGCGCCCGGACATTGACGCCACATGGCAACCGTTCATTCATTGTCTTGACGGCATTGAGGTGTATAACGCCGCAAACGGCGCCTGCCAGAATGCAAAAGCGATGCTTCTTGCCGTGGCACATCCTGAGCTTGGACAACTGTCGGGTGCGGACTGCCACCGCGTCGGTGAAAAGGTCGGTGCGGCAGGTCTGTGCTTTGACCGCAGGCTACGAACCAACGACGATCTTGTTGCCGCTTTGTTTGCCAAAGAAGGCAAGCTGATTGCGGACGGCAGAATCATCGAAACGATCGACGATTTCCTTTTGACAAATCCATAAATATAAACTCCTGCGTTTCTCAACGCAGGAGTTCTTATGCAGGAGTGGCGGAATGGCAGACGCGCCGGTCTTAGGAGCCGGTTCTTCGGAGTGTGGGTTCAAGTCCCATCTCCTGCACCAGAAAAGAAACAACCTTTGTCTACCAGACAAAGGTTGTTTCTTTTCAATGAAATTTGCCCTTGCGGGCAAGTGAAATAGCTTCGCTATGAAATATTTGCTTCGCAAATGTGAAATATTCGCTTGCGCGAATATGGGCAAATTTTATTTCACATTTTGCCGTTAAGGCAAAATATTTCATAATCCGAAGGATTATTTCATATTGCGTAGCAATATTTCATTCAATATGGTATAATGTCCGCAGAGGTGAGGACTATGAAAGAAAATAAGCTCGTTGAATTATCTATGGATTTCGCTATTAAGATAATTAAACTCTGTGAAACGATCAAAGGACATTATTCTCTTGTCAATCAATTGGAGCGTTCTGCCACCTCAATCGGTGCCAACATTCACGAAGCAAATTATGCCCACGGAAAGCCTGACTTTATTGCCAAATTGCAAATTGCCTTAAAAGAGTGTTACGAGACTGAATACTGGTTGGAGTTGTTCGTAAAATCCGACATTCTGAACAGAGAAACCGCTGTTGACCTTTATAATCAATGCGGAACGATCCGTCGAATTCTCATTGCCTCTATCAACACCGCAAAGGAGAATACGAAATGATAGGTCCGATCGTTACTGTAACTGTTGACAGACCTCTGGGTAGTTATCATCCTGAGCATCCGGATATACATTATCCTATAAACTATGGTTATATTAAAGGAACAATGGCGGCAGATGGCGAAGAAGAGGACGCTTATATTTTAGGTGTGAATGAGCCTGTTTCTGAATTTACCGGAAGAATTATAGCGATTATCAATCGTGAGAATGATATAGAGCATAAATGGGTAGTCGCACCGGAGGGTATAACTTTCACACGGGAAGAGATTGCAGAATTAACGTATTTTCAAGAACGATATTTTA